>CAYYSD010000148.1:0-5776 GCA_964474285.1 uncultured Anaerolineaceae bacterium | reverse complement strand
TCGCTATCATGAAGGATCTCTATCGTCCCCTCTACCTGATCGAAACACCGATCGGCTCGATCTTCTACCAGGACACGTCCGGCTGCTGGACCGGCGTACTTCGTGATCTGCGTCCCACGGTCGCGATCCTCGCGGCCGCCGGGAGAGGCAACATCGACGGCGAGCCCATCCAGGGCACCCTCGCGCAGTTCGTCAGCCTCGAAGCCCAGTTGCTCCAGCCCCGCAGCATCATCCTTGGCCACCACGACAACTGGATGCCGCCCTCGACCCGTGACGGCGGCACCGACATCACGCCTATCCGCGAAATGCTCGCACGCACCACTCCTGCGTCGATGCTGCTCGAACCAGGCTATTCCGAAGGAACCGTCATCCTCGGCAAGTAGCCCATCACGACTGCGAGATGACCCGCTCCGCGAGCAGGTGCTGGATCTCGTCCTCGGTCAAGCCCGCCTCCAGGAGCACCTCCCGCGAATGGAACGCGAGCGGTGGCGCCGCCCGTTGCGCGGCCGTCGGTGTCCGCGACATCTTCACCACCGGCGAAACGATGCGTTGCGGACCCGTAATCTCGTGCACGAGCTCGGTCATCATTCCCGCCGCAATCACCTGCGGGTCGTCGGCCATCTCTTCGGCGAAGTTCACCACGCTCGCCGGCACCCCCGCCGCCAGGAACGCGTCGACCCACGCGGCCGCGGGCTTTGTCAGGAACCGGTCCTGCATCTCCTGCCGCCACAGCTCGATGCGAGCCCGGTTCTCCGGGTCCGCCGCGTCGAAGTCAGGGCTGTCGGTGAGGTCGTCCATCTCCATGATTTTGCGGATGGCGTTGCGGTTCGCCAGCGTGAGGGCCCCCAGCACCAGTGCCCCTTCGCCCGTGTGATAACCCCCGTAGAACAGACGGTGTGCCGCGAATCGTGGCCCCTGCTGCTTTCGGATGGCCACGATCTCGTCGTAGCGCGCCCCGGACGTTCGCTTCGCCACGAGCTGGTTGAGGAGCGGGTCGCGAAGGGTCACATCGTGCACAGGCTCGCGCATCACCTTGTCACCCAGCAGCTCCAACGCCGTCTGAAGCAACGAAACGCGCAGCTCCTGGCCCTTGCCGCTTTTCTCCCGTTCGAACAGCGCCGCGCAGATGCCCATCGCCGCTGCCAGCCCGGAAGAACGATCGATGAACGTCGAAGCGTTGATGGATGCCGGTGCTCCGAAGTCGTCGGTCTTCGCTTCCGCCGCCATCACGCCGCTATACGCCTGCGCCACAATATCCGACCCGCCCCTCGTCGCGTGCGGCCCGACATCGCCGAACCCCGTGATGTTCACGTAGACCAGCCGCGGATTGATGGCCGAAAGCGTCGCGTAGTCGATGCCCAGCTTCGCCGGAACGCCCGCGCGGTAATTCGCGAGGAAGACATCGAACTGCGAGACGATCCGGTGGATAAGGGCCTGACCTGCCGGCTGCGCGATGTCGACCGTCAGGCTGCGCTTCCCACGGTTGAGCGACTGGAAGTACTTGCCTTCGTTGGGCACCACCGCGCCGCTGTTGCGGCGCCCTTCGCCCTCGTGCGGTTCGACTTTGATCACATCCGCCCCGAGATCCGCCAGCAGCATCCCACCGAACGGTCCCGCGACGATCTGCGTGAACTCGAGGACACGGATGCCTGCCAGCGGGCCCTGGCTCATCCTCGTGGCAACCCGAGCCCGCGTGTCGCGATGACATTGCGCTGGACTTCAGACGTGCCACCCCGGATTGTCGCCGGCACTGCGCCGATGTAGGAGCGGGCGTAGGACTTTTCGTCGCCGGAATCCATCAGGGCGCCACGAAGACCCATCGCGCGCATGCCCGTCTGCGTGAGGCGCTGCCCGAGCTCGGAGGCATAGAGCTTGGCCGTCGAGGCCTCGTCGTTCGGTATTTGTCCGGCGTTCTGCATCGAAATGATCCGCATCGAAAACTGGAACATCACCTCGGTTTCGATGTACCTCTGCGCCAGTTCGTCGCGCACGGGCGACGCATTCACGCGGGCGCGCAGTTCAGGGTCCGCCCGAATGTCGTCGATGAGCCGGGCCAGGCTGCGCCGCGCGCTCGTCGCCCCGCCAATGTTCGACCGTTCGAAGTCGAGCAACGTCATGCCCACGTACCAGCCCCGGTTCAGTTCGCCCACCAGGTTCGAAGCCGGGATGCGAACATCCTCGAAGAAGACCTCGTTGAAATAGTGCCGCCCGCCCATATCGACGAGCGGCCGCACCGTGATGCCCGGCGTCTTGATGTCGTCGATCAGGACGAACGAGATGCCCCGGTGCTTGGGCGCCTCCGGGTCTGTGCGGACCAGGGCGAAGATCGAATCGGCCGTGTGGGCGCCCGAGGTCCAGATCTTCTGCCCATTGATGACGAACTCGTCCCCGTCGCGGACCGCCCGGGTCTGGAGCGAAGCGAGGTCCGACCCGGAGCCGGGTTCCGAATACCCCTGGGCCCAGACCGTCTCGCCCGCGAGGATGGGCGGCAGGTACTTCGCGCGCTGCGCCTCCGTTCCATGAACGATGAGCGTGGGCCCCAGCAACGACACGCCCGAACCGCCGACGGAGGGGGCGCCCGCCTTGGCCAGCTCCTGGTTCAGGACAAACTGCTCCATCGGTGAAAGGCTTGCGCCGCCGAACTCCTTCGGCCAGTGGGGCGCCACCCAGCCGCGCTCGGCGAGGGCCGCGTGCCAGTCGGTGGCCGCCTTGCGCGCAACCGGGTCGGGCGACTTGCGATCGAATTCCCAGGCGCGTTCGCCCGGGCCTCCGGCGGTCGCCGCAGCGGCTTTGTATCGCTCGGGCAACTTCGCTTCGATGATCGCGCGGACTTCCTCGCGGAATGCCGCCTGTTCTGGCGAGTCTTTCCAGTCCATGGGTACGGTCCTCCGGGGCGGGCGCGCGGTGCGCGCCGCGGCCTATTCTGCGGCTTTGCGGGCCGCCTCGTTGAGTTCGAAATTCTCCATGGCTCGCTGCACCATAGGCCGGCGCTTGCCCGCGGGCTTCTTCAGCGCATAGCCAGGGTCCGCTTCGCCTGTCGACGAAAGCATGTGCAACGCGTGGGCGCCGTAAATGTGCTGCGTGAAGCCCTGGGAGTCCTGCACCTGGTTGATGGCCAGCTTGATCATGCGCAGCTGGAAGGGGTCGTTCTCGGCGACACGCGCCGCATAGGCCATCACCTCCTCGTCCAGCCTCTCCTTCGGCACCACGCGCCACACGTAACCAAGCTCCTTTGCCTCCTCGGCGCCAACGAACCGGCTTTCGAAGAGGATCGCTTTGGCGTGGCGATGATGGAGGTCCCACGGCACGGAAAAATACTGGAAGTTCGTCGGCAGGAACATCGCATTGTCCGCCGCGAAGATCACGTCGCACGCCGACGAGATCATCCAACCGGCGAAGATGCAGTAGCCCTGGATTGCCGCGATCGTCGGCTTCGGCACGTTCCGCCAGCGCATCGTCGGGTCGATGTTCATATCGAAGGAGCGCTTGTACTTGCCGCGCAGGCCTTCTTCGTCCGGCCGCGCTTCGCGGTCGGCGACTGCCTGCGGTGACCCCAGGTCATGCCCGGCGGAGAAATGGTCGCCCGCGCCCATGAGCACGATGGCGCCAACGCTGCGGTCTTCGGCCGCTCGAGCAAACGCGTCGTCGAGCTCCTCAATCAGCTGCCGGCTCTGTGCGTTCCGGTATTCCGGCCGATTCAGGATGAGGCGCGCGACGCGGCCCTCCTGTTCGTAACGAACGTTCTGGTATTCGGTCATTTCGCCACCTCCCCATCGGGCGGGCCAAGGCCCGAGACCCCGCTCGCAATGAGCGCCTCGATCTCGGACTCAGGCATGTTCAGCAGTTCGCGCAGCACTTCAGCGCTGTGCTCCCCAAGGCGTGGCGCGGGCCGCCGTATGCCGGCGGCCGCCGCCGAAAAGTGGAACGGGGCGCCAGCCTGCGGCCATGTCCCCGTTTCCGGATGCGTCACTTCTTCGACGGTCCCGCGTTCGCGCAGGCCCCTGTCCCGGGCGACCTCGTGGGCATCCAGAACCGGCGCTGCGATGACTCCCGCCTTGCTCAGGCGTTCTACGAGCGAATCCCGCTGGAGTTCGCGCGTCCAGGCGTCGATGGCGGCGTTGAGCTCCGCCTCGTTCGCCTTGCGCGCGGCGCGGCTCGCGAATTTCGGGTCCGTCGCCCAGGCTTCGTGACCCGAGACCCGGCAGAACGCCGTCCACTGTGCTTCCGTTTCGCACGCCAGTGCGACCCACTGTTCCGTCCCTGCGCAAGGGAAGATGCCGTGTGGTGCGAAGTCCGGGTGGCTGTTGCCCATCCGCGGCCGTTGCTTGCCCGTCATCACATACTCAATTGCCGCCTCGCCTACGAACGACAGGTTCGACTCCTGCATCGAGAGGTCGACATACTGTCCCTCGCCTGTCCGGTCACGGTGGCGAAGCGCCGTGAGAATACCCGCGCAGCCGTTGATGCCGGCCACCGCATCGGGGTACATCTGGCCGGAGTTCAGCGGCGGCCCGCCCTCATAGCCGAGCAATGCCGACATCCCTGAGGTTGGCTCGATGGTGCCGCCGATGCCCGGGATGTTCGCCCAGGGGCCGTCGTGCCCATAGGCCGAAAGGCTGCAGAGAATCACGTCCGGCTTGATCTCGCGCATTGCTTCGTAGCTGATCCCGAGGTTCCCCAACACACGCGGCGAGAAGTTCTCCGCGACGATGTCCGCGAAGGGCAGCAGCCGCCTGAACACCGCCACGCCCTCCTTCGTCTGGAGGTCGAGGGTGATGCAACGCTTGTTCACATTGACAGAGTTGTAGAGGAAGTTCGTGTTCCACGGGTGCTCCGCCGTGGGAACGTCCTGGAGCGCCGCCGGGATCGGCCCGTCATACGCGCCGCGCCACGAATCGGGACGCTTGCGCACCTCGATCTGGATCACTTCCGCACCCAGGAGGCCGAGGAGGGCGGTGCAGTAGGTCCCCGCCCAGGCCTGTGTCAGCACAATCGCGCGGATCCCGTTGAGCGGGCCGCCGCTCCAGCCCTGTGTCCCGGCTTCCGGCCGCGCGGGAGGCGCCTGGAGCCAGTTCTCAATTGCCCTCGCGTCATGCGCCGGCATCGGGACGCCGTGCTCCATTCGCCAGGGCGTGGCGGAAAGCTTGAACGGTGCGCCAGGGAAGACGGTCTCGTCATTACCCGGCTTCACCCAGAAGCCGCGCTCGTTGAGGTGCTCGTTCGCGACGAGTTCGCCCATATCCAGCACGGGCCCCGCCACCACTCTGCGAGCGGCGAGCTCCTCGAACAGGGCTTTCTTCGTCCACTGCGCCATCTTCTCCTGGACGCGGCCGACGTACTCTTCTTTATGCTGCTGGCGATACCAGCTGGCGTCGAAACGGCGATCCTCCGCCAGGTCGGGCAACTCGAGCACGGTCATGGCATCGCGCCAGAAGTGTGCCCGGCTGATGGTGAGCGCGAAGTGCCCGTCCTTCACCGGCACCGGACCGGCCGTCAGGTCGGCGTCCTTCTTCCTCCCGCCCGGGTCACCGGTGTATTGACCGCGCAGCAACGCCGGCGCGAACGCGCCAACCATCACGTCCAGTTCGGCGATGTCGACTTCCTGGCCAGCGCCGGTTAGCTCTCGCTGGTGCAGCGCCGCCATCACCGCCGCATACCCCGCGACACCCGCGCAGAACGACGGTTGCCAGCCACTCGGCTTCAGCGGCTCGCGCGAAGCTTCACCGTTGATCGATGCCCACCCCGACCGCGCCGCCACCGCCAGGTCGTTCCCTGG
>CAYYSD010000147.1:0-7447 GCA_964474285.1 uncultured Anaerolineaceae bacterium | reverse complement strand
TGCCTTGAAGGCCCTGTTTTTGCATTCGCGCCAGGATTACAGCGATTTGGAAGGTTCTCCCCCGCCCCGCCAACCCCGCCCCCGTCACCGTCTCGAAACCCCCGCAGCCCGCACACCCCGCGTCATCCACCGTCGCCCACCCGACAGGGCTGCATGCCATCGTCCTGCTCGCCCACGCGTTCTTGCGGGCCCGACCGATCGGATATGATTCGCATATGCCAAGGCTCATCGTCACAGACCCCGCGGTCATGCTGGGAAAGCCCGTCGTCGAAGGAACACGCATCACCGTCCAGCTCATCCTCGAAGCGCTGGCCGCCGGGGAATCCATCGAACAACTCCTCGATAGCTACCCGAATCTCACGCGAGAAGGCATCCTCGCGGCCCTTGCCTACGCAGCCGATTCGGTGGCAGGACGCCTCAGCGCGGCAAGTTGAACCTCATCGCGGACGAATGTGTTCCCCGGCAGGTCGTCGAGCGGCTCATCGCCGACGGCCATTCGGTCGAATGGATCACTCGCAGTGCACCCGGGATCTCGGACGTGAGCCTCCTCGACCGCTCCGCGGATGCCGCCGCTCCTCTGCTAACGATCGACACGGACTTCGGAGAACTCGTCTTCCGGGCCGGCCAGGCGACTGCTGGGGTTTGCCTGCTTCGTCTCGAAGGTATCTCGAACAGCCTCAAAGCCGGCCTCGTGTCGCAGTTCATCCCAGACCACGGTTCGGAACTCGCAGGCATGTTCTTCGTGGTCACACCCGGCGGAACTCGCTCCCGCTGAGGGCCGGCTCACTCCAGCCTGATTCCCCGGTTCGCAGTATCGGTCACACCCCTCTCCCGCAAGGCACGCAGCGGGGGAAGGGGCCGGGGGTGGGGGCACGCATCACACCCCTCTCCCGCAAGATACGCAGTGGGGGAGGGGCAGGGGGTGGGGGTTACCGGGGCGCCGGCAGGTTGCCCCCGGAGCCCTTCGCCAGCTTCACATCCGCCGCTGCCGCCGTCGCCATGGCCCCGGCGTCCCCGCTGATGGTCACCATCTGGTATCCCGCCGCCGCGTGCTTCGCCGCCAGCTGCGCGTTCGCGTGGATGCCCGGCGCCACACCGCGGCTCTTGCACACACTCGCGATGCGCAGGCGCGCCGCCTCGAAGTCGCCCTCGTTGTCCATCCGCGGCGCCAGCCCGAGCGTGATGCTCAGGTCCGCCGGCCCCACATACACCGCGTCGATGCCCGGCACCGCGAGGATCTCCTCCAGCCGCTCCACGGCCTGCTTCGTCTCCACCATCGGGATGCAGGCGATCTCGCGGTTTGCCCCCGCGTAGTAGTCGGACCCGGCGTAGTACGTGGCCCGGGCCGGCCCGTAGCTCCGCGCACCGTCCGGGAAGTAGCGGCAATAGGAGACCGCCGCCTTGGCCTCCTCGGGGCTGTTCACCATCGGGATGACGATGCCCATCGCCCCCGCGTCGAGCATCTTGCCGATAATGCCCGGCTCGTTCCACGGCACCCGCACGATGGGCGTGGCCGCCGTCGTGCTGATCGCCTGCAGCATCGTCACGGCCACCTGGTAGTCGATGAGCCCGTGCTGCATGTCGATGCAGACGTAGTCATAGCCCTGGTGGGCCATCACCTCGGCGGAGAAGGAACTGGGAATGGCCAGCCAGCAGCCATACGCCGTTTCGCCTGCCCGCCACTTCGCCTTCAACGCGTTCTCTCGCATCACATGCCTCCTCGGTCCCACGGGACAGCGCCCGAGTATACCGGCTCGCGGCGATCAGTCACCGCCGGGCGCGCAGCCAGAGGCGTTCAGACCGCCGGGCGCGCGGCATCCCCCGTGCGATGGAGATTGGGCGCACTCCAAAGCAGGCCGTTTCGCCGCCACCTTCGGCCGATGGGAGCGGCGGTTGGCATCACCAAAATGGGGTTGTCCCCCCGAGGGTTGTCACACCAGGAGTAACGCCATGGACCCTATCGCACCCCACTTCCACCACAAGCCCCTCAAGGTCGCCGAAGACACCTACCTCATTCGCCAGCTGCTCGGCGAAGGCGAGGCGCCGGTCTCTATCTATGTCAACAGCATGGTCATCAACGGCCGCGAACCGGTTATCGTCGATACGGGCATGACCTCGAACCGCAAGCAGTGGATGGCCGACGTCTTCTCGATCGTCGAGCCCAAAGACGTGAAGTGGATCTTCCTCTCCCACGATGACGCCGATCACACCGGCAACCTCCGCCAGATGCTCGAAATCTGCGAAAACGCCACCCTTGTCACGAACTGGTTCACCGTCGAGCGCCTTTCGGGCGATATCGCCCTTCCCCTCAACCGCATGCGCTGGGTCAACGACGGCGATTCGTTCGAAGCCGGCGACCGTACCTTCGCCGCCATCCGCCCCCCGATCTACGACGCCCCCACCACGCGCGGCCTGTTCGATTCGAAGACGGGCGTCTATTGGGCCGCCGATTGCTTCGCCGCCCTGGTGCTCGAAGCCACGGAAAACGTCGCGGACCTCGATCCCCAGTTCTGGCGCGAAGGCTTCGCCCAGGTACAGGGCATGGTGGCGCCATGGAGCGGCATCGTGGACCCGAAGAAGTTCGACGCCACCATCAAGCGCGTCGCCAACCTCGGCGTGAAGGCCATCGCCAGCGGCCACGCGCCGATCGTCGATGGGCCGCGCATCCAGGCCGCCTACCAGATGCTGAGCGAACTGCCCTCGGCGCCACCGGTGACACTCCCCGGCCAGGCCGAACTCGAGGCGATGGTCGCCGCGATGACGACCGAACAGCAGGCCGCCTGAGCTACTAGAGCCTCAGCGCTTCGGGATTCACGCAGCTGGGCGGGCGCTGTCCGCCCAGCACTGCGAGAAGGTTGCGCACCGAGAGCTCGAGCATGGCCGCGCGCGTTTCGACGGTGGCCGAGCCGATGTGAGGCAGCGCGATGACGTTCGGGAGCGTGACCAGCTCCTCGCTGAGAGGCGGTGGTTCGACTTCCAGCACGTCGAGCGCTGCCCCCGCGATGCCGCCGCCGCGAAGCGTCTCCAGCAGCGCCGGCTGGTCGACGACCGGCCCCCGGGACGTATTCACGAGCCAGGCGGACGGCTTCATCAGCGCCAGCTCCCGCCGGGAGATGAGGTGGTGCGTTTCCGCCGTCAGGTTCACGTGGAGCGTGACGATGTCGGAACGGGCGAGGAGCTCATCGAGCGAGACCGGCGGAATACGCTTGGGCGTCCGGGCCTGCTCGACGTCGTGGTGGATGCACTGCATGCCGAAGGCTTCGGCGCGCGTGGCCACCTCCCGCCCGATGCGGCCGAAGCCGATGATGCCGAGCGTCCGCCCGGTGACATCCCAGCCGAGCGGCGGCGGAGTCTCGCCGCGTGCCCAGCCTCCGCTCGCGACGTAGCCGGCGTTGGCGCAGAAGTGCCTCGATGCAGCGAGGATCATGAGCAGGGTGAGGTCCGCGACGGCAGCGCTCAGCACGCCCGGCGTGTTGCAGACCGCGATGCCGCGACGAGTGACATCGGGCAGATCCACATTGTTGAAGCCGACCCCGAAGTTGGAGATGACGCGGAGGCCGGGCGCGGCATCGAGCAACTCGGCATCGATCGGGAACGGCGCCGGACCGAGAAAGCCTTCCGCGGTGGCAATTTCGCGAAGAAGCGTCGCGCGGTCGAAGGGCGGCGTGAGGACGATGGGGTCGCAGCCTTCACGGAGGAGGGCAAGCGTCTGTTCGTCGATGGGCATGACGATGCACGCGCGAGGCAAGTGGGCCATCGCCAGAGCGTAGGCGACACCCTGTGACGCCTGCAACATGCTCAGGGATGCTTCTGGCCCTCAAGTTCGAGGATGGCTCGCTCCAGGTCCGGAAGCGTTTCGACTTCGCGCATCACTTTCAGGAAGAGCCCGACGTTCTTCGTGAGCTCCCAGACGCGTTCCGCGCGCGGGCCGACGGGGCTCGATGAGGACGGGCTATCGCCGTAGGTGCCGTTGAACGCGAAGTAGGCCTGGTTGATCTTGCGGATCGAGATGCCGTTGTCTTCGAGGAACTGGCGCTGGGTCTCCATCAGCCGCTCCGCCTCTTCGACCTTGCCTGAGGCGAGGAGGGCATCCACGTCGAGTCGGAGCTGCCGCATCACCTTGTTGAAATCGACGGTGGGCGCGGCCGAGGCGGGGGCGCGGCCGTCCTCGTTCTCCGGGAGGGGGAGCGGGTGCGCCGCGCGGATGAGCGCGGCCAGTTCGCGCCCGGCGATGTTTGCCGTGGTCTCGTTCAGGGTCTCGGCATCGCCGCCCTTGCCCCACTGCTTGCCCAGCGGATAGAAGGCCAGGTAGTGGTGGACCCATTCGTGGGAGGCCGTGTTGAGGAGCGAATCGTAGGTGCGATCGTCGCGCACGATGGCCGGGTAGGCGGCGAGGCCGCCGATGGCCAGGACGACGCTGACTTCATCCTCGGAATCTGCCTTGCGCTCGATCTCCTGGATCTGGCGGAGGGTGAGGTCGGTGCGGAGGAGGGTGTCGCCGGCCCGTTCGATATGATCGCGGGGCGACCGCACAAGGAGCTGTGGGGGGCTCGTGAGTTCCAGGTCGACGGGCGGCCAGGTGACGCTCACGCTGTTGAACAGGGGGAGGCGTTCGCGCAGGTTGGCCTTCCCAATCGCCTCCTCCACGTAGCTTTCGATGAGCCGCTCGACGTCGTTCTCGTAGGTGGCGCGCTCACTCGCAAGGGCCTCGACAAGCGCGAGGTCCGGGTTGGCGGAGGCTTCGGCGGCGCGCAGCTGGCTCGTGAGCTTGAAGTACCGGCGAACGGCTTCGGCGCTGGACTCCAGGTCCGCGCGGTGCCCGATTCCGAGACGGGCGACGTCGTTGCTCGTGAGCGTGTCGGCTTCCCACCGCCAGAGGTGGTACTCGTAGCCGGCGGCCGCGCCGCGGGCAGGCAAGAAGGGCGGTTCGAAGACGGTCACACTGACGCCAATGGTGATGCCGGCGATGAGTGCTGCGATACCCATAAGCGTCCAGCTGGATGGGCGCCAGGGGCTGAATTCCACGACGGGAGCGGGACGGGACTGGATGCCCAACACCCGATCAGGATAGCGGGGGCGCCACCAAGGGGCTGGAAAGGGGCGCGGGAAGGCGGGCCGAGGGAGCGGCGCTTGCTGGGCGCTTACTGTCGATGCGATACAATCCGGCGATGGCCGTCGGCACCGTTGCTGGAAACACTGCCCCGCGTTCCCGCCGCGCGGCGACGCGTATCCGCTACGCGTCGTTCGAGGCCCGGGTGGCCGCGACGGCACTCGATGTGCTGGTGCTGCTCATCATCGCGGCCCTGCTCATCCTCGCGGGGTCACTGGTCATCCTGATTTCATCGGACTTCGAACGGGTGGACCCCTCGGAGACGTCGATCACGATCTTCTGGGCCTGCGCAGGCTCAATCGCGCCGGCATGGCTGTTGTACTTCTTCATTTCGCTTTCGTGGAAAGGCCAGACTATCGGTAAGTCGGTCATGCAGCTCATGGTGATACGCAGCGATGGGCACCCGCTGGGCGTGCTTGGCTCGATGGCGCGCGTGGTTGGCCTGCTCATCTACGTCGTCTTCCTTGGAGCGGGCGTCATCGCGGCATATACATTCAAGAGTTCGCCGGTCATCGCGGGTGTTTCGATCGGATTCGCGTGTCTGCTGGTAGCGGCCGGACTGCTCTGGGCGGCCTTCGATGCGCGCCGACGCACGCTTCACGACCGGATCGCGGGCACGATTGTGGTCCGCATCGAATAGCTATCATGCAACGTCCACGGCGCTACCAGCGCTACGCCGAAGACGACGATGTTCGCGGTGAGATCCAACGCCGCGTGGCGGTGGAGACGGGCCGGGGCAGCCGCACGGTGGTCGCCGCCATCCTCACCGTGTCCACGTTCCTGCTCATCGCGACGTTGAGCCTGTACCAGCTGACGGGGCCAGAACAGGCGAGCCGTCTCCTGCGCGATGGCATCGCGGCCGCTACCGAAGGGGACATGGTGGTGCAGAGCGAAGGTGAGTCGTTTCGACGCTTCGCGGAGACAACCGATAGCGCCGTGCTGTCCGTGCCGGGATACCCGGTGAAGGTCGTGGTGACGCGGGAGGAAGCGACGTCCAGCTCGAACGAGGAGCTCGCCGAACTGTTGCTCGCTCGCTCGACCGCACTCGTCTACCGTGAGGGCCTGTCTGCGTTCGATTCGACAGGACGGCAGGACATCGGGCTCTTTTCGCCACAGGGCATGCTCGACGCGCTCGTGAGCGTGCTCAATCCGCGGACGCACGATCGCGCGGGCACGGCGGCGATGCTGTGCACCGTCATCGCCGGGCTGTCCGCCCTGGTGGTTGTTGTCCAGAACGCCGGATACACACGCTTCAAGATGCTGGGCATCGCGGTGTTTTTGGGCGCCGCGCCCGGTCTCGGGCTTTCGTACCTGGCCATGTTGATCGCGCAGAGGGCGGGCGGCGACGACCCGTTCGTGGAAGAAGTGCGCGCCCTTGTCGAAGCATCGATCAACGTCCCGCTTCGCAATTATCTGATCGTGACCGCGGTCGCACTGGGAATCGCCCTCATGGGCGCCGGCCTTTCGGTCGCCGGGCGCTTCCTTTCGCGGCGGTCCACCGGCGGGGACTTCGAAGCGGACTTCGACGCACTCTAGAGCCTCGCAAACACGGCTGCGGCCGCGCTCCGGTTGGAGACGTCGGCCGCAGTATCGCCCGTTCACTGGTTGGCTTTCGGGCGAGGAACGCCCCGGGCGCCGGGTCGGGGTTCCGACGCCCGGGGCGGCCACGAGCGTGGCCTTTCGCCGTCACCCAACCGGGCTCGGCGACTTGCAGACAGCGTACGGGGAGCCTGGTTGCCGCCGCGAAACGGGGGCGCCACGCGGCGTTACAGGACCGTGGCGAACCTCAGAACGCAGGGACGAGGCTCGAAGGACAGGAGGCGGCCAGAGGGCAGCGGTCGCAAAGTGGACGCCGGGCGGCGCAAGTCCGGCGTCCGTGTTTGATGAGGAGCATGTGGAAGCGGTAGTACTCGGCCGGTTCCACGAGCGCTTCCAGGAGGGTGTGAGCCTGCTCCGCGGTGGCCTTCACGGGGATGAGGCCAAGGCGCTTGGCTACGCGTTCAACGTGGGTATCGACAGGCAGCGCAGGGAGGCCGAGCGAAAAGAGGAGCACGCATGCGGCCGTCTTCGGGCCCACGCCGGGCAGCCCGCGAAGCCAGGCCCGAGCCTCGTCGACCGGCAGTTCGGAGAGGTGGGAAAGGTCACCCTCCGGGGAGCGTTCGAAGACGGCCCGGAGGATGGCCTGGATGCGCGGGGCCTTCTGCTGCGCGAGACCCCCGAAGCGGATCGCGTCGATGAGCTCTTCGGCCGGCGCTGCGGCAACCGCCTGCCAGGACTGATAGCGGCGGAGCATCGCGGTGAAGGCGCGGCCGCTGTTGGTATCCGCTGTGTTCTGGG
>CAYYSD010000146.1:0-7467 GCA_964474285.1 uncultured Anaerolineaceae bacterium | reverse complement strand
TACGGCGGAAACCGAAGCCGAAGAGTTCGCCAAAATCTACGAACTCGATGTCGTCGTCATCCCCACGAACAAGCCCATGATCCGCGTGGACGAATCCGACGTCGTCTATATCAACGAGAAGGCGAAGTTCAACGCCGTCGTGGGCGAAATCGTGAAGATGCACGAGGCTGGCCGGCCCGTGCTCGTCGGCACGACCTCCATCGAAAAGTCCGAATACCTGGCCAATCTGCTGCTCCGCAAAGGCATCCAGCACGAAGTCCTGAACGCCAAGCAGCACGAACGGGAAGCGCACATCGTCGAACGCGCGGGCGAGCCCGGTGCTGTCACCATCGCCACCAACATGGCGGGCCGCGGCACCGACATCAAACTTGGGCCGGGTGTGGCGGATGCCGGCGGACTCCACGTGATCGGCACCGAGCGCCACGAATCGCGCCGCATCGACAACCAGCTCCGCGGGCGCGCCGGCCGCCAGGGCGACCCCGGCTCCAGCCGCTTCTTCGTCAGCTTTGGCGACGACATCATGAAGCGCTTCGCCCCGGATTGGGTGCCGGGCATGATGCAAAAGATGGGCATGACCGACGACATGCCCCTCGAATCGCGCATGATCACGCGGGCCATCGAACAGGCACAGCAGAAGGTCGAGGGCCACAACTTCGACATTCGCAAGCGCCTCGTCGATTTCGACGATGTCATCAACGAGCACCGCACCGTCATCTATGGCGAACGCCAGAAGGTGCTCGAGGGCGCCGACACCCGCGCCAATGTCCTCGGTCTCCTGGTTGCCGAAATCGAAAAGGTCTGCCAGGCGAACGACGACCCGGATTCCCTCGACGTGCTCCACAACGAGCTCCTCGAGATCCTGCTCCCCGAAGACGTTCCCTCCACCGAAGAACTGCTCGACCTGCGCGAAGAGCGGACAGACGAGATCCTGGACCGCGCGGAAGACCGCTACGAGAAAATCGAAGAGCTCATCGGCGAAGAGAACATGCGCCAGGTGGAGAAGTGGCTCCTGATCGAGTCGATCGATTCCCATTGGCGCGAACACCTGACGGCCATCGAGGAGCTGCGCCAGAGCATCGGCCTCCAGGCCTATGCGCAGATCGACCCGCTCGTCGCGTTCAAGCGCGAAGGCTACGACATGTTCCAGCAGCTCCAGGACAACATCCGCCGCCAGGTGGCGCGGACTGTGTTCAAGGTGCGGGTCACGAACGCCCAGCCGTCCGCGACGCAAGCGACAGCGGCCACCGGCACCGACGGCGCCGCTCCCGCGCCCGCCCCGACGCCCGCCGCCGCCCCTGTCCTCGGGCAGTCCTCGACGCCTTCCGTCTCCCAGCTGCGAACCAACCGCGAGGAAGGCGCCGTCCGCGCGCCCAAGAACGACAAGGCTGCCAAACGGCGCCGAATGATACGATAGGCGCGAATGACTTCGGCAACCCACCTCGCACCAGCACCCATCGCGGGCGGCCGCCTGCAGCGCCGCAAAGCGCGCACCCGCGCGGCCATCCTGAGCGCCGCGGCCCAGCTGTTCCACGCCCACGGCTTCGAAGAGACCTCCATCGTCCAGATCGCCGAGGCAGCGAGCACCGGCGTCGGCACGGTCTACGGCTATTTCTCCTCCAAGGAGGAGATCCTCCGCGAGGTCTTGCGGGAAGGCTCCGAGCAGGCTGTCGAGCGCTACCGCGCGGCCATCACTGCCGATACCCCCGCGGTCGACCGCATCTGCACCGCCCTCCGCAACATGGCCGATTACATCACGGAGAATCGCACGATTCTCCAGGCCGCCTTCCTCTCCGCCGCCCGCGACCGCCGCGTCGATGAGCACATGATGATGGAAGTGCACGAGTCGTTCTGCAGCCTCATCCGCGAGGGCATCCATCGCGGACAGCTTCGCCCGGTGCCGGTCGAAACGACGGCGCGCATGCTCGTGAGCGTGCACATGATGGCCGCGCTGGGTATCGGCGTGTGGCACCAGGCCGAAGGCGACGCCGGGCGCTTCTCCGAACTCGAAATCCTCACCCGCGCAATGCTCTCACCCGGCGCCTGAGCCGAATCGGCACCCGCCTTCACCACGGGATGTGCGTCGTCGTGACTTCGGCCAGCGTCTTGTCGTCCTCCCCATAGACGCGTGTACGCACGACTGTTACCCGCCGCCCACGCCGCACCGCCCGCGATTCGGCCGTGATGTAGCCTCCCTCCCGGTTCGTGAGCATGCTCGCGTGCAGGTCGATCAGCAGCGGGAAGCCTCGTCCGTCGTCCTCCACCTTCGTGCCCTCTATCGCCAGGTATGTCGCGGTCAGGTCGGCCAGCCAGAGAATTGCGCCGGCGTGAACCACCCCCGTCGCGCTCCGCATCCCCTCCGCGAACGGCATCCGGCACACCGCCCGCGTCTCCGATCGTTCGATCACTTCGCAGGTCAGCCCAAGGCTGAACGATTCGAGCACAGTGACCTCGGTCATGGCGTTCTCCGATTTCGCGATGTGCCGGAGCTTAGCACGGGAACTTGGATTTTCGAGGAGATGAACAAGATGTCCTGTGACGCCCCGAACGACGAGAGTATGCTCTCCTTCATCCCCACCCGAGGCCTGCCCCAATGACTCTCCCGGAAGCTGAAATCGACGCCCTCAAGGCCGAAATGCGCGGCCCCATCATCCTCCCCGGCGACGCCGAGTACGAAGCACGCCGCGGCGTCTGGAACGGCAACATCGACCGCCGCCCGGCCCTCATCGCACGCTGCACCGGCGTCGCCGACGTGCAGGCCGCGGTCAACTTCGTCCGCCGCAACAACCTGCTCGTGGCGGTCCGCGGCGGTGCTCACAACGCGGCCGGCCACGGCACCTGCGACGATGGCGTCGTCATCGACCTCTCGCCGATGAAGGGCGTCTTCGTCGACCCCGTCGCCCGCACCGCCCGTGCCCAGGGCGGCGTTCTCTGGGCCGAATTCGACCGCGAAACGCAGGTCCACGGCCTCGCCACAACCGGCGGCACAGTCAGCAACACGGGCATCGCCGGCCTCACCCTTGGCGGAGGCATCGGCTGGCTCCACGGCGAACACGGCCTCACCGTCGACAACCTCCTCTCGGTCGAAATCGTCAATGCCGACGGGCAGGTCCGCCGGGCCAGCGCCACCGAAAACCAGGACCTCTTCTGGGCTGTCCGCGGCGGCGGCGGCAACTTCGGCATCGTCACTTCGTTCGAATACCAGCTTCACCCCGTTGGCCCGATGGTGCTGGGCGGCATGGTCATCCACCTGCTGGAACACGGGAAGGATGTCCTCAGGTTCTACCGCGAGTTCTCGACGAACCTGCCGGATAAGGCCGGGGCGTTCGCCGCGGTGCTCACCGCCCCGGGCGGCCCGCCCGTTGTCGCGATGGTGCTGGGCTACAACGGCCCCATCGAAGAGGGCATCGAGGTCCTCAAGCCCGCGCGCAGCTTCGGCACGCCGATCATGGACACCGTGGCGCCCATCACCTACAGCGCCCGGCAGGGGCTGCTCGACGAGCCGAACGCGGTCCACGGCCTCCAGCGCTACTGGAAGTCGGGCTTCGCCACCGACCTGAGCGACGACCTTATCGATGTCGTCCTCGAGGCGGGCTCGCGCTTCTCCTCTCCGATGTCGGCGATCCTGTTCATCCGCGTGCACGGGCAAGCCACGCGTGTCCCGGCCGATTCCACGGCGTTCGGCATGCGGCAGGCGCAGTGGGACATGAACGCCGTCTCGCAGTGGACGGACCCGGCCGAATCGCCCACCCACATCGCCTGGACGCGCGAAGTCTGGTCGAAGGTGGAGCCGCTTATCTCCGCAGGCACGTACCTCAATCACCTGGCCGGGGACGATTCGCCGGAGCGCGTACGCGCCTCTTATGGGCCCAGCATCGCCCGGCTCGCGCAGATCAAGGCCAAATACGACCCATCGAACCTGTTCCGGCTCAACGCGAACATCCCGCCGGCCTGAGCCGCCCAGCCGACGGCGTTCGCCGCACACCCTCTCCCACCGCAGGCAGCGGAGGTGGGGGAGGGCAGGGGTGGGGGCCATCCAACCTCCCGGGTGGCCTCCCTGCTTCCTCGTGGACTACACTGCTTCGATTCACCCCGGAGGTCCCCCATGAGAGAAGCAGTCATCTGTTCGCCCGTCCGTACCGCCGTTGGACGTTACGGCGGCCAGTTCCGCGACGTCAGCGTCGAAACGCTTGGTTCGGTCGTCATCGAAGCGATCCTGGCGCGGACCGGCGTCGACCCCGCCTCCTTCGATGAATGCATCATGGGCCACTCCTACCCGAGTGCCGAGACGCCCGCCACCGGCCGCGTGGCCGCGCTCAAAGCGGGCCTCCCGATCGAGACGCCCGGTTTCCAGATCGACCGCCGCTGTGGCTCGGGACTTCAGTCCATCTGCCTGGCTGCGATGGAAGTCCAGACGGGTGTGGCGGACACCGTCATCGCCGGCGGCGTCGAGAGCATGAGCCAGGTCGAGTTCTATGCCCCGTCCGTGCGCTGGGGCCCGAACCGCGGCTCCATCGCCCTCATCGACCGCCTGGATCGCGGCCGCACGACGCCCGGCAGCTCCCGCTACCCGGTCGAGGGCGGCATGATCGAAACCGCAGAAAACCTCCGCAAGCAGTACGGCATCCCGCGCCAGGAGCAGGACGAATACTCCCTCCGCTCCCACCAGCGCGCGATCGCAGCCATGGATGCCGGCAAGTTCGAAAAGGAACTCGTGGGCGTGCCCGTCGTCGACCGCAAGGGCGTGACCACGTTGCTCTGCACGGACGAGCATCCGCGCCGCGACACGACGATGGATTCGCTCTCCTCGCTCCGCCCGGTGCGCGGCCGCCAGGACCCTGAATCCACCGTGACCGCCGGCAACGCCAGCGGCGAAAACGACGGCGCCGCCGCCTGCATCGTCACGACGGCCGAGCGAGCCGCAGAACTTGGTCTCAAGCCGATGGCGAAGCTCCGCTCATGGGCCGTCGCAGGTGTCCACCCGGCCTACATGGGCATCGGCCCGGTGCCCGCCGCCAGGAAGGCCCTCGAGCGCGCCGGCCTCTCCCTGGCGGACATGGAACTCATCGAACTCAACGAGGCTTTCGCGGCCCAGGTCCTCGCCGTCACGCGGGAATGGGGCTTCAAGGAAGCCGACTTCGACCGCATGAACGTCAACGGCTCGGGCATCTCGCTCGGCCACCCCGTCGGCGCCACCGGTGCGCGCATCATGGCCACGCTGCTCCACGAAATGGAGCGCCGCAACAGCCAGTTCGCGCTGGAGACCATGTGCATCGGCGGCGGCCAGGGCATCGCCGCCGTCCTCGAACGCGTCTGACACCTCAACCATTTGGAGGCCGCGAACCTGGGTCCGTGAGAGTCCGGTTCGCGGCCCATTCCCACCGGTAACCCTCGGCCGGCGTGCATCCGATCAGCGGTCATGTGCCATTAGTTGACCTGCTTCTCCCTGTCCGCCCAGAACGGCTTGCGGAGTTCGGTTTTCAGGATCTTGCCGGGGCCGCTCTTGGGCAGCGGCGTCTCCTGGAACACGACCCTCTTCGGGCACTTATAGCCCGCGATGAGCGTGTGGCAATGCTCGATGATCTCGTGTTCGGTCGGTGACGTGCCTTCGCGTGGGACGACCACGGCGAGCACGGCTTCGCCCCACTGGGCGTCCGGGATGCCGATGACGGCCGCTTCGAGCACGGCCGGGTGTTCGTAGAGCGCGTTCTCCACCTCGGTCGAATAGATGTTCTCGCCACCTGAAATGATCATGTCCTTCGCCCGGTCGACGATGAAGACGAAGTTGTCCTTGTCGATGGTGGCCAGGTCGCCGGTGTGCATGTAACCGTCGCGGAGCGCCTTCGCGGTCTCCTCCGGGCGCTTCCAATAGCCCTTCATGACGTTCGGGCCGCGCGCGATGATCTCGCCCACCTCGCCGGGCTTCACGTCACGGCCGGTGGTTTCATCGACCACGCGCACTTCCACCCCGGGGACTTCACGTCCGCAGCTCGCGAGCCGGCGGTTGTCTTCGGGCGAACCATCGAACTTCTGCCAGCTCGCCTTCATGGAGGTGAGCAGCGGGGCTGTCTCTGTCATGCCATAGGCCTGGACAAACTTCGGGCCGAACACCTTCACGGCCGCCTGGAGCCGGTCCACCGGCATCGGAGACGCGCCGAAGAGACAGAGCTGGAGGCTGCTCGTGTCGAACGCGCTCGTCCCGGGGAAGTTCACGAGGAAGTTGATCATCGTCGGGACCAGGATCGTCTTGGTCACGTGGTACTTCTCGATCGCCTCGAGCGTGCTCTGCGGCGCGAAGCCCGGCACGAAGACGTGGGCGCCGCCGACCATCGTGAGCGTATAACACGCCCACGCATCCGCCAGGTGGAACATGGGAGCGACGTGCAGCCAGCTGTCGTCCTCGTTGAATTCGCCCATCAGGACGGCGTGTTCCGCGTTGGAGACGATGTTGCGCTGGGTCAGCATCACCCCCTTGGGGAGGCCCGTGGTGCCGCCGGTGTAGCAGAGGTTCAGCATGTCGTTTTCGTCCCAGTCCCGCACAGACCCCTCGAGGGGTGCGTTCGCAGCCAGGAGCTGTTCGTATTCGAGGGCGCCCTCGTGCACGCCGTCGAGAAGGATGACGTGTTTGAGGCCGGGAACGCCCGCCCTGAACTGTTCGTACACCGGGATGTATTCCGGCCCAAGGATGAGCGCCTTGATTTCGCCGTCGTTCAGGATGAATTCGAGTTCGGCGGGGGCGAGCCGGATATTGAGCGGCGCGAGGGGCATTCCCGCCAGGTCGGCAACGAAGTACGTCTCCCAGTAGCGGTGCGAGTTGTTCGCCAGGATGGCGATGTTGTCGCCCGGCTTCAGGCCCAGGGAGAGCAGTCCGGCCGCGAACCGGCGCACCCGTTCCGCCGCCTGGGAGTACGTGAACTGCCGATCGCCATCGATGAGCGCCACTTTGTCGGGATACAGCTTGACCGCGTGATTCAGGACGTCGCGCAACAACATGGAAACAGCTCCGGCGTGAGGTGGCGGAATGGTACCACTTCACGCCGGGGCAGCGTTTGGGGCTGGCGGGACGGCCGGGGCTAGCTCTTTTCGATCGCTCCCATGAGTTCGAGCACGCGACCGGGCTTCATCGGGAGCGTAAGGGGCCGCACACCGATGGCGTGGGCGACCGCGTTCGCCATCGCCCCCAGGGGCGGCACGATCACGATTTCGCCGACACCGCGGACGCCGAACGGGTGCCCGGCGTTCGGCACTTCGACGATGATCGTCTCGATCATCGGCAGGTCGAGCGCGGTGGGGATGCGGTAGTCGAGGAAGCTCGAGTTCAGCATGCGGCCGTCTTTGTCGTAGACGAACTCTTCGTTGAGCGCCCAGCCGATGCCCTGGGCGACGCCGCCCTGCATCTGGCCTTCGACGTAGCTCGGATGGATGGCGCGGCCGACGTCCTGGAACGAGGTGTAGCGCAGCACGCGCACG
>CAYYSD010000145.1:0-7559 GCA_964474285.1 uncultured Anaerolineaceae bacterium | reverse complement strand
GGCGCTCATCGAGCTGGGCGGGCCGCGCATCATCGTCTCAGCGAGCGGGATGCTCACGGGTGGACGGGTGCTGCTCCATCTCAAGCGGCTGGCGGGCCTCCCCGAGAACCAGATTGTGCTTATCGGCTATCAGGCGGCGGGGACGCGCGGCCGCGACCTCGCGGAGGGGCGGCGGACGCTGCGTGTGCACGGGGAACAGGTTTTCGTGAATGCGGAGGTGAAGCAGCTCGACGGGTTCAGCGCCCACGCGGATGCGAGCGAATTGGTGGACTGGGCGCTCTCCGCTCCCACCCCGCCGAGAACTGTCTTCCTTTCACACGGCGAACAGCCCGCGCTGGACACGCTGGCACTGCGCCTCAAAGGCGAAGGACTCCACTCCATCGTGCCGAAGCTGGGAGAGGCCTTCCGGTGGAACCCGGGCGAACGCGCCTGGCATCCCGAGGACGGGCGGACCGACGCGGACTCCGGTCGGGACGGCTGGCAGATCGGGAAGCCTGCGCGATAGCCGGGCAGTTGACTGCCCGTTGGGCGCGGGGCAACGCGGGCGTGTTCCGGGTGCTTAGCCGGCGGCGGCAGCGGCCCGCGAACGGAGCGCATAGATGGACGAGTGTTCGATGTCGGCGTAGACCGTGCCGTCGTCGCCAGTGACCACAACCGTGAAAGTCACGTACTTATCGCCGTTGCGCTCCGAGAGCCTCACGACCTCGCCCGTGACCGTCACATGGGAGCCGAGCGGCGCGGGTTTGAGCGAGCGGATCTCGGACGAGGTGTGGACACCCGCCGTGTAGTGGAAGCTTTCGTGAATGAGGCGCCCATAGGCTCCGAGGAAGACTCCGGGGGGCACCACGTAGCCGCCGTTTTGCCGATAGCTCTCGATCGATTCGCCGGTCTTCTCGAGGAACGATTCGACGAATGCACGGTCGTAGGTGACTTCGTAGCTGCGCAGTTTCGTACCGGGTTTGCCGGTCTCTTCGTTAAGCGGAGGGATTTCCATGTGGGCGAGACCTCTTTCGCGAGTGTTTGGCGAAGTTCAGGCGCGACAGGAGGCCTGGCCGACCGCAGCGACATCGCCCTCAGGCGTGCGGACGCGCAGTTCGACGGTGACCCGTCCGTTGTTGGCCGCGGAGGGCGCTTCGACGACCTCGCCTTCGACGGTCACGTCTCCCCCTTCGTAGACGGGGCGGCGGAGACGGCCCGTGAACGTCCCGGATTCGACCCACGCGGGACCGTAGGTTTCGTGCATGAGGCGGCTCATATATGCGAGGACGGTGGAGCCGGAGACGAGGCCACCCCGGTAGCCCATCTCGCGGGCCTTTTCGTCGTCATGGATGCTGCCTTTGGAGGCAGCGGCGTGGTTCACCGGGCGGATCGTGATGGTGCTCAGTGGCGACTTCACTTCGGTCACGGCGGACATGGACGACCTCCCCGGCATCGCGCGCTTACGTCGCGAGCCCGGTGTGATCGTGGTGAACTGTGCTTCGCAGGTCAATGGGCAAAGTCCGGAGAATACGTCCGGGAAATTCGAATGAATCACGGGCCCAGAGGGGCCGGGTACGTTCTCCAGCGTCGCGTGGATTCGCCGGCGAGATGCCGGCGCGTATGATCTCATTCGGATTATCCGAATGGGTGGTTCGATAATCTCAGATGGCCTGTGGAGAAGGGACGCTGGTAAAAGGTACGATGCACGGCCGGGCTGGCAACGTTCTGATGGTCCGCGGCCGTGGGAGGGGAAAGTATGTCTCGGAACAGGTTTACTCGTAGGCGTGCCCTGCAGGGCATGGGCGGTGGCGCGGCCGCCCTCGGAGCGAGCGTTCTCTTTGGCGGATGTGGAGACGATGACGACGACGGGGGAAGCGGCCAGGGTGGCGGCATCGAAAAAATCGATACTCGTCCGACGGCGGTGCCGGAAGTCAAGGCGAAGCCGGGCGGCACGTTGCGCTTCGCGGTGGCAGCTGACCCGACCGGTCTCGACCCGAGCACATCTCGTGGCGGTAACGACCACCACTGGCTCTACAGCATCTTCGACAACCTGGTGAACAATGACCCGACGTTCCAGACGACGCCTGGCATCGCCACCAAGTGGGAAATCGTCGACGACCTGACTGTCCGGTTCGTCGTTCCAGCCAGCGGGATCACCTACCACGACGGCGCCCAGTACAGCGCCCAGGACGTCAAGTTCACCATCGACCACCACCTTGACCCCGCCACGAAGTCGTTTGCCGCGGGCTCCCTGGGGAGTGTCGACAAGGTGGAAACCCCGGACTCGACGACCGTCGTTTTCAAGCTGAAGACGATCACGGCGTCGCTGTTCAGCATTCTCGGGGATCGGGCAGGCATGATCATGCCGCCCGGCGCGACGCAGAAATTGGGCCTCGATTTCACGAATAAGCCTGTCGGCTCCGGCCCCTATAAGCTGGACAACTGGCAGATCGGCGCCTCGCAGAAGATGACGAAGCACGCGGCCTACTACAAGAAGGACTACCCGTATGTCGATGGAATCGACGTGCAGATCGTCCCCAACTCTTCCGTGCAGTTCGCCAATCTGCGGAGCGGCAACACGGATGTCGCGTTCATCGGCGAAAAGGACGTGGAAGCCGCCAAGAAGGACTCCTCGATTCAGTTCGTCCAGTGGCCTGGCACCGGCTACACGCAGGTCAACCTGAACATCTCCCAGAAGCCGCTCAACGACATCCGCATCCGCCAGGCGATGAGCCTTTCGCTGAACCGCAAGGCCATCCTGGACGGCATCTACTTCGGTGTTGGCGAACTCGCGAACGGTCCGATGACGGCTGCGACGTGGGCTTACAACAAGGACTACCCGCCGGTCGCAGAAGATCTGACGAAGGCCAAGGCACTGGTGACGGCGGCCGGCTATCCGAACGGCATCACGTTCGACTTCCTCATCACCGCGGGCGAAGTGAACACGCCGCTGGCTGAGATGCTCAAAGCGCAGTGGGCGCGTGTCGGCATCAACGTGAACCTGGTCGTGGTCACCGCCGTCCAGGCCACCAGTGATTATCGTGACCAGAAGTACCCGTTCTTCCTGACAGGTTTTTCCGGTCGCGCGGACCCCGACCTGACCATCTACGACAACTTCCACAGCAAAGGCGCCTTCAACCGTGCTTCGTTCAACACGAACTACACAATGGAAGAGAGCCAGAAGACGCTTGACGCGAAGATCGAAAAGGCCCGCCAGGTCTACGACCAGAAGCAACGGAAGGTCATGTACGACGACATCCAGAAGCAGATCGTGGAGAACGCCCACGGCATCTTCTTTACGCAGAACGCGAACCAGGTCGGATTGAGCAAGCGGGTCCGCAACTTCACGCCCTATGGCGATGGCAAGATGCGGTTGCACGAGATGTGGCTTGATTCGTGAGTGGGTACATCGTTCGCCGGGCGCTTAACGCCATCCCGGTGTTGCTCTTCGTCTCGATCGGGGTCTTCGCGCTCAGCCAGCTGACCGGAGACCCCGTTCAGGCGCTCATCGGGCAAGACATCGCCGCTTCTCCGGAACTCGAAGACGCGATCCGCAAGGATCTCGGGCTCGACAAGCCTTTGCCGGTCCAATACCTGAACTGGCTCAAGGATGCGGTGCGCGGCGATTTCGGCCATTCCATTCAGACTCGCCGGCCCGTCCTGGGGAGCCTCATGGACCGCCTGCCAACGACGCTCCAGCTGGCGCTCTGCGCCTGGGCCATCGGCATCTCCATCTCGCTACCGTTGGGGACGCTGGCCGCGATCAAGAAGAACACCTGGGTGGACTACCTGGCGACGGTAGTCGCGCTGAGCGGCGTCGCCGTTCCCGCCTTCTGGATGGGCCTCATGCTCATCCTGCTCTTCGGAGTGTGGCTGCAGTGGCTGCCGCCGTCAGGGTTCGTGCTGATCCAGGACAACCCCGTTGATGCGATCAAGTACCTGATTCTCCCGGCCGTCACGCTTGGCATCAGCCAGACCGGTTCCCTGACCAGGCAGATGCGGTCATCGATGATCGAGGTGCTTAGCCAGGACTACATCCGCACCGCCCGGGCGAAGGGGATCGTCGAACGTTCCGTTGTGCTCCGGCATGGAGCCCGCAACGCCATGCTCCCGGTCCTCACCATCCTGGGGATCCAGGCGGGGAACCTGGTGGGCGGCACGGTGGTCGTGGAGCAGGTGTTCGCCGTCTCCGGGATGGGCCGCTTCGCGCTCAACGCCGTGGTTGCGAACGACATTCCCGTCGTGCAGGGTTTCGTGTTGCTGGCGGCCTTTGCAGTAGTCTTCGCAAACCTCGTCACAGATCTGCTCTACGCAGTGCTGGACCCGCGGATTCACTATGGCCACTGATACTTCCGAGATACAGCTGCTCAACGCCCTGATGGCCCCGCCGAGCTGGCCGGTGCGCATTCGGCGCATCATCCGGAAACGTCCGGTGGGCGCCCTCGCCTTCGGAATCATCTTGCTGCTCGCGATCTCCGCTATCGCCTCGCCGCTGCTGGCGCCCTACGACCCACTGGTCCAGGACTACAACGTGCTTCTCAAGGGGCCTTCGGCGGAACACTGGCTTGGAACCGACCAGGTCGGCCGTGACCTCCTCAGCAGGATCATTTACGGGGCGCGCATCTCGTTCCTGGTGGGTGTTGTGGCGGTGGGCATCGCGATTTGCGTGGGCACGCCGCTCGGACTGTTCGCGGGCTATTCCCGTGGGCTCGGGGACGAAGTCATCATGCGCATCATCGATGCGCTGGCGGCCTTTCCGAACCTCATCCTCGCGCTGGCCATTGTGGCGGTGTTGGAGCCGAGCCTGACCAACGTCATGGTGGCCGTCGGGATAACGTCGACACCGCTCTACGCGAGGTTGATGCGAAGCCAGGTGCTCTCCCTGCGGGAACGCGACTTCGTGCTGGCGGCGACGTCAACGGGGGCGAGCGATCTTCGCATCATGCTCCGCCACATTCTCCCGAACGCGACTTCGCCGCTTATCGTGCAGTCGACGCTCGGCCTGGGCTTCGCCATCCTTGCCGAGGCGTCGCTCGGGTTCCTGGGCGTGGGTGTCCAGCCCCCAACGCCGACGTGGGGGAGCATTCTCAACCAGGGTGCGCCGCTGATTGAGCGAGCGCCATGGTTGGCCATCGCCCCGGGTATCGCCATCTTCGTGCTGGTGCTGGCGTTCAATCTCCTCGGAGACGCACTGCGCGACCACCTTGACCCGCGGACGCGAAAGGCATGAACCACACCCGGCCGGGACTTCCAGCGATGGAGCAACAACGATGAAAGACACTCCACTCAAGGGCATCCGGGTGTTGTCCATGGAGCAGGCCGTGGCGCTTCCGTTCGGCACGCGGCACCTGGCGGACCTCGGCGCGGAAGTGATTCGCGTGCAGTCGCACAAGCGCCGTGCGCCCGGCCTTGCCGAGATCGACCTCACCCGCAACAAGCGGCAACTCGCCATCGACCTTGCGACACCGGGAGGGCCCGAGGCGTTTCTGCGGGTAGCGGCGAAGTGCGATGTCGTCGCTCACAACTACACCCCCCGGGTCGTGCGCCAGTTCGGCATCGACTACGAAGCTGTCCGACGGGTGCGTCCGGACATCATCTACGTCTCATTGACCGGTTTCGGCACCACCGGACCGTGGGGGGAACGTCCGCTCTTCGGGCCGGGCGCGGAGGCTGTTTCAGGACATAACCTGTTGATCGGCGATCCTGACGGGTGGCCCGGCCGGCCCGGTACGATCGTCTACTCCGACAGCGTCTGCGGACTCAATGCCGCCTTTGCCGTCCTGGCGGCCATCGACCACCGGGACCGCACAGGCGAAGGCCAGCACATCGACATTTCGCTCTATGAGACGGCGGTTTCGCATCTCGGGCCTGTGATGGCGGAGCGGCAGCTGGGCGCGGAGCCCCGGCGCTTTGGCAACGCGGACGCCAACTACGCGATTCACGGGGTGTTCGCCTGCGCCGGATTGGATCAGCACGTCGCGATCGCGGCAACGGCGGAGCAGCTCCCGGCACTCGGCGCCGTGCTCGGGCCTGGCGTCACAACGCCGGAATCCGTCCAGGCCGCCACCGCGACGCGAGACGCGACCGAAGTCGCGAACGCGCTCCAGGGCGTGGGCATCCCCGCGACCCGGGTGTATGACGCCAGCGACACGGTCGAGGACGAGCACATGTGGTCTCGTGACTACTTCGGTCTTGTGGAGAGGCACGTGAAGGGTATCGAGGGCACCTATCCCCATGGCGGGCCAGCCTGGGGGCACGGCGCCGCGGTGCCGATCGAAGAGTCACGCCCGCTCGGCGCCGATACGAAGGCAATCCTGTCCGAACTCGCGGGCTATTCGCAGGCAGAGATCGACGATCTCTACATGATCGAGGCGGTAGGCACGTTGCCCGCGGCACTCGATCCGCCGGGCCGTGAGACGAACGAAGTACGGATTATGCGCGGCGAACTCTCCCGTGTGGACCCGGATCACGAAGGATGGCGGGCCCTCGCCGTGGAGAACGCCCGATGACGGCCCGGCAGCGCGCGCTCGATGTCTCCACGGGGGTGGCCGGCGGCTACGCGGCAAAGATGCTGGCGGAGGTCGGCTGGGATGTGGTGAAGGCCGAACCGCCGGGGGGTGACCCGCTTCGCCGCCAGGCTTCCCGATGGGGCGGCGGCGAAGGTGGGGCGTTCGCGACGGTGAACGCGGGCAAACGCGGCGTCTCTGCTGGCCTGGCAGATCTGGCTCGTCTGGCGGCGGCGGCAGATGTCGTCATCGGCGACTTTTCGGCTGACGGACTCGAGGCCGCGGGACTGCCCGGGGACGCGTTCGAAACGCTCGCGCCCCGTTACGTCGTCACGTCGGTGAGCGCATGGGGCGTGAGAGGCCCGAAGGCCGGGTACGCAGCGACCGAACTTATCGTCCAGGCGGCGAGCGGCCTGATGTTCCTGACGGGCGAACACGACCAGCCTCCGATGCAGCTCCCGCCCTACCAGGGCGCGATCACCGGTGCGGTGGCGGCTGCCGCCGCGACGCTCGCGTCCTTGCGTTCCGCTCGCGGCGATGGTGTTCGACGCCGGAACGACGTTTCACTCGTGGAGGCGCTCACCGGTTACACGTACGCCCAGATGAGTGCCTACGCGTATCGCGGCGAGGTTGCCCGGCGGGAGGCGCGCATCAAAGGCGGGCTCCGCATGGTGCCCGCGAGCGACAAGTTCGTGTATTGCGCGCCCGGGGCGGTCGCGAGCATGCGCATGGATGGCATCGCCATCCTGCTCGACGAACCAAAGCTGGCGGAAGAGCGTTTCCAGACGGCCGAGGGCCGGATGAACAACTACGACGAGTTCGTCGAGCTCTTCGTGCCTCCATTCAAGCGGAAGACGGCGCAGGAGTGGTTCGAAGAGGCGGAGAGAATGCACATGACGTTCGCGCTGGTGCAGACCGTCGATGATCTCTTCTCGTGTCCGCAGCTGGCCGCGCGCCAGCTGTTGCGCACGGTGGAAGGGCCGAGCGGGACGCCGATCCGCGTTCCTGGCCGCCCCTTCCGCGTCGAAGGCGGCCCGGCAGCCGCGAGCCTTTCCGCGCCCCGTGAACCGGGGA
>CAYYSD010000144.1:2398-7609 GCA_964474285.1 uncultured Anaerolineaceae bacterium | reverse complement strand
TACATTCATTCGCGTCACCTTGCAATCCCCCATTCGGTGGATCTGCGTGAACTCGACCACACAACCCCCGCTCCGCTACCCTCGGCAGGTGGCCCTCAATCCCGAAGACCTGCAACCGCTCGAAGTCGCTCTCCTCGGCGTCCTCTGCCTCGGCCTCCCACCATCCAGGGCCGCAAACGACGACACCTTCCGCGTCGACCACGTGACCGCAGTCGTTCACGCGCTTCAGGCGGGCGTCGATCGTTCGACCCACCTTGGGCCCGACGGGATCCACGTCGCCCCCGCGTTCCGGGACAGCCTGCGCAGCGCCATCGCCACCCTGACCACGAAAGAAGTGGTCACCCAGCAAGCGGCCGGTATGCCTGCGGCTGCCGGCGGATACGAGGCCGGCCTGGCCATCGATGTCATCACGCCCGATGAGCACCCGGTCGTGCTGGACCGCTACCTCGCCCAGATGTGCATGGAGTCGCTCTTTCGGATCCCTGCCGTCTATCCCTTCCTCATGGGCCAATACACGCGCGCAGGCGAGTTCTGGCAGAAGGCGCGCGAACAGGGCTATGCGCAGTAAACCCGGCCCATCGCGCCACACCATCGCAGCGCTATACTCGAAATCATGAATGTCCAGATTCTCATGGCCGTCGTGATCCCTGTCCTCATGTTCGTCGGGGGCATCGCCGCATGGCAGTCGACCAAGCGTCACAACGAGAAAGTCGAAATCGAAGCGGCAGGCTGGCGTGACGATTCGCTCGACGATTGGCGTCGCGAACGCGATGCGGCCGCCGAAGCCGAGCGCCTTGCCCGCGCGACCACCGGCGAGAGCGAAACGCCCAGCGGGCGCCCTGAAGAGCAGGCCGAGGCCAGGCGCCACCAGCGCATCGGCGGATAGCTACTTCAGCCGCTCGGCCACGCGATCCAGGATGGCGTGGGCCACCGCGTACTTCGTCATGATCGGCAGAGCCTCAACGCGGCCATCCGCGTGGAAGATCGTCACTTCGTTCGTGTCGGTTCCGAAGCCGCTCCCTGCCGCCGTCAAATCGTTCCCCACGATGAAGTCCAGGCGCTTGCGGCCGAGCTTCTCCACGGCGTTCGCCGCAAGGTTCTCCGTCTCGGCAGCGAAGCCAACGCGCACGCCTCCGCCTTCGAGTGACGCGAGAATGTCCGGGTTCTTCACCAGCCCGACGGTCATCCCCTCGCGGCCGATCTCTTTCTTGATCTTCTGCTCGGAAACGCTCTCCGGGCGGTAATCAGCGGGCGCCGCCGGCATGATGAGCGCGTCCGCCTCGATCGTGGCCGTGCGCAGGACCGACAACATCTCGTCAACGCTGCGTACATTGATGCGCTCCACGCCCCAGGGCGTATCCAGCGCCACCGGGCCCGCGACGAGCGTCACGCGCGCACCACGGTCCCGCGCCGCCTCAACCAGCGCCCAGCCCATCTTTCCCGTCGAGTGATTGCTGATGAACCGGACCGGGTCCATGGCCTCCTGGGTCGGCCCGGCTGTGATGACGACGTGCCGCCCGGCGAAGTCTCCAGTGCGCTGGCCGAGGAGGGCGCACAACGCGCCGATCACCTGCGGGGTCTCGGCCAGCCGGCCCGCGCCCATCCGCCCCGTCGCCAGGCGCCCCGCCATGGGTCCCACGAACGCCACGCCCCGCTGGCGAAGCACCGCCACGTTGGCCTGGGTCGCGGCGTGTTCCCACATCTGGGCGTCCATCGCGGGCGCCACCAGCACCGGCGCGATCGTTGCCAGCGCCGTCAGCGTCACCATGTCCGGCGTCCGCCCCGTCGCGAGGTTCGCCAGGCAGTCTGCGGTCGCCGGGGCGATCACGAGCGCATCCGCACGCCGGGCCACCTCCACGTGCGCTTCCGCCTCGCGCGCGCTGAACATTTCCACCACCACATCGCGCCCCGAAAGCGACTGGAACGTCAGCGGCGTGACGAACTCCGTGGCCGCCCGCGACATCACCACTTCGACCGTCGCCCCCGCCTGCCGCAGCTTCGAACAGAGGTCCGCAGCCTTGTAGGCGGCGATGGAACCGGTCACACCCAGCACGACATGCCGGCCGGTTAGTGGCAGGTCACGCGGCGCCGGGTTATCCATGGCGATTCATCTCGTTGATAATGCGCAGCCCGTTCAGCGTGAGGTCACCGTCGACCACATCGATGCAGCTTGTCTCACTCGCAATCAGGCTCGCGAGTCCACCTGTGGCGACCACTTTCGGGTGCCCCCCGAGTTCCTTCTTGAACCTGCTGACGAGCCCCTCTACCAGGCCGACATAGCCCAGCAAGATGCCGGATTGCATCGCATTGATCGTGTTCTTGCCGATCGCTGAAGGCGGCAGCTCGAGCTGCACGCGGTAGAGCATGGCCGCCCGCGCGAACAGCGCCTCGCTCGCGATGCCGATGCCGGGCGCAATCGCCCCGCCAAGGTAGTCCCCGGCGGAATTCACGGCGTCGAACACGGTGGCCGTCCCGAAGTCCACCACGATGACCGGCGCCCCGTAGAGCCGCGTTGCCGCCACCGCGTCGATGATACGGTCGGCGCCGAGCTGTCGCGGATTGTCGTAGAGGATGCGTATCCCGGTGCGCAGACCGTGCCCGACAACCATCGGCGTGATACCGAAGTAGTCGCGACTGAGCTGTTCGAACGTTGGGATGAGCGGCGGAACGTCGCATCCGATGATGCAATCGCTGACGTCGTGCGGCGTGAACCCTTTGCTCGTGAGCAGGCTGGTAATGAGCACACCGTATTCGTCCGGGAGCTTCTCGCGCTCCACGCCGATGCGCCACGTTGCGGTAATCCGTTCCTCATCGAAGAGCCCAATATGAATCGAGGTGTTGCCAATATCGAAGGCAAGCAACATAGACAGCGGAACCCCGGCTTTGGGCCCTTCGCGGGTCCCCTTGCCGAGTGCGTAGCCTACTACATCCCACCCGGCTCCGATCGAACCGTCACCCTCACCCGCCTTCGCTGTGTCTTGTGAGCCCTGTTGCCCGGTGCTTATAGTCCGCTTGCCGCTCGCTTCGAGCACAGGAGGCCCCGGTGTGGTGAAAGAATTCCGAGATTTCATTTTGCGCGGCAATGTGGTCGATCTCGCCATCGCCGTGGTCATCGGCGTTGCGTTCGGCGCCGTGGTCACTGCCTTCGTCGAAGACTTCATCACTCCGCTGATCGCTGCCATCGGTGGCGAGCCAGACTTCGGCGCACTCGATTTCACCATCAACGAGAGCCGGTTCGCCTACGGCCACTTCCTGAACGCGGTCATCTCGTTCCTCATCCTCGCAGCCGTCATCTTCTTCTTCATCGTGAAGCCCATGAACATGCTGCTCACGCGCATGAAGAAGGAAGAGGCGGCCCCGCCGCCACCGGCGCCACTGAGCCCCGAAGCGAAGCGGTTCATCGACGAGCTGACCGAGGCACTTCGCAACCTGAAGTAACCCGCGCCCGTCTCAGCGCTGGATCTTGAAGTTGTCCCAGGTTACAACCCTCACCGGATCGATCCGCACCCATCGCCGGTTCCTCCCGCGGGCCGTGGCCGCGTTGCGCCGCGGCTCCGAGGGTTCGCCGTGGCCGCCCGCGTACTTGGCGCCCATCTGCATCCGCACCGTCTCGAGGTTGTCGTCCGCATCTTCCTGCTCTGCGGATTCAAGCACTGTTGCACGGCCCTGGAACATCGCGCCCTGCAACTCCGGGAAGCGCTCGTTCCGGTCCACGAGCACGGTGGTCACGGGGTTGCGCCGAAGGTTCACGATTTTCTGTCCCCGGCAGTAGGTGTAGATCGCCCCCCCGGCCCATCCGAACCAGAGCGGCGTCAGGTTGATGCGCGTGCCCGGGCCAATCGTTGCGATGCGCATGTTCCAGGAGCTGAGCATCATTTCGTCGAGCTGTTCATCGGTCAGCGCCAGTTCCCGCGGAAGTGCCATCGTTCGTGCCTCGAAAGCAAGATGCGGAGATGGTACGCTAGCTCCGGTTGCCGTGCGGGCGTGGTTCAATGGCAGAACGCGACCTTCCCAAGGTTGAAGCGAGGGTTCGATTCCCTTCGCCCGCTCCAGCTCCCTTCACAGACCCGGCAACACAACAACAGAAGCTCGATGGCGGCCAGGCCATCGAGCTTCTTTCACTCCTGGTGGAGTGGTGGGGAAGACCCGGGAGAGGCTTCTTCCTGATAGAGATTCAAGCCACGCTCGAAGAACGCCCGTGGCCTGCCGGGTGCGACGTCGCGGCGCTGCGGCCGCGGCTCGCGATCAGGTCGCGCTGAGCACGGCGAAGGAAATCCCGCACTTCGAGCTCGCCTTCGTAGCCGCTCACAGAGACCACCGGCCTCACCGACGCCGCGAGGTTCACCGGGATAGCGTTGGCCAGCGCTTCGAACGCCATCGTCGCCTTCTCCACCGCGGTGCCGTCTCGGTCGTCCGCGACGATTGCGGCGAAAATCGGCCCCTGGAGCCGCGCGGAAAAGTCCGCATCGCCCAGCGACTGGCGGAACGCCCGCCCCATCGTGGCCATCAGGCGGTCTTCGTCTCGCTTCAGCGATTCGAATCCGACGATATCCGTGAGGATCAGCGAGAATCCCCGCCCGTTTCGGACCGACCGCATCATCTGGCGGCGCAGCTCAAAGACGAAGTGCCGGCTGTTCGGTAGCCCGGTGTTGTCGTCTTCGTAGATGCGGCCGCGCATGCGCTCGATCGCATGGTGGAAGCGCCGGCCCTGCTCCGATTCCGCATACCAGAACTGGATGTGGATGCCGGCGAACAACGCCGACGACAGCAGCATGATGACCCAGTTCACTCCCGCCCCCGCGACCAGGATCGTCTGCACCTGGGCCGCGAAAATGATGAGCCAAAGCGCCATCGTCGCGGGCCGCAGCGCACGCAGCGCAACGGGCGTTTCGACGGTCCCCATCTCCTTCTGTTCGGTTGCCGGGAAGAGGAATGCGTTGATTCCCTGGGGCATGTTCATGGCGGTACTCCTCGCGTACTCGCCTACACATACGGAGGACCGGGAATCGCCCAACAGGGATCGTTTGTAAACCGTCTGTAAATCGTTTGCGGCTAGCCCCGCATTGCCTGCCAGCGGAGCAGACCCGCCAGCCCGGCTGCCGCCCGCGCGATGCTCGGATAAGTCGCCAGCCCGTTCCGCCAGCACAGGTCCTGGAACTCGGCCGCCTGTTCGAACCCGTCCCGCGTGGTCGACGGTCGAATCGCGACGAC
>CAYYSD010000144.1:0-2388 GCA_964474285.1 uncultured Anaerolineaceae bacterium | reverse complement strand
GCTTGCCCCCTTCGCGCTGCACTTTCGCCAGCCCCTCCACCTGGGACGCCATCATCGCTCGCGCGTCGCCTCCCCGCCGGGAGGGCCCGCCTCCGCCGAAGCTCGTGTGATAAAGCAACACATCGATGTTGGACGCTTTCGCGCAGGGCATGAGCGTGTTCTCGAAGCCCGTCTCTTCCCACAGGCTGGTGGTGTCAATGGGATTACGCACGCTCGTGCCCGCTTCGTGTGTCACCTTCGCCAGTGCTTCCTGCGTCTCCGGCAGGAGGGCGGGCACCTTCAGGCCGACCGCGTCCAGGTCGTCCGCTGCGAGTACGCTCGCACCCCCGCCGCCACCCACGACCACGACGTTCGGACCCCGGAGTTCTTTCACAAAGCGGAAGGTGACGGCAGCGTCCACCAGGGCTTCCAGGCTCTCCACGCGCAGCACGCCCGCCTGGCGGCACAGGGCGTCGAACACCTCCAGCGATCCGGCCAGCGAAGCCGTATGCGAACTGGCCGCGCGCGAGCCCGCCTCGGTGCGGCCCCCCTTGAGAATCGCCATCGGCTTCCTGGCGCCCGCCCGGCGGATGGCCCGCGCCAGCCTCGGCCCGTCCTGGATGCCTTCCAGATAGGCCATGATGACCTCTGTCTCCGGATCATCTGCCAGGTATTCGAAGAAATCGGCGGCTTTGAGGTCGGCGCCGTTGCCAAAGCTGATCACCTTCGAGCAGCGGATGCCCCGCGGGATCGCGTAGCGCACGAACTCGCCCGCGTTCATCCCGGACTGCGAGACCATGCCCACCGGGCCGGACTCGGGGATCTGGCCGTTCATCATCGCCAGGCGCGCCTCGGGGACGTAGAGGCCCATGCAGTTCGGGCCGATGAGCCGGATCCCCGCCTGCCGCGCGCGTGCCACCACCGCCTGCTCCATCTTCGCGCGCTCCGCATCGCCCGTTTCGGTGAAGCCCGCCGTGAACAGGTGCAGCACCCGCACACCTTTCGCAATGCAGTCTTCCAGCAGGGCCGGCACAAACCGGGCGTTCACCGAAGAAATGACGTAGTCCACCTGGTCCGGGATGTCCGACAGCCGCGCGTAACACTTCAGCCCGCGAATGGCCGGCGCCGTCGGGTGGACGAGATAGATGGGACCGCGAAAGCCGATCTCCTGGAGCGAGCCGACGAAGCCGCCGCCGCCGAAGCCGCCGGCCTCTTTCGCCGAAACGCCGGCGATAGCGATCGACCGCGGGTGGAAGATGTAGTCGAGTTCGGGCGCAGCCTCCACGGGTGCGGTCATCGGGCGCAACTCCAGAGCGTTGGTTCGTCTTTGGGGACAGGCCCAAGCCTACCAGAGCGCCCCGCAAAGCGCGCCCGCTTTCACATTGACACTTGCGAGGAGGGGCAAGGACCATGGCCGCGGGAGGTGAGCCGGATGCGTTCGTTCGTGACGCGGTTGGCGGCGGTGGCGTTTGTCATCGCGCTCCCTGTCCTGCTCATCACCTCCAATGTCCGCTTCCTTTTGAGCGACGTCCGCATCTCCCACGACGCCTTGCGGGATCATGACGCCGCCGGGACCACAGGCATCCCCCTTGCCGAGCTCGACCGCGCGGCAGGCGAAATCATTGACTATTTCGAAAACGACGCCGAGACGCTCCGCATCGTGGTGAGCCGGAACGGGCAGGAAGAACCTCTCTTCAGCGAACGCGAAATCCAGCACATGGCCGACGTGAAAACGCTGGTCCGCGCCGTCTATCGTGTCAACGAAGTCACCCTGGCGATCGTCCTCGGATACATCGCCTGCGCCGTCCTCTGGGCGCGTGAACGCTCCATCCGCGGGCTCGCGAAGCTCAGCGTCGCCGGCGTCGCCGCCGGGTTCGCTTCCCTGGCCGTCGTCGGCGCCTTCGCGCTTACCGGCTTCGACCAAACCTGGAACCGCTTCCATCGCATCGCCTTCTCGAACGACCTCTGGCAGCTCGATCCGGACACCGACCGGCTCATCCAGATGTATCCCGAGCCCTTCTGGGAGTCCGCCACCTACCTCGCCGGTGTGATGACCCTCGCAGAAGCAGCCATCATCGTCATCGCCGCGACGGCCTACCTCCTCCTCGCCCGCCGTTCCGAAGACCAGGACGACGTCCCCCGCGAATCCGGGGACTTGCCCGGCGAACTCGTCATCGAGCTGTAGCCGCCGCGTGCCGACAGCCCCCGTTCCCCACTCGCCCTGAGCCAGTCGAAGGGCCCTTCCCCCGTGCACCAATCCCGGGCGCCGCTTCCCAGTCTCCCGTTCGCCCTGAGCCAGTCGAAGGGCCCTTCCCCCGTGCACCAATCCCGGGCGCCGCTTCCCAGTCTCCCGTTCGCCCTGAGCCAGTCGAAGGGCCCTTCCCCCGTGCACCAATCCCGGGCGCCGCT
>CAYYSD010000143.1:0-7670 GCA_964474285.1 uncultured Anaerolineaceae bacterium | reverse complement strand
GCCATCGACGGTCGGCGCACCAACGGTGACGCTATCGCCGTCGAGCAGCATCAACACGTCGAGCGCGACGGTATCGCCGGGCGCGCCTTCGAGGCGGTTCATTTCGAATTCCATGCCTTCGATGAGGCGTATCTGACGCCCATCGGCGCGCACAATTGCTTCCAAGAGAGTTCTCCGAAAATCAGTGGACGACCTCCTAGTCTAGGGGCCGTCCACTGGATTGGTCAAAACGTGGTGCGCTGGTTCAGTTTTCCGGCTTGAACGGCTCGATACGGGATGTCCCTCCACCTTCCCATGCCAGCCCCGTCGCCGGCTTCGGTTCGAAGGCCGGGCGCGGGCGCGATTCCTCGCCGGTCGTCGCAGACGGGGGCTCGTCCTTCGAAACCATGTCTGAAGGCGGCCACGGTTCGTTGGGGTCGCTGTTCAGGAGGCGCGTGAGCGTCTCGCCTTCCAGCGTCTCCACCTCGAGCAGCACGGCCGCGAGCTTGTCCAGCAGCGGTCGGTGCTCCCGAAGCACGTTCCGTGCCCGTTCCTGCGCTTCTTCGATGAGGCGGCGCACTTCGTCGTCGATTTCCTCGGCAATCTTCTCGCTATAGTTGCGAGTCTCCGAGATTTCGCGGCCAAGGAAGACCAGGTCATCGCTGCGGCCGAAGGTCCTAGGCCCAAGGCGTTCGCTCATGCCCCAGCGTGTGACCATTGCCCGCGCGATCCGCGTCACCTGCTCAATGTCGTTCGAAGGACCGGTGGAAGCCTCGCCGTAGATGAGTTCTTCCGCCGCGTGCCCACCGAGCGCCGTGCAAAGCTGGTCGCGGAACATGCTTCGCGTCCTGTAGTGCGATTCTTCGTCCGGCAGGAAGCGGGTGTACCCGCCGGCCATCCCGCGCGAGACGATCGTGACCTTGTGAGGCGGGTCGTGATGCTCCATGAAGTGGCTCACCACCGTATGACCACCTTCGTGGTAGGCCGTGAGCTGCTTCTCGTGAGGGGTCATCACGCGGCTCTTCCGTTCGGGACCGGCAATAACGCGATCGACCGCCTCTTCGAACTCGTTCATCGTGATGATCTTCTTATTACGTCGCGCAGCAAGGATGGCAGCCTCGTTCACCAGGTTCGCGAGGTCTGCCCCGCTGAAGCCCGGAGTCGACTTCGCCAGCGTCTGAGGCCTCACGTCGTCGGCGATGGGCTTGCCCTTCGTGTGCACGGCCAGGATTGCCTCGCGGCCCTTGACGTCGGGTGCATCGAGGATCACCTTTCGGTCGAACCGGCCGGGCCGAAGGAGGGCGGGATCGAGGATGTCAGGGCGGTTTGTCGCCGCGATGACGATGACGTTGGTCCCGGTATCGAAGCCGTCCATTTCGACGAGAATCTGGTTCAGCGTCTGCTCACGTTCGTCGTGGCTCCCGCCGAGGCCCGCGCCACGCTGGCGGCCGACAGCGTCGATTTCGTCCACGAAGACGATGCAGGGCGCGTTCTTTTTCGCCTGGTCGAAGAGGTCGCGGACGCGGCTCGCGCCGACACCGACGAACATTTCGACGAATTCCGAACCGGAAATGCTGAAGAACGGCACGCCGGCTTCGCCCGCGACAGCGCGCGAAAGCAATGTCTTACCGGTGCCTGGAGGGCCTACGAGCAGCACACCCTTGGGGATTCGGGCGCCCAGGGCGGCGAACTTCTCGGGGTACTTCAAGAACTCGACGACTTCCGCGAGCTCCTCCTTGGCTTCGTCGACACCGGCGACATCCGAGAAGGTGACGGTGACCTTGCTGCCCGTGAACAGGCGCGCGCGGCTCTTGCCGAAGCTCATCGCCTGCGAATTGGAACCCTGCGCCTGCCGCATGATCAGCAGCAGGAACGCGCCAAACAACAAGAACGGAAGCAGATTCAGCAGCAGACCCAGGAACGGCCCGAAGCCGCCACTGTCTTTGTACTCAAGGTCCACCGCGGCGGCGCCCGGGGCAGCCGACGTGCGGCTGAGCGCGATGCCCTGGTCGTTCAGGAGTGTTTCGATCTCGGTGTTGGAGCCAATCTTGGAGGTTTTGACGAGCGGGTCGTCGGAGCCTTCTTCAGGCTTCGTGTACGTGACCGTGAGATTGCGTCCATCAACTTCAATCTTCTGAATGAGCCCGGCCTTCGCATCGCGAATCACATCGCCGATCGCCACCTTGGGATGGTCGTCGCCGCCATTGAAAAACGCGAACACGATGGCGATGACCGCCACCAGGATCAGCAGGTAGATGAAACTGTTTCGGAGCCAGCGAGAATACAATAGTCTCTCCGAGTTGCGCGCAGCCATAGCTCGCGCCTTATGGAATCGAGTATAGCAGATGGGTCCAGCCTCGCCGGGTGGCACGTGTAAGCGCGCCTATACCCCGCGGTGCTCCGCTCGCGGTGTCCTGATCGCACATTCGACCTTCTCCCGCGTTCCCGCCGTTGGCAATCGGGGAAACCGCGCATCCCGCCAGCCGCCGGTGTCAGAACGGCTTCCACCAGGTTGCGATCCGGGAACTTCATCCCCCTACGGCAATACACGCGTTCGGCCCGGCGGTTCCGGTGTCGATTGTTCGCTCACGGGCCTCTGCGCCTTCGCGGAGAGGGCGGCCCGTGGGAGGGACAACCATGACCCGGAAACGACACTCGCGCAGGTGGTGGCTGGCGCTGGCCGCGTTCTTGAGTATGGTAGCCCTCTCAGCCGGCTCGACGGCCGGTCCGGTCCGGGCCGCAGCGCCCATCACCGTCTCCGGCACGCTCACCTTGAACGGATCGCCCGCACCCATCGGAACCGTTGTGGAGTTCGGCCCCGGCCGTTCCTCTTGCGCAACACTCTCGGGTTCGCCCACCACGGTCGCCGGGCAATACTCCCTCACACTCGATTGCTTCGCGATCGGTCCCACCTTTTCCACTGCAGATACGTTCATCAATGGCGAAATCACGCCGACACGCGTTTGCCTGCGGGCTGGTGACACGCTGACCGGAGTCAACCTGGCCTACCCGGCCGGCGGCAGTGCCAGCCAGGTCTGCGTTCCGACCATTTCACAGGTCTCGCCGCCCTCCGGTCCGACGACGGGCGGGACTGTGGTCACCCTCACCGGGACCAATTTCGCGAACGGCACTACCATCGATATGAAAGCGCAGGTGCTCATCGATGGCGTCGAGGTGGACAAGGACGACGTCACGGTCCCCGACGAAAACCACATTACCTTCATCACGCCCCCGCACATCGACGATGTCGTCAACATCACTGTCCAGAACCCGGGTCTGGCTTTCATCGAGAAAGCTCACGCCAACAACGCCTTCACCTTCGGCACTCCCAGCGGTGGCACGGTGCAGTTCAACAGTGTGACCTACGTCGGCGCCGAAGCTGGCCCGCTCACCGTCAACATCGCCATCTCGCGCATCGGCGGGTATGCGGGTGTCGCGACGGCAACGTGCAGCGTTGTCGCCGGCGGAGCAGCAACCGCGCCGGAGGACTTCTCGCTCACCACCTCAACCGTCACCTGGCAGGACGGCGAATCCACCAATAAGAATTGCGTTGCCACGCTCATCAACGATGCCCTTGTCGAAGGGCCTGAGTCGGCGAACCTCCAGCTCTCGGGGCCAACCGGCTCAGCCACGCTCGGCGCGCAGGTAAATGCCACCCTCTCCATCACCGACAACGACTTTGCCGGGGTGGGCGGTCAGGTCGCCTTTCAAAGCGCCACCTATTCCGGCGCAGAAGGCTCCACCTTCGTGAACGTCGCCATCACGCGCACCGGCGGCTCCACTGGCGCGGCGAGCGCGACCTGTGCTGTGGCGGCCGGCGGAAGCGCCACCGTGATCACCGACTTCAGCATCTCGTCGCCCACAGTGAACTGGTCGAGCGGGGATTCCGCCAACAAGAACTGCATCCTGTCGATCGTCAACGATCAGCTCATCGAAGGGCCTGAGACGGTCAACCTCACCCTCACAGCCGGCGGCGCCGCAACCCTCGGCGCCCAGACCACTGCGGAGTTCACTATCGTGGACAACGATTCGGGCGGTACCGTCCAGTTCGGGGCGCCCGCCTACACGGGCGCGGAAGGCGGCTCGCTCGTGAGCGTACAGGTCACGCGGACCGGCGGCACAGCCGGCGCGGCCAACGCCACCTGCCACATCGAGCCGACGAGCACGGCCACCCTGGCTTCCGACTTCACCATGTCCCCCGTCAGCGGCCTCGTATCCTGGGGATCCGGCGACGGCTCCACCAAGCTCTGCATGGTCACCATCATCAATGACACCGTATTCGAAGGACCCGAGACGATCGACTTCTCGCTTACCGCCGGTGGCACCGCCACCCTCGGCGCGCAGACCACGACAACCGTCACCATTAACGACAACGACGTCGCCGGCGCAGGCGGCACCGTCCAGTTCGCCGCCGCCACATACAACGCCGTCGAAGGCGGCGGTATCGCCACAATCGGCGTCACCCGGACAGGAGGTTCCGTCGGTATTGCCACAGCGACATGCAGCGTGGCCGCCGGTGGGACAGCAACCCAGGGCTCGGACTTCAACATGACCGCTGCATCGGTCACCTGGTTCTCGGGAGACACGGCAACAAAGAACTGCACGATCAGCATCATCAATGACGTCATTGGCGAGCCGTCCGAAACGATCAACCTCACGCTCACCGGCCCGACCGGATCGGCCACGCTCGGCGCGCTCGTCTCCGCTGTGGTCACGATCCAGGACAACGACGGCGGCGGCGGGAGCGGCGGCACGCTGCAATTCAGCCAGCCAGCAGCTTCCTTCTCGGAAGGCGCCGGCACCGTCCAACTCACGGTCACCCGCACCGGCGGGTCCACCGGCGCCGCCTCCGCGACGTGTGCGTTGGCCGCGGGCGGCTCGGCAAGCGCCGGCGATGCCACCCTCGCTAATCCGGTCACCCTTTCCTGGGCCGCCGGGGATTCTGCCGCGAAACACTGCCAGATCAGCATCGTCGACGACGCGGAAGACGAGAGCGATGAGACCGTTGTGGTCACGCTGACCGGTCCCTTCGGGACAGCCGCGCCTGGAGCTGTGAGCAGTGCGACCGTCACCATCACCGATAACGACGACGCCCCGCCCCCACCGGGCGGGATCGACGTGATCGCCGGGTCGACCGGCGCGATCTGGACCGGGACCGCGCGCAACTCGGCTGGTTTCGAAGCGGACTTCCCCGCTGAAGTCACCGCCGTCTATCAATGGAACAACAACGGCCAGCGCTTCGACTTCTGGTTCCGAGGCTTCCCCTCGTTGTTCAACACCCTGGCCGGGGTAGAGCCGGGCGGGTTCTACTTCTTCCAGGCGGGCGCCGTGGCAACGATCACCGTCCCGGGTGCAGGCGCCTACACCGTGCCCACGCCCGGTGGCAACTTCACCACGAGCGAAGGCGCGACCGGCGTCGTCTGGAGCGGCTCGGGCATCGCCCTGGATGACCTCGGGAGTCAGCTCCCGGCCACAATTTCGGCCGTCTTCGAATGGAGCACAGCCACCCAGGGGTTCCAGTTCTGGTTCGCCGGCTTCCCCAACGCCTTCAACTCACTGGCCGAAGGGGTCAGACACGGCCGCTACTACTTCTTCCAGGCCCCGGCCGGTGTGGTGGTACCCACGCCCTGATCCGCGTTTCACCCCTGCGGAGCGTCGCTGGTAGACTACGTCGGCGCTCGGGATTCCGGGCTCGAACGGAATCCGGAGGGGCTGAACCGCATGAAGCTGGCGTTTGTTGGTGGCACGGGCCCAGAAGGACTGGGGCTGGCGATGCGGATGGCGCACGCCGGGCACGAAGTCATCATCGGCTCGCGTTCGCAGGAGCGCGGAGAAGAGGGCGCGGCCAAAGTGCGCGAAGCCGTCCCCGGCTGCTCAGCTTCCGGCGGCGATAACGCTTTCTCGGTCGAGGGAGCCGACGTCGTCTTCCTCACCTTTCCCTATAGCGGCCAACAGGCAACCCTCGCTGCGCTGAGCGAAAAGCTCGACGGCAAGATCGTCTGCAACGTCGTGGCCCCGCTCGAGTTCGTTCAGGGCGTGGGCGCTGTCGCGCTCAACGTGGAAGGCAAATCCGCCCTTCAGGAAGCCGCCGCCCAGCTTCCAAACGCGCGCGTAGTTTCCGCTTTCCAGAACATGAGCGCCGAAAAGCTGATGGAAATTGACCACGCCATCGATTGCGACGTCCTGGTCTCCGGGCGGGACGCGGACGCGAAGGCGGTCATCATTGGCCTGGCGAACCAGATCCAGGGCGTCCGCGGCGTCGACGCGGGCGGCGCCTCGCAGAGCCGCTACGTCGAGATGCTCACCTCGATGCTCATCAACCTCAACCGCAAATACAAGACCCAGACCAGCATCCGCATCGTCGGCATCGGCGACGACACCCACTGAATCGGCGGCTCTGTTTCCGCCCGGAGGCTCACAGATGGCAGGACTGAACATCTTCGGCGTGCCCGGCTTGCCGGAAATCACGGCCGGAACGGACCTCGTCGAGGCCGTCATCACGGCTGCGGACGCCGCAGGCACGCCGCTCGCTGATGGCGATGTCGTCGTCTACACCTCGAAGATCGTCTCGAAGGCCGAAGGCCGCGTGGTGGAACTCGATTCCGTGCAGGTCTCACCATTCGCGCAGCAGTACGCGGACCGCTGGGAGAAGGACGCGCGCATCGTCGAGCTTGTTCTCAACGAATCGCGCCGCGTCGTCCGCCAGGTCGGCCCGATTCTCATCACGGAAACGCGCCACGGCTTCATCTGCGCCAACAGCGGCGTCGATCAGTCGAGCTCCGGGGGCCATGGCCTCGCAGTCCTCCTCCCGCTCGAACCTGATGCCAGCTGCCGCCGCTTTCGCGAAGGCTTTCGCGCCCGCGGCCTCAACATTGCGGTCATCATCTCCGATACCTTTGGCCGCCCGTGGCGCGAAGCCCAGACCGACATCGCTATCGGCATCGCCGGGATGCACCCGGTGATCAGCTACATCGGCCAGGTCGACCCTCACGGACACGAGTTTCGCGTGCAAGCCCTCTGCGTCGCGGATGAACTCGCCGGGGCGGCCGAGCTCGTCAAGGGCAACCTCAGCCGCGTGCCCGTCGCCGTCGTCCGCGGCCACCCCTGGGAAGTCAACGAAGAAGCCTCCATGCAGGACATCATTCGCGACAGCGAACGCGACCTTTTCCGCTAGTCGGGGCTTACTCCTTCGGCGTCGACTCCCGGCGAAGGAGAAGGACGCGGTCCACCCGGCGGCTGTCCATGGCCATCACGCGGAATTCGTAGTCGCCCGCTTCCACGCGGTCGCCGACGCGCGGTATGCGCCCGAGCCGCGTCATGAGGAAGCCCCCAACCGTGTCGTAATCGTCGCCCGAAATGTCCAGCTGTGTGGCATCCTCCACGTCGGAGATAAGCGCCAGGCCGCTCACGAGCATGTTGCCTGTCGAGAGCGGCCGGACTGCCTCGCCCGCCGCGCGAGCGCCGCCCAGCCAGCGCCCCAGCAGCCGGTAGAGCACCTCGTCCGCCGTCACGATCCCAGCAGTGCCGCCGTGCTCATCCACGAGTACCAGCAGTTGCACCTTGCGCGTCCGCATCTCAGCCACGGCCACTTCAACGCTGACCGCTTCCGGCACAGCCGCCACCGGCCGCACGAGCGTCTGCCAGGACGTCCCTCCCCGGCGCACCAGCCCGATGAGGTCCTTCGCGTCGAG
>CAYYSD010000142.1:0-7804 GCA_964474285.1 uncultured Anaerolineaceae bacterium | reverse complement strand
CACCGGCTCGGCGGGGTGTCGTGGAAGAACACGTCGTTCAGGCCGTTGCGGCTCGCCCATTCCATCCACGCCCGCCAATCGTCGTGCAAAGCGTCCTGGCCGAGGATGAGCGTGCGCCGCGCGAAGCGGTGCGTCACCCGGTGGACCCGTTCGCCCAGTTCCCGGCCCGGCACGAACACGGCGCCGTCGTCGCCGGGTTCCACCCACGCGAAGCCGAGTTGGTCCAGGAGCCAGTAGACGCCGTCCAGCACGGCAGGGCGCGTCGCACCGGTGATTGCCACACGCTCGGCGGCGACCTCGACGCGCGCATCACCGGGTGGAAGTGAACTGTCGATGGCAAGCGTGATCGAACCGGAGTCAGGACTCCCGCCCACTCGTGAGAGGTGGCTTTCCAGCTCTTCGAGCGCGAATGCGAAGTCGGCGTTCCCGGAAACGGCGCGAGTCCAGCCTGCGATGCGTTCGGCGGTCAGCGGCACCCGGCGATCGTAGCGGGCAGCGATGCGCCGTGGCTATGAGGCGATGCGCGCGAAGGCGTCGTGCTCCGCGGCACGTGCAACCACCTGCCGCACGAACGCCTCCTGCGCGGGCGTCATGTCTGTGAACTTGAGCCGCAGGAGCACGTGGTTGTCTCCGTCGGGGTCACAACCGGCGATGACGCAGCGCAACCGTCCCGAGTAACCGCCGTAGGCCACGATGACCTCAACCTCTGTGCCGCCAGGCCGTTCCGCGACGTGCACCGCCATGCCGCCGAGGCTGACGTCGAACATCTGGCCTTCCTGCCTTGAGGTGCCGAGCACCGAGCGGACTTCCACCGGGGTGTGGAGTTCGAACCGCGGCGAGGCCCGGGGGTCCAGCCTTCGCCACAGGCCCTTGATCTTGAAGATGCCGACACCATCGCGAGCGGAGACATACAGGGCGTCGACCATGTGGCGGTTGCCCAGCGTGCCATGCACGAGGAGAACGTCTTCGCCCGGAACGAGCTCCAGGCCCTGCAGTGTCAGCCCGACGACCGTATCACGTTCCGCAACGAGGACGGCCGGGTAGTGCTCCGGCGGCACCCTCTTTGGACGCATGATAACGATTGCGGTGCCGGTCTCCATGCATTCATCATCGACTCTTTCGCGTCAGCCTAAAGGCTCTCCGACGATCCAATCCTCCGCCCTGCAAAGAGAGCCTTTCCCTTGAGGTGGCGTGTTCAGGCGCCTGGCCTATTCGCCGGCCAGCGCGGCCAGCGCTTCGACGATTGCCTGGGTACCCTCGCGGCCGCGCCCGCGCGCTTCCAGCATGCGGAGGATCTGCTGGGCAAGGGCCGCGCCGGGGAGGGGCGTGTCGGTCTCTGAGCTCGTTTCCTGAACCAGCCGCAGGTCTTTCTGCATGAGCGCCACCATGAAGCCCGGCGCGAAATCGCCTCGGACTGCCCGCGGGCCGAGGTTCTGGATAATCCACGAACTCCCGGCCCCGGCGCCAACAACCTCCAGCATCTTGGCCGGGTCGACCCCGGAGCGCCGGGACAGCGTTACCGCCTCCGCCATCGCCATCAGGTTCCCGGCGACCGCTACCTGGTTGCACAACTTCACCACCTGCCCGGAACCCGACGGGCCGCACAGCAGGATGGTCTTTCCCATCGCTTGCAGCACCGGCAGGCAGCGGTCGAAGGCTGCCTGTTCGCCACCGGCCATGATCGCGAGTGTCCCGGCGATGGCACCGACATCGCCGCCGCTCACCGGCGCATCGATCATGTCCACGCCTTTGGCCGCCAGCTGCCGCGCCACTCGTCGGGCCACCGCGGGCGAAATCGTCGAGCAATCGACATAAATGCTGCCCGGATTCGCACCTTCGATGACGCCCCCGGGCCCCAATGCCACGTCCTCGACATCCGGGGAGTCCGATACGCAGCTCACGGTCACGTCCGATGCGGCCGCAACCTCCGCCGGCGAACCCGCCGCGCGCGCCCCCAACGAGACGAGGGGCTCAGTGCGCGAAGGGCTGCGGTTCCACACCGTCAGTTCGAAGCCGGCCTTGAGGATGTTCGTGGCCATGGGCGCGCCCATGATGCCGAGGCCGATGAAGCCTGCGCGAAGGGTCATTTGCGTTCGCTCCCTGCGGAAAGTGTTGCCCCACAGGGTAACAGCGATGCTGCTGAACCCGCCGGTTAGACGAACCCGCGCAGCTTGATCGCCTTCCCAACGCGCTCCACGGCGATGTCGAAGGCCGCCTGGCGCGGCGTCGTGCCATCCCGCGCCGCGCGGACGGCCAGGTCCTTGCTCGTCGCAACCATGCGCGCCTCCAGTTCGGCGTTCACGCGTTCGAGCGGCCAGCGGAACTGCTGGATGTTCTGCGTCCACTCAAAATACGAGACTGTCACGCCGCCGGCGTTCACCAGTACGTCCGGGAGCACCGGGATCTTGCGTTCCCGCAAGATCGCGTCCCCTGGCGGTGTGACCGGGTGGTTGGCAGCCTCCACGACGAGCCGCGCACGGACCTTTCCCGCGTTCGCCCCGGTGATCACCTCGCCCAGCGCCGCAGGGACCAGGTAATCGCATTCCAGTTGAAGCAGCTCGTCGTTCGTGATGGGGCTGGCGTCCGCGTAGCCCGCCACGGAGCCCGCCACCGCGAAATGCCGGTCGAGCGCTGCAATGTCGATGCCCCCCGGGTTGTGGATGCCGCCCTTGACGTCGCTCACCCCGATGACTTTGAAGCCCATTTCGCTCGCGATCCGGCTCGTCCACGAGCCTACGTTGCCATACCCCTGGACGACGACCCGGATGTCCTGCGGGTTGGTGCGCTCGCCGAGGGCGTATTCGCGCATGCATGTTGCCACGCCGCGTCCCGTCGCCTGGTCGCGGCCGTGGCTCCCGCCCAACTCCACGGGCTTTCCCGTCACGATTTCCGGCGTATAGCCGAAGCGCTGCCCATAGGCGTCCATCATCCAGGCCATCGTCTGGGCATTGGTGCCCATGTCCGGCGCCGGGATATCGCGCGAAGGACCCAGGATCATGCCGATGTGCTGGATGTACGCGCGGCTCAACCGGTTCAGTTCCGTCTCCGACATGTGCATCGGGTCGCACATCACTCCGCCTTTGGAACCGCCGAAGGGGAGCTCCATGAGGGCGCATTTGTACGTCATGAGCATCGCCAGGGCGCGCACTTCGTCGATGTCCGCCTTCGGGTGGAAGCGGATGCCGCCTTTGTATGGCCCGCGTGCGCCGTTGTGCTGCACCCGGTAGCCCTCGAAGATTTGCAGTCTGCGGTTGTCCATCCGCACCGGCACCTGCACCCGCATCTCCCGCCACGACGTGCTCAACAGCTCGATCACCTCGGCATCGAGCGAAATGCGCGCCGCCGATTCGCGCATCGAAAGCAACACGCTCTCGGAAGGTGAAAGGCGTTCCTCGGCTGTCGGTGTCGCTGCCATGCGTTCCACTCCTCCCGCTGCCGGTTGTCGGCAAACCGCGCGTACCGTATCACGTTCTCGTAGCCCGAAGACACGGGCGGAGGACGCTGCATGGGCCGAGTCGTGGTTACCCGAGCAATCCCAGGCGACGCCCCGGATCTGCTGGCCGCCGCCGGCCACCAGGTGGAGATCTGGCCCGGCGAACTCCCGCCCCCGCGTGATGAGCTCGCCCGGCTGCTGTCCCGCGCCGACGCGGCCCTCACGATGGTCACGGACCGTATCGACGAGGCGCTGTTCGCGGCGGCGTCCAACCTTCGCATCGTCGCGAACATGGCCGTCGGCTATGACAACGTCGATCCGGCCGTCGCGGCCGCCGCGGGAGTCTGGCTCACCAACACCCCCGGCATCCTCGCGGAAACGACCGCAGACCTCGCCTTCGGTCTTCTGCTCGACGCCGCACGCAATCTCACAGCCAGCGACCGCGACACTCGCGCGGGCGGATGGCGGGCGTGGTCACCGACCGCGTTCCTCGGCGCGGATGTCCACGGCGCCACGCTGGGCATTGTGGGGGCGGGCGAAATCGGCTCGGCTGTCGCGCGGCGTGCTCGCGGTTTCGGCATGCGCATCCTCTACACGGCCCGCGGCCCAAAGCCCGCGCTGGAGGCGGAGACAAGCGCGCGAATGACGTCACTGGAAGAGCTGCTCGCGGAATCCGACTTCGTAACCGTCCACGTGCCGCTCACGCCGCAAACGCGCCACCTCATCGGCGCTCGCGAATTCGGACTGATGAAGCCGTCCGCAATCTTCATCAACACCGCCCGCGGCACCGTCATCGACCAGACCGCGCTCGTGGAGGCCCTTCGCGCCAGGACCATCGCGGGCGCCGCCCTGGATGTCACCGACCCCGAACCTTTGCCCGCAACTCACGACCTGTTCTCGTTCCAGAACGTCGTCATCACGCCGCATATCGCCAGCGCCAGCCATCAGACCCGCTCGCGCATGGCCGCGCTGGCCGCACGCAACATCATCGCCGTTCTCTCCGGCGCCCCGCCCCTGACCCCCGTGAACACCGTCCCTTGAGCCACGGGATCATGCCCGAGCGACCGGAACAGCTTGACGGGTTATTCTGTCTTTCCTGAGCTAGCTCACACTCTGCGCCAACTTTCGAGCGCCCTTCCGGAGTTGCACCGTGACCAGGACGACCAAGCCCGCCGGCAACCTCTGGCTTGCCGAAGAACTCTGGAAGCTCAACGCCATCGAATTCGGCGATTTCACCCTCGGGCGCACGGCCATCCATAGCCCGATCTACATCAACGTGCGCCGCCTCATCAGCAATCCGAAGGCACTCGCCCGCTGCGCGAAAATCATTCGCGAAGAGCTTGAAACCCTGATGTCGATGCGAAACCCGCACGTTCAGCCGTTCACGCTCGTCGCTGGCGTCCCCTTTGGTGGTCTCCACCTGGCCACGGCGTTCTCGCTCAACGTCTCCACGCCCATGATCTACATCCACCCCCCGGCGACGGATAAGGCCGATGTGATCGAAGGCAATTACGTGCGCGGCCAGAGCTGCCTGATCATCGACGACTTGATGACCGGCGGCGGCAGCATCCTCCAGACCGCGGCCACCCTCAGCGAAGCCGGCCTCGTCGTGCGCGACGCCGTCGCACTCATCGATCGCCAGGAAGGTGGCACGGCCGCCCTCAAGCGCGCCGGCATCAACCTGGTCTGCATTCTCACGCTTCAGCAGATCGTCACCTATCTCAAGGCGGCCGATCACATCGAGGAAGAGACCTACAACCGCACCATGGCCTACATCGAATCCCGCCCGTAGAAGGACGGTCTGCGATACCCGCCTGCCGTCATTCCGTCCGCAGGGCCGTGCTGTCGCTCGTCCGGTTGCCGTTCATCACCGCGACCGCCAGCGCCACCGCGAACGCCAGCATCACGGCGCCCACTCCGCCGAACACCACCGCCCAGTTCGTCTGCAACACAAACTCCGGCTCGATGCGGTCGCCTGCCTCGTTCACGTTGAGGAACGAGAGCATCTGCCGCCCCACGATCAGCCCCAGGATCGCCCCCGCGACGATACCCGCCGAGAACACCAGGATGTACTCCAGTGCGATCATCCGCACGATTTCGCCCCGCGACATTCCCAGCGCGCGGACCACCGCAAACTCGGTCCGCCGTCGCCGGATGCTCGTCACGAGTGACGCCAGCATGGCTGCTGCCACCAGCGCGAGAATCGCCAGGAACGCCACGAACAGAATGCCGCTGCCTCCCGCCGCGATGAGCGGGTTCCGTTCGTTCGCCGAAAGCGCTTCGCTCAGTCGCGTCGTGCGGTCAGCTCCCAGCGGGTCGCCCGCGAGCAGCCCCGCGATGGCGTCCTCATCCGCGCCGGGTTCGAGCGCCAGCCAGACTTCGTTCAGCCCGAGATACGGCGACGACGTGAACGTGGCCGTCTGCGTCCACGCCATGAGTTGCTCTCGGTTGACGATGACCACCGCGCCGTCGAACGATGGAGTCGTCGGGAAGAGTTTGAACGTGTCCCGCACCGCCACCGGCACGATGGTGTCGGAACCCACACGCAGCAGCCCCTGGTAGCCCGGCCGGATGCCGGTGCCGTTGGCGAAGCTTTCGCTCACGACAGCCGGGAGCGGCGTCAACTGCTCGCCCACGAACAGCCCTCGCACCTCCGTCGTCGAACCCGTGTGGAACGTGAACTTGCCCGACTGCTTGCCGTTCCTGGCGAAGTCCGGCGATGGCGCGAAAAGATCGGGCTTCACTCCCCGGGTCGGGAACGGTGTCCATCGCGTTCCCGCCTCGAAGTCGTCGAGGATGGTCACGTTGCCCGCCGCATCGATGACCGCGAGGTCGTCGATATAGAGCGGCGGGTTCTGGATGCTGAGCCGGTTCGATGGCTCGCTGATAAGGAGCGAAGCGATGCTCACCGGATAGACCACCGGCGGCCCCAGCGGGTCCTGCACCGGTGCCGAGATTTCGCGCCACTCGTTGTTCGTCGCGAGTTCGCCAACTTCGATGAGCGAAAAACGCCCGCTGGCGTCGCGCAGTTTTGCCCACAGGCTCACATCGAGCAGGCGGCCATCGCCACGCACCCACAGGCTGAACCGGGTCGGGCGTCCCGGCATCACCCGCCCGACCGCGGTGGGGGCCACCCCCAGTTCGAACATGAGCTCATCCAGCGAACTGCCCGAAAAATCGTCCCGGAACCAGGCGAGGTTGGCCATAGCATCCGGGTCCACAGCCAGGAGCTGGTAGTCCGCCGTGCTCACCCCCGGGGCCGCGATAGCCGCCCGCGTCCGCACGATGGCCGTGCCCTGCTCAACCCCGGGGAGTCCGTTCAGGAACGCGTCAACCTGCCTGGCCCCGTCGCGAAAGATGAACGGTCCGCCAGGGGCGGCTCGCATGTCCGTCCCGGCGGAATAGCGCGCGCGGTCTTCGTAGGACTCGTCGGTTGTGCGCGTGTAGCTTGCGGCGAAGGTGCCGACGGCCACCGCCATCATCAGGAGCAGGGACAGCCGCGTATACTGCCCCGAATTGCGCACTGTTTGCATCAGCCCGAGGGTCACCGAGGCCCCCGCCGCCGCCGAGACAGCGCGCGCGAACAGCCGGATCACCACCGGGTAGAAGCGCAGGATGAGCGCACCCGCGGCGGCGATCGTGAGCGCCGGGGACGCCAGCAACAGCGGGTCCGAACTCAATCCGCCCGTGGGTGAAGGGGTGAACACCGAGCCGCGCTGGCGAAGCTGGATCAGGAGGAGAATGGCCACTCCCGCGAGCGCGACGTCGAGGTAATACCGCTGCACGATCGACTTCCCCGGCCGCGATGCCGAGCGCCGGACCGACATGGTCCCCTTGCGCGCCACGACGAAGGCCGGCAGAACCAGCGCCGCCACGGAGAGCATGATGGCGAGCCCGGCCATCGCGAAGGCCATGGGAGGGATCGCAACCGGGAGCAAGTCGCCGTTCGAAACGTCCTCGAACACGGGCGTAAATCCAAGCAGGGCCGTCACACTGGCCGCGAGAAACGGTGCGATGAACAGCGCCGGCAGTCCGAGCACGAGCCCCTGCACCACATAGAGCACCAGGATCTGGCCTGTTGTCGCACCGCGTCCACGCAGCAGTCCGATTTCTGCCGCTTCGCGTTCGATGACGATGGCAGACACCAGGGCGACATAAAACAGAGCGATGCCCGTGATCTCCAGCAAGAGGATGGTCAGTGGCTTTTGCTGGTAGCTGTTGCTGGTGCGGAAGTTCTCGAAGGTCGTCGTCAGCTGGCTGAAGGCGTAGCCGCCCATCGGCTGCAGCTCGGAATGCAGCGACTTGATGTCGCTGTATGCCCGTTCGAAGTTCGTGCGGTTGAATCGCTCGGGCTCAGCGAACACGTGCCAC
>CAYYSD010000141.1:0-8026 GCA_964474285.1 uncultured Anaerolineaceae bacterium | reverse complement strand
ATCACGGGGACAGCCTTGCTGTTGGCTTCGCTGCCGGGGCTCGGGGCGGCGGCAGGCGAACCCTGGGCGGACGTCCAATCCGAAGTGGCCCTCGGGCGCATCGATGCGAGCGTGCGCGATGACCTCTCCGCCGCCGGCGCCGTCGAAGCGATCGTGGCCTACGACGACAGGCTCGTGCTCCCCGCCGTCGATGCGGGAAAGCGCCAGCGCGGGGCCACGGACGACGACGCCGCCGCCCTCAGTGAGCGCAGCCGGCGCTACGCCGCCCTCAAGGACGCCGCGCAGTCACACGCCGGCGCCGGTGCGAACGTCGTCACCGACTTCAGCCAGGTGGGCGGGCAGCTGGTGCGCTTCACCTCCCCTGAATCGCTCGTGCGCATGGCACGCGCGCCGGGCGTCACGGGCATCCGCGCGAACCTCGAACACCGCCTCGAACTCACTCAGAGTCTCTCGCTCATCAATCAGCCGGCCGCGGTCCAGGGCGGATATACCGGCGCGAACACGGCTGTCGCGGTGCTTGATACCGGTCTGAACTACCTCAATGCCTCGTTCGGCTGCACCGCCGTGAACACACCGGCGGGCATCTGCCGCGTGCCCTATGTCCAGGACTTCGCCCCCGACGACGGCGCCCTCGACGCCAACGGGCACGGCACCAATGTGGCCGGCATCGTCGCCGGCGTGGCTCCCGGCACGAAGGTCATCGGCCTGGACGTGTTTACCGGGTCTTCGGCGTGGGCCGCGGACATCATCTCCGCCATCAACTGGACCATCACGAATCGCGCCACCTACAACATCGTCGCCGTGAACATGAGCCTCGGCGCGTCTGGCTCCTACAACACGAGCCAGTGTGGGGGTTCGTGGGCGGCTTCTGCCTTCTCCAGCCTCCGCTCGGCGGGGATCCTGCCGGTGGTGGCGTCAGGGAACAACGGCTTCAAGAACGGCGTGTTTTCGAACGGCATCTCGGTCCCCGCCTGCACGCCGGGCGCCATCTCCGTCGGCGCCGTCTACGACCAGGCCCAGTCAGGCACCTGGGGCTGGGGTAACTCGCCCTACAGCTGCAGCGATTCCGGCATCATCACAGACAAGATCGCGTGCTTCTCGCAGAGCGCGCCGATCCTCTCCATGCTCGCGCCAGGCGTGATGATCTCGGCCGGCGGCTACTCGATGGGCGGTACTTCCCAGGCCACACCCCACGTCGCCGGCGCCATCGCGGTTGTCGCCGCCGCCGCCCCTTCGTCCTCGGTGGAGGACCGGGAGTGCGCCGTCATCAACAGCGGCCCGAGCCTGACGGACCCCCGGAACGGCGTGGCGAAGCACCGCCTCGATCTCCTGGCAGCGGCACAGGCGGCGACTTCCGGCTGCGGAGGGCCGGCGAACCCTGTACCGGCCATCACGGGCGTGGCGCCCAACTCGGCCCAGGCCGGTTCGCCCGGGTTCGTGCTCACGGTGAACGGCTCGAATTTCCTGAACGGCTCCGTCGTCCGCTGGAACGGCAGCGACCGTACGACGGTCTACGTGTCCGCGTCGCAACTGGTCGCGAACGTCAGCGCCGGCGACCTCGCGACCCAGGGCTCAGCGTCCGTGACCGTCTTCAACGAAGCCCCCGGCGGAGGCACATCCAACGCCGCCACGTTCACCATCACACCGCCGGACAACCCGGTCCCCTCATCGGCGTTCCTGACGCCGTCGTCGGCCACGGCGGGAGCTCCGTCCTTCACGCTCGCCATAACCGGTTCGAACTTCGTCAGCGGGTCCGTCGTGCGCTGGAACGGTGCGAACCGCGCCACCACCTTCGTCGACTCCGGACATCTCACGGCGCAGATCCTCGCAGGTGATATCGCGACGGCCGGTGGCGCCACCGTCACCGTCTTCAGCCCGGCGCCCGGCGGCGGCACCTCCAACGGACTCGCCTTCACCATCGACGTGCCCCCAAATCCGGTCCCGTCGATTTCAACGTTGACCCCGGCTTCGGCCTCGGCCGGTTCCGGCGGCTTCTCGCTCACGGTGGAAGGGTCCGGCTTCGTAGATGGCGCGGTGCTGCGATGGAACGGCGTCGACCGAGCCACGGCCTTCGTGAGTTCGACCCGGCTCGATGTCACCATCCTCGCCGGTGATCTCGCCGTGCCCGGTGATTGGCCGCTGCTCGTGTTCAATCCCGCGCCGGGCGGTGGCGCTTCGAACGCGTTGAACTTCACGGTGAACCCTCCGCCGAACCCGGTCCCGACTCTCACGGCCCTCTCTCCAGGTACGGCTACCGCAGGGGGAGCGGACTTCGTGCTCACACTCACGGGCACCGGCTTTGTCGATGGTGCTACCGTCTCGTGGGCAGGCGTCGTCCGTCCGGGTACCTTCGTCGACGCCACGACGCTCACCGCGACGATTCTGGCCGCAGAGGCCGCCACGCCCGGGCCTGTCAACGTCACAGTCGCAAACCCGGCACCCGGCGGAGGCCCTTCGAACCTGCTCGTCTTCGCCCTGGTACAGCCAGACAACCCCGTGCCCGTGCTTGTCGCGCTCACCCCGGGTGCGACCGCGGCCCAAGGCCCCGCCTTCACCCTCACGGCCCAGGGCACGCACTTCGTCGATGGCGCGGTCGTCATCTGGAACGGCTCCGCCAGGCCCACGACATTCGTATCCTCAACCGAACTCACCGCGCAGATCGAACCGAACGACGTCGCCGCCATGGGTAGCGCGACCGTCGGCGTGACGAATCCGCTGCCGGGCGGAGGGGGCTCCAACACGCTGGCGTTCACGGTAACGGCCCCTCTGAATCCCGCGCCGGCTGCCGCGAGCCTATCGCCATCCTGGAAGCGCGCCGGTTCGGGGGGCTTCACGCTCACGGTGACAGGGACCGGGTTCATCCCCGAATCGGTGGTCCACTGGAACGGGTCTGCGCGCACGACCACGTTCGTTTCGCAGTCACAACTGGCCGCCCTGGTCCCGGCGTCCGACCTCCTGGCCGATGGCGTCGCGGACGTGACGGTGGTGACCCCGGCTCCCGGCGGGGGCGTCTCTGAAGGCCTCGCCTTCACCATCAAGAAGCGCACGAAGGTCCGCGGCCTCGTCCGTCTGAACGGGCAACCCGCCCCGGACGGATACACCGTCCGGGTGCAGGTGGGCGGCGCCGAATGCGGCGAGACGACCGTCTCGGCCGGCGCGTACGCCATCGAAGCCGACTGCGACCCCGGCGCCGCCACCCTTCGCGCCGAAACCGGCCCGAATCGCAGTTTCAGCCTTGCGGAAGAAGCCACCTACGACCTCGACATCCACGTCATGAACGCGTTCACGACCGTGCTCGGCGCTACCTCCCAGGTCTGGACCGGGGACCCGGTTGGGTTCAACGCGATGGAGACGACCTTGCCGGCGGGCGTCACCGGTGTCTTCCGATGGGACGACAGCGGCCAGCGGTTCGACTTCTGGTTCCGCGGTTTCCCCGAGGCGTTCCAGACGATCCACGGGCTCGACCCGGGCGCGCACTACTTCTTCCAGGGCGCCGCGGGTATCGAAGTCACCATCCCCGGGGGCGAATCGTTCGTCCTCGCGGCGGGCGGCACGTTCGCCGTGCAGGCCGGCGTGAACGGCTGGCTCTGGAACGGCGCCAGCGTCGCCACCACCAGTCTCGGTACCGCCCTGCCGGGTGAAGTCTCCTCGGTCTTCTCGTGGAACAACGCGACACAAAGCTTCGATTTCTGGTTCAGGGGCTTCCCGCCCGCGTTCCAAACGCTCTCCGGGCTGCACGCCTGGGGCTTCTACTTCTTCCAGGCAACCGGGCCGATCCTGCTCAACGTGCCCCAGAACTAGCTTTCTGGCCCTCATGAAGATGAGCGAGCAGTTCCGCGGCGACTTCGCCATGGAGCAGCCGCCCCCGCTCTGTGAGTCGCAGGCGCCCGACGGAACGCTCGATGACCCCGGCGGCGAGGCAGTGCTCAATCACGGGCCCGGCGATCTCATCGAGTCCGCGGCCGAACTTCGTCCGCACATCCGCCTCGTCGATTCCCTCTCGGAGTCGCAGGCGCAGTGCCACGAAGTCCGAAACGGCGTCGACGGGCGTCGGCGTGTAGGCGTGGGCGCGTGCCGGCCAACGTCCGCCAGCCGACGCCACGGCCGCAATGTACGCACGCGGGTGAGCGATGTTCTCGTAGCGCTCCCCATCCAGGTAGCCATGCGCACCGGCTCCGATGCCCGCATAGTCACCGTCAGTCCAGTACGTCAGGTTGTGGCGTGACTCATGGCCCGGCTTCGCCCAGTTGGAGAGCTCGTATTGATGGAAGCCGGCCGCCCGCAAGAGACTCGTCGCCAGGTCGTACATTTCCGCCACCGCGTCGTCGTCGAGCGGTTCGATTTCGCCCCGGTCCACGCGCCGGGCAAGCGGCGTGCCCTCTTCGACCGTCAGCCCGTACGTCGAAACATGGTCCGGGTCGAGAGCGATGGCGCGTTCGACCGTCCGTTCCCACGATGCGAGGGGCTGACCCGGCAGCCCATAGATGAGGTCAAGACCGACGCTCTCGAAGCCCGCCCGGCGGGCCAGGTCCACTGACGCGGCCGTTGCCTCCGGCGAGTGAATCCGGTCGAGGAACCGCAGCTCTTCGACGTCGAAACTCTGGGCGCCGAGGGAAAGACGCGTCACGCCGGCTTCCCGGAGCAGCTTGAGGCCGCCGAAGTCGATCGTCCCGGGGTTGGCCTCCAGGCTCACCTCCGCGCCGGGAACGATGGACCACGCCGCGCGCACGGCGCCGAGCACCCGGGCGATGTCGTTCGCGGGCATTTCGCCGGGGGTGCCGCCGCCAAAGGCCACCGAAGTGACGTCGCGCCCGGCCAACGTCTCGCCGGCGAACTCGACCTCGCGGACGAGCGCGTCCGTGTAGGCGCCCTTGAGCGCGTCCATCCCGGCGTAGGCGTTGAAGTCGCAGTACCCGCACTTCACGGTGCAGAACGGGATGTGAACGTAGAGGCCGAACGGTTTCATCGCTGCACCGCGAAGCCGTCCACCAGCGCGCGCACCTCGTCGACACGATGGGTCGTGATGCCGTCGACGCCCCACGCCATCAGCTCCGCCGCGCGATCCAGGTCGTCCACGGTCCACGCCACCACCAGCAGCCCCTGTTCCTTGAGGCGCCCGACGAGGGGACGCGTGAGGAGCTTGTGCTGGCAGGAGACCCCCCGCGGCCGGACATCACGGTCGTTCACGGAGAGGAAGAGGTCCAGCTTTGAACGAACGTCGATGGAGTAGTACGTCTCCATCTCCGGCAGCAGCCGCGAAACGTGCCGGAGGATGTTCCAGACCTGGGACGATGCCACCACCCGCCGGCCCGCATCGGCCGCCGCTGCACCCTGCTGGGTGAGTTCGGCGGCCCGCTTGCCCCCGTTCTTGAGGTCCAGGAACAGGGCCACTTCCGGAGGGACCGCCGCGAGGAGTTCGCCCAGCCCGAATGGACGGCGTGGGGCGAAGCGAAGGTACCAGCGTTCGAACAGCACCGGGAGTGGATAGATGGCTCGTTCGTGGCGGGCCTCGAAACGCCCGTGGTGCACCCAGAGGTCCGCTTCCACGTAGTCCGCGCCGTGGGCGGCCGCCTTGAGCGCCTCGGGGCGGGTGTTGCCCGCGCCGTGGGCGATGACCGCCGGGACGCCGCTGCCCAGCTCCCTCGCCGGCGCCGCCGCTGAAAGCGCCATCAGGGCGCTGCGGGGCTCGCGGTTTGAATCGCCGGGTGCCGCGGCGAAACGGCGATGTCACCGTTCGCGATGTCGTCCAGCAAGTCCTCGTCGGTGATCAGGTAGCCGTCTCCCCGGGGGGTGATGGCGCCCATGGTCACAAACCGGCTCAGCAGCGCCGTGACCGTCTCACGGCTCGTCCCGATGGTCTGCGCGAGTTCCTGGTGCGTGAGCCCGAGGCGGACGAGGCCATCCTCCTGGCGGTTCAGGAGCGTATCCGCCAGCCGTGCCGAGACCGGCTTCGAAACGATGTTCATGAACGTCCGCTGCATGCCCGCGAGACGCCGCGCCATCAGCTCCATCATGGCGAACCCGAGCCGCGGCGACTGCTGCATCACGTGGGCGAAATCCTCCCAGGAGATGCTCACCGCGACGGCGTCGTCGATCGCCTGGGCACACGCGATGCGCTCGCCATCTTCCACGATGGCCATGTCCCCAACCACTCCCCCACGCCCGACGACGTCGAGGATGATCTCCTTGCCGTTTTCCGCAACCTGGTAGACCTTGATGCGGCCCTTGAGGACCAGGAAGACCCGCTCGGCGGGATCGCCGGCGGAGAAGAGCAGCTGGCGGGGCTTGAAGCGACGTTCGCTCAGCAGCGGGATCAGCCGATCCAGCTCTTCGTCGCTCAGGACGCTCATCACCTTGCTGAGCTGCCGCAGATACCACGCGATGGTGCGCTGAACTGTGCTTCGTGACCGGGGAGAGATCGCTTCGGACGCCTCGGAGCTCATAGCCGTTCCTCGCTTCGCAATTGGGTTCGAAGTTCGTTCAACAGTCGAATAGCGCCGCGGGCAGTCGCACCGGGCTCGCAGGCGCCCACATACCGCTCGAGGTCTTCCAGGGCACTCGAATGTTCGCCCAGCCGGTAGGCCAGCATTCCGCGCTCGCCCGTCAGGTGCGCATTCCACGGCTCGATGCAAAGAAGGAGGTGAACGGTCGCATACCAGCGCACCGTGTCGCGCCGCTCCTGGAAGGTCGCCCGGAGGTTGTTGAGCATGCGCTGAAGGATCTGGCGCTTCGTCACCGCGGCGAGAAGCGAATCCGGCGAGGCGCCGCCGAAATCGCCGCCGCGGATATTGGCGAGCAGCTCTTCGCGGTCCAGGCGCTGGCCCTGGTGGAACGGGTCCACATAGATGCCGGCTTCGGGTTCGCCGCACCGGACGATGAAGTGCCCGGGGTAGCCGATGCCATCGCAGCGAAGTCCGATGCGGCTGGCCACTTCCATGTAGATGAGCGAAAGCGTGATGGGCAGGCCCGAACGGGTCTCCAGGACGCGGTCGACGTAGCTGTTGTCCGGGTCCGTGTAGTCCGAGGAGTTGCCGTGAAAGCCGCCGACGGTGAACAGCTGATGGTCAATGGCCTGCGCCAGCGCTTCGACTCCGGCGGCCGGGCTCGCGTGTTCGCGGGCTGCGCGGGCAATCAGGTCGAGCTGGGCCTCCACCACAGGGCGTTCGGTGGGCTCGCCACCAAGCCTGGCGATGGCGAGCGCTCCGCCGAGCAGGTCCACGATCGCATCAGGCCCTGCGATGGCCGTCGCGAATTCCCGGCGCAGCTGGGCGATATCCACGCCACTCAGTATACGTGCCCCCGGCCGCATCCGGCGATGGCGCAACGCGTCAAGGCGGAGTGAAGTCCGTGGCGCCGACGCCATCCGGCGAGACGGAAATCAGGGGCGCTCGAGTCCGTGCGCATTGAGCAGCTCCTCATCGGCCAGGATCAATTCGGTCGAACCGTCGGCCACGATGTTGCCTTCATCCATCACGATCACCCGCGGGAATGCTTCCGCCACGAACTTCATGTCGTGCGTGCTCACGAGCAGCGTCTGGCTCAGTCCCGTGAGGAGCGTGATGAGCTCGCGGCGGCCACGCGGGTCCAACCCGGCGCTCGGTTCATCCAGCACAAGCACCGAGGGGTCCATCGAAAGCACCGTCGCGAGCGCCACGCGTTTGCGCTGGCCCAGCGAGAGGTGGTGCGGGAGCCGCTTGCCGAACCCCGGCATCCCGACCGCGGCAAGCGCCCGTTCGACACGATCGTGGATCTCCGCTTCGGGGACACCCATGTGCAGCGGCCCAAAGGCGATGTCATCGAACACGGTCGGGCTGAACAACTGGTCGTCCGGGTCCTGGAAGACGAGGCCGACCTCGGAGCGGATGCGCCTCACCGTCTTTGGCGTGATCTCCACACCGCCGATGGACACCCTCCCGTGGGAGGGCGTGTTGATCCCGTTCAGGTGGAGCATCAGCGTGCTCTTGCCGGCGCCATTCGGCCCGATGAGCGCGACCCGCTCTCCGCGCGCGATCGTCAGGTCGATGCC
>CAYYSD010000140.1:0-8063 GCA_964474285.1 uncultured Anaerolineaceae bacterium | reverse complement strand
TTCTCATCACGGACATCGCGCCGACGATCGCCGGCCTCCTCGGCGTCGCTGAGCCGGCGCAATCGACCGGGCGTGATCTTCGCGCCGATGGAGCCGGGCGCAAAGTCAGCGGCCCGGTCGTCTTCGTCGTGCCCGCCCACAACGAGGAAGCAGCCCTGCCCGCCGTCCTCTCGGCGATCCGCGCGAGCGGAATCGCGCACCACGAGGTCGTGGTCGTAGACGATGGCTCGACCGACAGGACGGCCGCGGTTGCCCGCGAGAGCGGCGCCCATGTGGTTTCGCACGCCGAGAACCGCGGCCTCGGAGCGGCACTGCGAACGGGCCTCGCCGCGGCCAGGGGGCTCAACGCGCGCGCTGCCGTCTACCTCGACGCCGACGGCGAATATGACGCCCGGGACACTGGCACGCTCCTCTCCCCGGTACTCCGCGGCGCGGCGGATTACGTCGTGGGCTCGCGCTTCGCCCGCGGGCGTGTCGATATGGCACGCTCGAGACGCGTGGCAAACCGCGCTTTCAGCCTGCTCCTGTCGTTCCTGTGCTGGCGGCGCATCACCGACGGCCAGAGCGGGTTTCGCGCGTTTTCCGCCACGGCGCTCGATGTGGCGGAAATCGTGCACGACTACAACTACGCGCAGGTCCTGACCCTGGACCTGGCACGCAAGGGCATGCCGCCGGTCGAGGTTCCGATCTCCTACCGGCGGCGAGATTCGGGGAGTTCATTCATTCGCGGCGAATACCTCTGGCGCGTCCCCCTCGGGATGCTCCGGGAGATGGCGAAACCGTGAGTGAATCCGCCGGGATGAGGGGTGACTTGATGGGGAACAAGTGGCGATGGGCGGCGGGGGCTGTCGCCGCTGCGGCGATCGCGCTCAGCGCCTGCAGCGGCAAAGGCGAAGACCGCCCCAACGTCGATGTGATCGGGGGCGGCGGCGGAAGCGGAAGCGTGAGCGGAGAAGAGCCAGCCGTGACGCTCGGCGGCCCGTTCACGCCCTCCACGGACCAGAGACTGAACCTGGGCATTGGGCTCGACCTGCGCGAGATGCGCGCAGCGATGTCGCCCGCCACGCGCGGCGACCCGGTCGATTGGGCCGCCGTCGCCGCCGTCTACGAACGCGGAAGGAACCAGATTCGGCCCGACGGGACACTGCGTTCCCTGGCCTCGATCGCCACCGGCGAAGTCGAGGCGGCGTTCCCGAACGGCGCGGCGGTCTATGGCCGCGCGGGCTTCGTCGACGCGCTCATCCGCGACGGACTCAGCGGGACCGGGCGGGCTGCGGGAATGTCGGACAACGCGCGCCGCCAGTTCGTGGACAAGGGCGTCCAGATGCTGATGTACGGCAAGGCGATGCTGCACATCGATGGCGCGCGGACACAGTTCGCATCGAACAGGGCCCAGGCACAGGCTGCCGTGGACGAGGCATGGGCCACCATCGCCGGCGGAGCCGATGACAACGGCAACTTCAACAACGGACTGCTGGCCACGGCGACCAGCCGCGAATCGGACTTCCGCTTCGACGGCAAGATCGCGGCCCGAATGGTCGCAGACCTCGCTTCCGCGCAGTCGGCTGCCAAATCGGGCAACGCCGCCATGTTCGATTCGACGCTCGCGGATGTGCGGCGCTACCTGCAGACGACGTTCTACCTGTCATCGCTGCGCTACGGGCCGGTGCTCGAAGGCGATGCAACGCGGGGGAGCCGGGAAACGCACCTCGCCGAGGGCTGGATGTTCTTCCAGGTCATCCGCGCGAACGTCGCGGCGGCCTCGCCCCAGGCGGCAGCGACCGTCAACGGCCTCTACTCCCGCACACCGGAGACCGGGTTCACGTCGGAGATGAGCCAGCAACTCTTCTCTGCTCTCAATCAACCCGAGGTGCTCAGGGCCCTCGAGATTCCGGAAGCATTCCAGGTGAAGATCCCATGACCATGATTGCACCTCGCCCCGAGGTTCGCCCCCTGCTTGTGCGCAGGATGGTCCCGCTGTTTGCGCTCATCGCCGCCGCGCTGACCCTGTTTCAGGGGTGCGGCGGCGAAGATGACGACGTCATCACGATCTACGTGGGTCGTTCGCAAGCACTCGTTCAGCCGCTGCTTGAACAATTCTCCGAGGAATCTGGCATCAAGATCCGGGTGCGCTACGGCGATGGCACAGACCTGGCCCTGGGCATCCTGGAGGAGGGCAAGAACAGCCCCGCGGACGTCTACTACGGGCAGGACGTCGGGACACTTGGAGCGCTCAAGGCGGATGGGAGGCTGGCTCCGCTCTCAGACGAGACGTTGAACCGTGTGGCGCCCGAATTCCGCTCGCCGGAACGGCTGTGGGTGGGCGTCTCCGGGCGCTCTCGCGTGATCGTCTACAACACCAATAAGTTGACCCCGGCGGCGCTGCCGGCTTCGATCCTGGACTATTCGGACCCAAAATGGCGGGGGCGCATCGGCAACGTCCCGCGCAGCGACGGTTTCCCCGAGTTCGTCACGGCCCTGCGCCTGACGAAAGGCGAGGACTTCGCGCGGCAGTGGCTGGAAGGGCTGGTGGCGAACCAGGCCCGGGCCTACGCGAACAACGTCGCGGCCATCCAGGCGGTCGCAAACGGTGAAGTGGAACTGGCGTTCCTGAACCACTACTACCTCTACCGCTTCCTGGCTGAACGGGGAGAGAGTTTCAAGGTGCGGAACTCGTTCTTCACCAACGGCGACCTCGGCGGGCTGTTCCTCGTCTCCGGGGCAGCCGTGCTTGAGAGTTCGAAGAACAAGGACGCCGCGGAGAAGTTCGTGCAGTTCCTGCTTTCCGAGAAGGCGCAGGCCTATTTCGCAAGCAAGGACTACGAATACCCACTCGTCGAGAGTGTCCCTGCGGATCCTCAGCTTCCCCCGATCTCGTCGCTCAAGGCGCCGGAAATCGATCTGAGCGACCTCGACGACCTCCGGGGCTCCCTGGACATGATGCGCCAGGCAGGAGTTCTGCCCTGAGCCTCGCGATGGCGCTGAGGCGGCCTGCGGCGCGGGGCCGGGGGCTTCCGCCGCTCCCGCTGGCGATCACGCTGGTCGTGGTCGCAGCGATCCTGCTTTCGCCCGTCTACCTTGTGCTGCGCGCAAGCGAACAGGGTTCAGGGATGTGGGACCTGCTCTCGGCGGAGCGCACGCTGGAGGCTGCAAGGCGTACGGTCCTGCTCACCGTTGCGGTGACCGCCACATCGGTTGCCCTGGCCGTCCCGCTCGCGTGGCTGACGGTGCGAACGGACCTCCCCTGGCGCGGGTTCTGGACCGTGGCGCTGGCACTCCCGCTTTCCGTGCCGTCGTTCATCGGAGGGTTCATCGTTATTAGCGCGCTTGGCCCCGGCGGGATGCTGCAGGACCTTCTGGAGCCGTTCGGGGTGCAGACGCTGCCCGAGCTGCGCGGCTTCCGGGGTGCATGGCTGACACTCAGCGTGTTCAGCTATCCCTACATCTACCTCACTGTGCGGGCAGCGCTGAAACGTACCGACCCGGCTCTCGAAGAGGCATCGCGGACGCTGGGCAAGAGCGCACTCTTCACGTTCTGGCGCGTGAACCTCCCGCAAATGCGTCCGGGCATCAGCGCCGGCGCGATTCTCGTTGCACTTTATGTAGTAAGCGAGTTCGGCGCCGTATCGATGCTCCACTACGACACGCTCACGCCGCTGGTCTACATCGAATACACCACCAGCTTCGACCGGAGTTCCGCCGCGGTGATCGGGCTGCCCCTCCTGCTCCTCTGGGGGCTGGTCGTGGGCGCGGACGGATTGACGCGCGGGCGCTCCCGTTACCACACCACCGGGAGCCACCGGCCGGCATCGCGTCTCTCACTGGGCAGGTGGCGCCGGGTCGCAGTGGCGTGGTGCGCGCTGATCGTCGTCGTCGGCGTGGGGACGCCGCTGTTCGTGCTCACCTATTGGCTATGGCGCGGCATCTCCGAGGGCGAATCGGCGCGACTGCTGACCGAAGGCGTGGTCAACTCCGCACGGGTCTCTGCGATGGCCGCGATCGTCACGGTGGCAGCGGCCATCCCCGTCGCGACCCTTGCCGTGCGCCACCCCGGACGGTTCACCGCGCTCCTGGAAAAGCTCTCCTACGCGGGGCAATCGCTTCCGGGCATCACGATCGCGCTGTCGCTCGTGTTTTTCGCGGCCCACTATGCGACGCCGCTCTACCAGTCGCTGGGACTCCTCGTGTTCGCGCTGGCGGTGCGCTTTGTGCCCGAGGCGCTCGGCGCCTGCCGCAGCGCGCTCCTGCAGGTGAACCCCCACACCGAGGAGGTCGCGCGCGGACTGGGCGCCGGGGGGACACGCACATTCCTTCGCGTAACGGCTCCGCAAATCGCTCCCGGCGTCATCACCGGCGGCGTTCTGGCCTTCCTCACAGCGATCAAGGAACTCCAGATCACGCTGCTCCTCAGCCCGATCGGATTCGACACCCTGACCACCGAGATCTGGAACGCCACGAGCGAGGCGTTTTTCACGCGAGCGGCGCTCCCCGCGCTCGTGCTCGTATTGCTTTCGGCCTGCGCCGTCCTGCTCATCCTTCATCGCGAACGGCTGGACGCGCGGTGACCGGCCGCCTGTGGGCCATGGCGGCCGCGCTGTTTGTCCTCCTGGCGGTGTCCTACACGCTCTCGATCGGGCTGCGGGCCACCCGCAACGCCTCGATTTCTGGTGACGAGCCGTTCTATCTGATCACGGCCCAGAGTCTGCTGCAGGACGGGAACCTGGACCTCCGCGCCCAATACCGGGCCGAAAGCTACCGGGAGTTTTTCGATCACCCCGCCGGGCTTTGGACGCAGTCGATCCCGCTCGTCGACGGACGGGTGTTGAGCCCGCACCAGCCGGGGCTCTCGGTCCTGATCATGCCCGGGTTCGTGGCGGGAGGGCTGCGCGGCGTGCAGGTGGAGTTGCTGCTGCTCTGGGCAGCGGCGTTCGCGCTCGCATTCCTGCTGGTGGAACGCGAAACAAGCGACGCGCGCGCGAGCTGGATCATCACCGCTGTGACGGGGCTGACCGCGCCGGCGTTCGTCTACGCTACCGAGGTCTACCCGGAGGCAGCCGCGGGTTTGTGCGTCGTTGGCGCAGTGCTGTTGCTCCGCGCGAGGCCGGCCGGCGCCCGCTCCGGGGTCGCCCTCGCGGCTCTCCTTTCGGCGCTCGCGTGGCTGGGGATGAAGTACATCCCGCTCGGCGCCGTCATCGCGGCCTGGTACCTGTGGAGCACCGATGGCAAGGGCAGGGGCGCCTTCATCGGGGCCTCGGTGATGAGCGCGGCGGCCTACCTCTGGTTCCACCTGGCGGCCTTCGGGGCGCTGACCGCCTACAACTCGAACACCGTCTACGAAGGCGCGGCGACCTCGACGGTGCTTCAATCGCACCTCGACTTCGGGGACCGCGTCTACCGGACGTGGGGATTGTTCATCGACCGGCGCTTCGGCATCGGGAGATGGGCGCCGGTGTTCCTCGCGGTCCTGCCATGCCTGCCGCTCCTTGCCCGCGCTGGACGGGCAGGGGCGCTGTCGGCGTCCCTCATCGGCGCCCAGGTCCTCATCGCGACGTTCCTCTCGATCACGATGATGGGGTGGTGGTTCCCTGGACGAATGCTGATCGTCATCTTTCCGTTGCTGCCATTGCTACTCACGGTCGCCTACCTGCGGGCGCCTCGGCCCGTCCGAGTATTGGGAGCGGCAGCGGCGGCTTACTCGCTTGCGATCACGCTGGTGTTGCTGCTCGCAGAGTCGCGAGGCGATGTGACCATGACGTTCGATCCCTTCGCACTGGCTTCGCCCGTATTTGAACTCCCCGGACCACTCTTCCCGGACTACCGCTGGTGGAGCCTCGAGACCAACGTTCTCACGGCAGCGTGGCTCTCGCTGGGGACTGCTGCCCTGTTCACGAGCAGTGGCAGCCGTTCCCGCGCGAGGGCGGTATGCTCGCTGGTGCGCGCGCGGTGGAACGCGCGTGGCGGGGTTCCGGCCGGGCCGGCGATCCCGGCATCGAAGGGCTTGCCGCGGGAGTGAACGTGTTCAACAACGTCGCGATCATCGGTTTCGGGGCGGTGGGCAAAAGCCTGGGGAACCTGTTTCCCGGGGCCATCGTCCACGATCCCCCGGCGGGCATCGAGGCGCGCGATGCGGCGAACGCCTGCCGGGTGGCATTCGTCTGCGTGCCGACACCAGCGCTTCCGGACGGCCGTTGCGATACCTCGCTGGTCGAAGAAACCGTGGCGTGGCTTGGCGCCGAGTTCATCGTGATCCGCTCGACCGTGCCCCCGGGGACAACCGCCACGCTGGCGCAGCGGTATCGCAAGCGTGTGATCTTCCAGCCGGAGTATGGTCCCGGGAGCACGCCCGGCCACCCCTTCGCCGAGGCGCGAGACATCCCGTGGGTCATCCTTGGCGGCAAACGCGAGTGGACCAACGCCGTCGCGGATCTCTACAAGCGTGTGTTCAACAGCCACCTGGTGATCCAGCAAACGGACGCGGTCACGGCTGAACTGACGAAGTACATGGAGAACGCGTTCCTGGCGACGAAGGTCGCGTTCTGCAATGAGTTTTACGAAATCGCCGAAGGCCTCGGCGTCGATTACAACGAGCTTCGGGAGCTCTGGCTGTTGGACCCCCGCATCGGGCGGAGTCACACGTGGGTGCACCCCGGCGAGCGCGGCTTCGGCGGCGATTGTTTGCCCAAGGACCTCGACGCACTGCTCGCGTTCGCCGCTGAGCACGGGGTGCCGCAGCCCATTCTTCTCGATGCGGTCAGGCGCTCCAACGCCCGGGTTCGCGCCGGCGACACACCTTCATAAGCCCGCAAGGCTGCACGACGCGAAGAGGCCTGGCAGGAATCTGCCAGGCCTCTTCGCTGATCCGGAACCAGGGTTCGGTTTAGCGCGTCCCACGGAGGCGCGGGTCGAGGACATCGCGCAGAGCGTCTCCCAGCATGTTGAAGCTGTAGACCGTGAAGAAGATCGCCAGGCCCGGGAAAATGGCCAGGTGCGGATGGCGTGCCAGCGATTCGCGCGCTTCGTTGAGCATGCGGCCCCAACTTGCCGTGGGCGGCTGAACACCATAGCCGAGGAAGCTGAGCGAAGACTCGGTCAGGATGGCGCCGCCGATCTGGATCGAGGCGCTGACGATGATGATCGCGAACACGTTCGGGAGAATGTGCTTCACGATGATCCGGGCGTCGGGCGCGCCCACGACGCGAGCAGCTTCCACGTACTGGTTCTGCTTCGTCGCGATGGCGGCGCCGCGAATGACGCGGGACGAGCCGGCGGCAATCAGCAAACCGACCGAGAACGCGATTCTCACGACGACACGCCAGGTTGGGTCTAGCCCCGTCCATGCTGGCGGGAACTGTGTCAGAGACGTCACCACCAGGATGATAAAAATCAGCCCCGGAAGCGAGATGGCGACATCCACCACGCGCTGGACGATGATATCGAACCAGCCGCCGAAGTAGCCGGAGACCACACCCAGGGTCGCCGCGATCGTCGCGCTCACGCAGACGACGAGCACGCCGATGATGATCGACGTCCGCGCGCCAAACACGATGCGCGAGTAGAGGTCGCGGCCCTGCTGGTCGGTGCCCGCCCAGTGTTCGCTCGATGGCCCCTGGAGGCGGTCCGCGATGAGGGCCGCGTTCGGGTCGTGAGTAGCGAAGACAGCGGGCATCAGCGCCATCAGGATGAGCGTGATGACGATGATCGCGCCGAAGAAGCCGAGAGGCTTGTGCTTTGCGAAGTTGACGACACCGCGCCGGATCTTCTGCGGGCGGCTGAGCTCCTGACGGAGGGCGAACTGTTCGAGTACGAGTGCGTCACTGGCCATCTAGCTATACCTGATCCGTGGGTCGAGCACCGAGTAGAGGAGGTCGATGCCAAAGTTCGCGAAGACGACGACCAGCGCCACGATGACGTTGATAGCCTGGATCGGAGGGTAATCGAGCTGCGTGACCGAGCTGACGTAGTACCGGCCCATACCGGGGATGTTATAGACCTGCTCGGTGATGACCGTGCCGCCGACGAGAATCGGCAACTGGAGGCCGACAACGGTGATGACAGGGATGAGG
>CAYYSD010000139.1:0-8136 GCA_964474285.1 uncultured Anaerolineaceae bacterium | reverse complement strand
GAAGTCGCGCTGGGCGAGGCCCACCAGGTACGCGCATTCGAGCACGGTCGCCTTGTTGACGATCTCCTGCGTCTTCGCGCCGGGGCGAACGACGTCGTCGGCGGAAACCTTCACGTCCTTGAGCACCACTTCCGCCTGCTTGTCGCTGGCGATGGTCTTGAGGACTGTGACACTCACGCCAGGGGCCGTGCGCTGCACTGCCAGGTTGAGGAGCTCGTCCCCATCTCGCGCGGCGACCCAGATGACGTCGGCGACATTCGCATCCGGCACGAAGAGCTTCGTCCCGTTCAGCACGTAATCGTTGCCGGACTTGGTTGCCGTCAGTGTGATGCCGCCGGCATCCCAGCGGCCGCTGGCTTCGGTCACAGCGTAGGTGTGAATCTGCGAGCCATCGGCGATCTTCGGCAGATACTTCTGCTTCTGAGCATCGCTGCCGGCGGCCACGAGGGCTGCGACCACGACCTGGTTCGGGATGAACGGCCCGGGAACGAGAGCGCGTCCGAATTCTTCGACGAGCACGCAGAGGTCAAGGAACGAGAAGCCGGCGCCGCCGTACTCCTCCGGGATCATCAGGCTGTGCCAACCAAGGTCGGCCATCTTCTTCCAGAGGTCCGGGCTATAGCCCTTCTCATCCTCTTCCATCGCGCGGACGTGCTCTTCCGGGCACTCCTTTTCAAGAAACTCGCGTGCGGAGTTCCTCAGCAGCTCCTGTTCTTCGCTAAGGCCAAGGTCCATTTGCGGCTCAGTCCCTTTCGTGGCTCACCCCTCTACCAGGGGTCCGCCGTTTTAATTGCCGCGGGATTGTAGCAGGAACTGCCGCCGGGAGCGAACGCCCTTCGAGTTGGGACTGAAACGTGTTTACCGGTCGCCGTGAACCACGCGCACGGTGGTTTGATTGGGCAGCGCAGCGATTTCCGCGAGGGCTCGCACGATGCGCGCAACGCCATCCGGGCTCTCGAGCGAATCGGCGCAAACCGAGCGCAGCCACGCCCGGCGCACGTTCGCTTCGAAGCCAAGACCGCCGTGTTGCCCGCCCGCGGCAGTGTCGCGAAGTTCAACCGTGACGCGGACGGAACCGGGGTCTTCGCCGGGGTGGAGCATGACCTTCCCGGCCATCGCCAGGTGCTCAATACGCACATCGCCGTTGCCGGAGTGGATCTGTTCGGTCAGCACCTGGTGAGCAGCCGCGGAAAGAACCAGGTGTTCCGCCCCTTGCCGCTCCGCTTGCGCCTCTTCCGCCGACGCGCCCCGCTCGTCGAGCCACGCCGGCTCCACTTCATTTCGAACAAGCACCGAACTCGTCATCGCCTCACCTTCCCTGGAAACCATCGTACCACCGATAGATGTTATCGAGGGCACACTGGGGAAAGGTTGAGTGAACGAGTGGCCGTATTTCAGCTCGCTTCGGAACCCGTTCGCGGGACGCTTCGCGACCCGTTCGCGGGACGCTTCGCGGTGGCCTCCGCCTGGCTCAGGGCACTGCCGAAGAGGCCTGTGTGGGTGGGGCCGGTGGCGCGTGCGGTGTCTCCGCCGGCGCCGGCGTCGTGGTGGGTGACGCTGCCGCCGGGGGGCTGGAAGTGGGCGAAACGCCGGGCCCCGGCGTCGCTGCCGGGACAGCGGGGGTGGTCGTGCTGCCGGGGGTGGGTGATGACACCGGCGTGCCGCCAGGCGTGGCCGTCTGAGTCGGGGCCGGGATGACGGTGGGTGAAGGCTCCGGAGTCGGACTCGGCGTCCGCGCCGGTGGTGCTGGTTCCGGGTTCACGGCGGCGGCAATCAGCCGGGCGTAGACATGCGCCCCCTCGGGCCGCACGTGGATGCCGTCATCCCAGAACAGCTCCGGGTGATCATGGCTCGCCCCGTACCAGTCCACCACCGAGACCGAGCCTGACGCGAAGGCGGCGAGCGTGGCGTTGTTGCCTTCGTCCCACGACTTACCCGTCTTCACGTTCACGAACACAAGCTGCCGCACACCGTCCACGGCTTCCACCACGCTCCGGACCTGGCCGCCCGTAATCGGCCCGTTGTTGCCCATCTGCACCACGACGACCGGGGCGAGCGCTCCCGCATGTTGTCGTTGATCGAGCACGCGCACGATCGCCGCTGGCTGGCGTCCCACTTCGGCATCCACTTCGACCCGCCCGACAACTCCGAGGTATGGCGCTGCCCCGATCATCACGGAGTCGCCTACCGCAAGCACGTCCGGCCGCGGACCCGGCCTGACCGGTGGCAACACGATCGGGGCCGCGGGCGGCGGGGACGCCGGCTCCGGCGGAGACACGGCCGGATCTGCCGCGGTGTCATCAGGGACTTCGACCGCAGGCTCGTTCGTGGGCGTGGCCGCCGGGTCCTCCGAGGGCAGCTGCGCGGGCGTTTCCGGGGGCAGTTCGACGGCCTGCACGACGCCGTGGAACGCGGGCACCGAGAGGTAGTGGGGCCGCCTGGCGGGTTCTGCTGTCGCGAGGCCGCCGGCGAGCATGATGACGCCCAGCGCGGCCGTGGTCCCGGCGAGGCGTGCAGTCCACGCCCTGCGGGCGTGGAATCCGCGTGCCCACGCCAGCAGCGCGCCGGTGCGCACGGGATGATAGACAAGCCGGTAGCTCAGCTCGGCAAGGGCGAACGTCAGGACAACGCGCAGCGCGAACACAACGGGTTCGCTCGCATGAATGTCCTCCCCCGGACGCGTGTACATGAACACCGGCCAGTGCCAGAGGTAGATGCCATAGGAGCGCAGACCGATCCCGCGAACGGCTCTGGATCCGAACACGAACCTCGGTAGTCGCGGGCCCGGCCGGCTGGCGGTCGCGATGAGAACACCCGTGAGAACACCCGTGAGCAAGAATCCGCCACGGTAGAGGAAGGTGCTCGCTTCATCGAGCGCGACGAGCAGCACCGCCAGCCCGGCGAGCCCCAGGGTGAAGCCGGCTTCGTACCCCCAACGAGCTGCACGCCGCACCGCGATTTGCGAAGGGGGACAAACGATCCCCAGGCCGCAGCCGAGCAATAGTCCCGCCGCGCGCGTGTCCGTCGCGTAATACAGCCGCGACGGGTCGCCGCCCTGCTGGTAGAGGTATGCCATCCAGGCAGCCGAGGCCACGCTCCCTGCAAGCGCCACGATCGCCACCCCGCGCAACCCGGAAAGCCGGGCGATCAACGCGAACAACAACGGCCAGGCCAGGTAGAACTGCTCTTCAACGGCCAGCGACCACAGGTGTTTGAGCAGGGAAGGCCGCCCGAAAGACTGGAAGTAAGGCTCTTCGATGAAGATCAGCCGCCAGTTCATGACGTATGCCGCCACGGCCACGGCGTCGTCGCGGAGCCGCGCGGCAACCTCGGGCGACGTGACGAGCGTGTAGCCAGCCGTCGCCGCGACCACGACCGCGAGTTCCGGCAACAGGCGCCTTGCCCGCCGCATCCAGAAACCCCGCAGGCCCACACGGCCGTTCTGCCGCCATTCCGCGGCAAGGAGAGTTGTGATGAGGTAGCCGCTCAGGACAAAGAAGACTTCGACGCCCAGGTACCCGCCGGGCAACCACGCTGTGTCACCGTGGTAAATGAGAACCGCGACGACAGCCAGCGCGCGCAGGCCGTCCAGGGCCGGCAAATAAGGAAGAGACCGCGACGCCACGCTCTGCATGGACCACCCGGGAGCCACCGCCATGCCGAGTCTAACGCATGGCGGCCGATTGTTGTTCCCAGCGTAGCGGGATGAACACTCACGAGGTTCCCCCACCGGGGGGACTCCACCTGTCAGACCTTCGCGCCGGGGCGGCTATGTCCGAGGCTGTTGGCGAGCCGGGCGGGCGCCCCAGGTCATCCCGGTTCACCCTGGCGCGGCGCGGGCGCCGCACCCTCATCAGCGAGGAGCCGCAGCAGCCGCAACTGTTCCTCGTTGACCTCGTAGAGGTGCGTCATCGCGCGGTGATCTGCCTCATCTTTGATGCGATCGCGCTCGGCCGCGCGGTTCGATGCTGTGAGCATGGTGGGCACGAACAGTGATTGCATCAGCCCTCCGAGCATGAAAAAGAGGAATGCGTATGGGAACGGGTCGAACCCGCCGTTTCCCAGGAGGCCGCTCTGCCAGGCTGCCCAGACAGCGATGGTCACCCAGAGGAAGTGAAAGAACGCCATCGTGCCGGCGATTGCGACGATGTGGTCCGCCAGCCAGGAATCCGCCTTCCCGGCGGCCGAGCGCTCTCGCTCGATCGCTTCGATGACCCGCTGGGGATGGACCACCGCCAACGCGGGATCGTGATGGCGACTCAGGGCCTGCGCTGCGTCGGCCGCAGAACTGCGCCGGCGGAATGGACCACGTGACATCTCTGAACCTCCAGCCTGTGACGATGGGATTGATAGACGGCGCAGCCTGGCGGCCCTTGACCCTTTCCCCGGGGGTTTGGGTGGCCGGGGATGGGGATCTCGCGTGCGGCGGCGTTGAGGCCCATCGCGACAGTCAGAATGTGCGTCATGCCCTGCTGTCTGAGCAGGCCCGGCGTTGCACACGCCAATCCTACGCCCACCTGCCGGAGAGGCGATTCGGCAACCGCGTCCCGCGCTCCTTCGCCTGATGCCAGGCGCCGGCCCCGCGTCCTCCCTATCCGAGCTTGCCGGCGCCGCGGGCCCATTTGTACTTGGCGCCGAGAACCTGGACCGGGATCTCCGTGGAATAGGCGTAGGCAGGGATGCCGTGGCGATAGAGGAACTCGGACGCTTCTTCGACTTCGACATCGCCGGCCAGTGAGGCGACGATCGGCTTCTCGATTCCGAGAGCCTTCATCTCGCTGACAACGTCCACCACCAGGTTCGCGAAGACCATCGGCGGCGTGATGATGGTGTGCCAGTAGCCCAGGATGATCGAGTGGATACGCTCATCTTCGAGCGCGAGGCGAATGGTCGCCCGATAGGTCGAGGGCGGTTCGCCGCCGGTGATGTCGACCGGGTTGCCCGCGGCGCCGAAGGGGGGGATGAACTGGCGGAAGGCCTGGTCGAGGTCGTCGGGCATGCGCATCAGGGAAAGGCCCTCGTCCACGCAGGCGTCGGACAGGAGCACGCCGGAGCCTCCCGCGCCGGTAATGATGATGACGTTCTCGCCCTTCGGCGTGGGGAGCGCAGGGACGCCGCGGGCAAACTCGAGGAGGTCGCGCAGCGTCTTCGCGCGGATCACCCCGGCGTTGGCGAGGACGTCGTCGTAGACCTTGTCGTTCCCGGCGAGGGCGCCCGTGTGCGAGCTGGCGGCCTTCGCGCCGGCGGCGGTGCGGCCGGCCTTCAGGGCAATGATCGGCTTCACCTTTGAGACGCGCGCCGCGACTTCGGCGAAGGCTCGGCCGTCCTTGAGGTCTTCGAAGTGCTGGGCGATGACCTGGGTGTTGTCGTCCTGTTCGAAAAACGTGAGGAGGTCGTCTTCGTCGATGTCGGACTTGTTGCCGAGACCGACGATGGCAGAGACACCCATGCCCGCAGACCGGCTGAAGCCGACGATGGCCATGCCGATGCCGCCGGACTGGGACGAGAGGGCAGCGGAGCCCTTCACGTCGTAGGCCGTGCAGAAGGTCGCACAGAGGTTCTTGTGCGTGTAATAGAAGCCGTAGATGTTCGGGCCCATGAGCCGGACGTTGTATTGGCGGCCGATTTCGACCAGCTCCTGCTGGCCCTCGACGTTGCCGGTCTCCGCGAAGCCGGAGGGAATCAGGACGGCCCCGGGGATCTGCTTTTCGCCGCACTCCTTGAGCGCACCGGGTACGAAGGCGGCCGGGATCGCAAAGACCGCGACATCGATCGTGCCCGGCACCTGAGTGACCGAAGGGTAGGCCTTGATGCCCTCGATCTCCTCCGCCTTGGGGTGGATCGGGTAGATCTTGCCGGCATAGCCGCCGTTGATGAGATTCTTCATCACCGAGTTGCCGATCTTGCCCGCCTCGGCGGAAGCACCGATCACCGCAACGGCATCGGGCTTCATGATGCGATTCATTGAGCGCACGATGTCGTCGTGGGCGGGGCGGTGTCGCGGCGGGGGGGCGTTGAAGTCGACCGCGATGCGGACGTCGACCGCTGTGGCGCCATCCGGTGTGGCGAAAATGGGGTTGAGGTCGAGTTCGCTAATCTCGGGGAAGTCGGAAACAACGCGGCCGACCTTCTCGATAATGTCGGCGAGGGCGGCCCGGTTCACGCCGGCGGCACCCCGAACGCCCGCGAGCATCTGCTTCGCCTTGATGGAGTCGAGCATGCCTTCCGCTTCGGCAGGGGTCACGGGGGCGAGGCGGAACGTGATGTCTTTGAGGACTTCGACCAGGACGCCACCCAACCCAAAGGCGACGAGCTTGCCGAAGCTGCCATCGGTGACTGCTCCGACGATGACTTCGAGCCCGCCCTGGAGCATCTCTTGAACCTGGACACCGGTGATGTTCGCGTCGGCTTTGTAGCGCTTCGCGTTGGCGATGACGGTGTCGTACGCGGCGGCAACCTCGGACTCAGAAGTCAACCCGGCGATCACGCCGCCCGCTTCCGTCTTGTGGACGATGTCCGGGGACACGATCTTGAGGACGACGGGGAACCCGAAGGAGGCCGCGAGCGACGCCGCTTCGCCAGCCGAGGCGGCGATGGCATCCTTGGGCAGGGGAATACCGTAGGCGTCGCAGATGGTGCGTGCGTCCGCCGGAGAGAGGATGGCCGTACCGGCGCCCTTCGCGCGGTCGAGCAGCTGTCGAATCAATGCGGTGTCTACAGAGGTCACGAAGAGCCGTCCTTGGGGGGAAGTTGGGTGCCCGGTGCACGCGAACGCGCGCCGCACGGCCGCCCGGTGGCAAGTGTCGCGTAGCATAGCCAGCCCGTGCCCTGACTGCATCGAGCGTGGCGCGAATCTCTAGTCTTCGAGCAGCGCACGAAGGCGGGCAGCGGTATCGGGCGAATGTGCCAGCGATAGTTCGAGGAGCTCGAGCGAAAGGGACCGGTAGAGACCGGCAAGGGCCGGCTCGGTCGCCAGTGCCGCGAGGTGGCGTTCGACCGTGGCAACGTCGCCCCGTTTCAGCGGGCCCGTGAGCGCGCCGGCGAGCTCCATCGTGGCCGCGTTGGTGGCGCCCGCGAAGAGAAGGTGGGCGAGGGCGGGCCGCGCCGCCTCCGGCGGGAGACCGGCCAATGCCCAGAGGCGGCCGGCCGCGCTCGCAAGCGCCACGACGAAGTTGTTCGCGAACACGGCCGAGGCGTGGTAGAGGGCGCGATCGATCCCCTCCAGGCTGAAGGCTTGCCCGCCGAACGCCTGAACCATCGCCTCCAGGTGAGCCGCAAGTGGCGGCGGACCTTCGACCCCGCACCAGACATCCGCCAGGCTGACCGCGCCCGTTTCCCGCATGGGGAAGGACTGGAGCGGGTGCAAGCAGCCTGCAAGACCCCCGGAACGAACAACCGCCGCGAAGGATTCCAGGCCGAGGGCGCCGCTGCAGTGCACGGCCGCTTTGCCCGGCCGCCACGTGAGCGCATGCGCGGCCGGCGCGATTGCAGCGTCGGGCACGGTGAGGAAGACGATCTCGCACGTGTCGACGACATCCTGGGGATCGGTTGCCCTGGCAGCGCTGACGGCGGCCGACAGCTGTTCGGCCGACGCACGGTGTGCACTTGCGATCGCGGCGACGACGTAGCCGGCGCGCGCCAGCGCGGGCGCGAGAGCGGATGCTATCCGGCCCGCGCCGATGAACCCGACCGTAGGCAAACTCTGTGGCATCGGCGCCAAGATGGGCGGGACGGCGCGCACGCGTCAACAGCGGCTTGACCCACCAGGCGGCCCCGGTGCGTTATGGTGGCTCGATGCCGATTCGCCGGGCACTGGTCGGGGGACTCGTTGGCGCCTTCCTCGTCGGATTCGCGGCAAGCGCCGCGCTGAGCACGCGCGCCCAGGAAGGACCCAACCTGGAGCCCCGAGCGATCATGCCAGGCATCGCGCGGGACATGCAGGCGCCCGCCCGCCGCGAACCGCCGCCGCCCGGGCCCGGGTACTGCAGGGGAGGCAACGACCTGGCCCCGCCGACGCCGCCGAACGCGGTGTTCGGGCTGCTAACCATCGGCGGAGAGCCCGCGCCCGCCGAGACGCTTGTGACGCTCACGTTCGATGGCCACCCCGGACCGTCCGCGTACACGCTGGAGGCCGGC
>CAYYSD010000138.1:7326-8196 GCA_964474285.1 uncultured Anaerolineaceae bacterium | reverse complement strand
AACCTGCGCCTCGATCCGGGCGCACCAGCCACGACTTCGGCGGGATACACCTACACCTTCGGCGGCCGCGTCGAGGCCTCCGGGGTCAGCGTGCGGCGCGACCCGGGCGATACGTTCATCTGGCTTGCCGTCGGCATGGCGATGGCCGGTTTGGCGGTGACGTTCTACGTACCCCGCAGGCGGCTCTGGGTAAGGGTCAGCGAAGGTCACGTCGCCTTCGCCGGTCTCGCGGAGCGCACGACCCGGTTCAGCCGGGAACTTCGTTTCATGGGCGCCGAACTCGGCTCGCGTGACGCGCTTCAGCCGGGGGACCTTGCGGAAGACTGAGCCATCGACGGCGTAGGATGGGGCGTACACCTTTGCGAGGTCCGCACCGTGCGCACGATTCGAATCTCACACCCCGCCTTCTCGGGCCTTCACCGCGAGGAGACCATTCACTTCTACTGCGATCTCCTTGGCATGGAGATCGTCCTTCGCCAGGACAACCTGGACTTCCCGAGCGAAGAGCACCTCTTCTTCCACATCGGCGACGACAACTTCATCGCCTACTTCGTCCCGAAAGAGGGTTCGGACCTTTCGATCTACAAGCCCGCGCAGTCCGGTTCGGGCTGGATGGACCACCTCGCCATCGACTTCGACATCGAACACCTTGAGGCGATGAAGGCACGCCTCGAAGCCGCCGGCGTGGAAGTTGACGGGCCCATCGACCGTGGCTACGAACGCTCGATTTACTTCAAGGACCCCAACGGCGTGACCGTCGAGTTGCTCGCCTGGCTGACGCCGATCCCATCCGGCCTGACGCAGGCGGCGGTCATTCGCCGGGCTCAGTCCCTGCGAGAGGCGCGCGGAGCGGCCCTCATCGAAGACGAG
>CAYYSD010000138.1:1504-7316 GCA_964474285.1 uncultured Anaerolineaceae bacterium | reverse complement strand
ACGTAAAGGCCGCGATAGCGGAGCTCCAGCAGCCCTGAAGTCCGCTACCGCGAGGCAAATCACCCGCTGCGTTTCAGGCGGCCCGTCCGTTTGGCGTACTGTTCCGCCTTGCTGAACACCCACACGCCGATCGGTATGAGAACGACACCCGTGACCAGCAACCCGGACAGTGTTCGCCACAGATCAACCACCGAGTCGCCATCGATCAGCGCGTCGCGGATGCCCTGGATCACGTAGGTCGCCGGGCTGAACACGGAGAGTGTCGCCAACGGCTCCGGCATGTTCGCCGGTACCGCGTAGACGCCCGAAATCAGCACGAGCGTCGCCTGGATGACGTGTGTCATCTGCGAGCCGCGTTCCGGATAGAGGAGCGGCAATGCCGCCCCCATGATCCCGATGCCCACCAGGCTGATGCTCCCGATGAGCAGCACCAGCGAGGCCGACAGGTAGTCCGCGTTGTGCATGTCGAGCTTGAACACCACCACGATCACCACCAGTACGATGGCCGTGTGCAGGAAGCCATAGACCAGCGAAAAGAGCGACGTGCCGACCATGTGCGTCGAGCGCCGGACGGGAGCCATGAACGTGTATTCGATCGTTCCTTCCCACCGTTCCCACGAGATCATGTCGCTCACCGTTTCGAAGACGACGGCCAGGTAGTGCCACACCAGTGCCCCAATCGCGAGGAAGAGCACCAGGGCGTCGACTTCGGCACCGACCAGCGCTTCGGAGCCGACGGCTGAGTTCACACTCCGGGCGATGAGGACGACTGCCAACGAGTTGGCGACCGTGTAGAGCACCCACACGACCTCCCAACCCCAGTAGCGTTTGACGAGGTTGATGTTCCGTTCGACGAACGCGTAGCTCGCGCGCATCTCTTGCATTGCCAGGGTCATTTCGGCGCCTCGATGTCTTCTTCAATGCTCCGGCCGGTGAGCTGGAGGAAGACGTCCTCCAGCGTCGGTCCCGGGAGCGCTGGTGTGCGGACGAGCTCTTTGAGCCCTTCTGGCCGGTCGAGTGCGACCACCTTGCCGTGGTCCACGATGGCGATGCGGTCGCAGAGTTCGTCCGCTTCTTTCATGTCGTGCGTGCAGAGGATGATGGTCGCGTCGTGCTGGTCCCGGATTTCACGCACGAACGCCTGCACCTCCCGGCGCGAATGCGGGTCCAGCCCGGTCGTTGGCTCGTCCAGCAGTAGCAGGATCGGCGACGACAGGAACGCCCGCGCGATCGCGACCTTCTGCTGCATCCCGCGTGACATGTCCTCCATCGGCGACCAGATAGATCGCCGTTCGAGCCCCAAACGCGTGAGGATCTCGACGATGCTGGATCGCGCGCTCGAAGGATCGACCCCGTACATGCGCGCCCCGTACATCAGGTTCTCCATGGGCGAGAGCTTCTTGAAGAACGATGGCTCCACGGAGACGCGATTGATGAGCCGCTTCACCTCTGCGTCGTCCTTGACGACATCGCGCCCGAACACCGTGATCGATCCCGAATCCGGGACGAGCAGCGTGGCTACCAGGCGGATGAGGGTGCTCTTGCCGGTGCCGTTCGGCCCCAACAGCCCAAAGATTTCGCCCTTCTCCACCGAGAAGCTGACGTGGTCCACGGCGGTGACGCGCTTCCCGGCGCCGGGGGTCCTTCGCAGCCGCGCCATTGGCCCCGGCCCCGAGGTGAACACCTTCACCACATCATCGATGACGAGCGCTTGACCCTGTGTGGACGGCTGGGGCCTCGAAATCTGAGGCAAAGTAACAACGGACATTTGGCTCTCCTGACCGCGGCGAATCGGCCGCTGACCTCTGCCCGCGCGCCCTGGCCTGGAGAAAACACTCAACAGAACAAGAAGCCGTGGGCGATTTGTGAATCTGATACCCACGGCTGAACGTTACATAACCTGCGAATTCAACCTATGGGTAAGCTCCGGGGATCCCGAAGTGCGCGAGGAGGCGAGGGCGGCCGCTGCTGAAGCTGCGGTTAATCATGGTCGATATCATGGCGGTCCCTCCCTTCGCGAAGTGTTGCTGGAGACTATACGTCCAATCGACGGGACCAGTAAAGCGCAATAGGGCTGTACAGTTCTGTCCATGGAGCTCGCCTTTGTCACAGAACGGCTCTTCCTTCGCCCGCTCACTCTGGCCGACGACGAACTCCTCTTTCGGCTCGACGGCGATCCAGAGGTCATGCGCTTTCTCAGCGGAGGGCCGGGAACTCCGCTCGAGGCCATCCGCGGTGAGATCCTCCCGCGCTTCATTGGCTATGCGGAACGCGCGCCGTGGGCGGGCGTGTGGGTGGCGCATGACCGCTCCGGCGGCGGCTTTGTGGGCTGGTTCAGCCTTCGGCCTGGCGATGACCTCACGCGAGGGGGCGACCTCGGCTACCGGCTGATGCGCGACTCCTGGGGCCAGGGTCTCGCCACCGAAGGGGCGGGCGCCCTCATCGACCGGGCGTTCGCCGAATGGGGCATGCCGCGCGTGTTCGGCTCCACCTACGAATTCAACGTCGGCTCGCGCAGGGTGATGGAGAAGCTGGGCATGACCCACGTCCGCAGCTTCCGGCTTTCAACCGAGTCCGCGGCGGACAGGACGTTTGCCGATTCTGCTGCAGACGAGTGGGACGGCGACGAAGTTGAGTACGCCCTCGCACGTGCTGACTGGGAACGACTCCGGGCTTCTCCAGTGCCGGGTAACGGCGCCCGCTGGTAGAGTGCCGCCACATCACGAACGACGCGGCCTGGCTGCGCGAAGGGAGCACACGCATGGATCTCGGATTGGCGGGCAAGCGCGCCATCATCACCGGCGGCAGCAAGGGTATCGGCCTCGCGGCCGCCACACGCCTCGCCATGGAGGGCGCCAGCGTCGTCATCGTCGGCCGCCGCCAGGACGCGCTCGATGAAGCGGTCCGCGAAATCAAGACCGCGGCTCCACAGGCGACCGCGTTTGGCATTTCGGCGAACGTGGCCACAGCCGAAGGCTGCGAACACGCCGTCAACGAGACCGTCGCCCACCTCGGCGGCATCGACATCCTCGTGAACAACGCCGGCACCAGTGCCGCCGGCCCGGCCCTCGGCCAGTCCGACGAAGCCTGGGAGGCCGACCTGGACCTGAAGCTCTTCGGGGCGCTGCGTATGAGCCGCCAGGCGGTTCCCCACATGCGGCAGGCCTGTGGCGGCCGCATCGTCAACGTCACCGCCATCGCCGGGAAGCACCCCGGCGCAGGCAGCGCCCCCACGTCGGTCTCACGCGCCGCCGGGATGGCGCTCACGAAGATCCTGAGCAAGGAGCTCGCGAAGGACCAGATCCTGGTCAACGCCGTCTGCATCGGGCTCATCAAGAGCGAACAGATCGAGCGCGCCGCCTCGCGCCGCTTCCCCGATCTGCCGCTGGACCAGGCGTTCGCGCGCATGGGCGAAAACGTGCCCGTCGGCCGGGTCGGCGAAGCGCAGGAGGCCGGCGACGTCATCGCCTTCCTCTGCAGCGCGCGCGCCTCTTACGTCAGCGGCGTCGCACTCAACATCGACGGCGGAACAAGCACGGCACTGTAGCGAGCGGACGGACGCGAAGCGGCGCTTGAACAATCCCGGCAGCGAAACACACGTTGCTCGAATCCCGGTTAGCTCGTTCGCAGCGGCACCATCACCTTGCGCTTGAAATAGCAGACCTCTTCGCCGCGCTGGTTTACGCCGCGCGTCTCCACGGTGACGATGCCGCGCTTCCCGTCGGATGTCGGATTCTTGGCCAGCACCGTCGTCTCCGCGCGGATCGTGTCGCCGTGGAAGGTCGGTTTCGAATGCTTCAGCGTCTCTATCTCGAGGTTCGCGATGGCCTTCCCGGAAACGTCCGGGACGCTCATCCCCAGGACGAGCGAGTACACGAAGTTCCCCACGACCACGTTCTGCTTGAAGTGCGTCTCCTCCTCCGCATACCAGCGGTCGCTGTGGAGGGGATGGTGGTTCATCGTCATGTCGCAGAAGAGGTGGTCCTCCGCTTCCGTGATCGTCTTGCTCGGCCAGTGCTTGTACACGTCGCCGACTTCGAACTCTTCGTAGTAACGACCGAACTTGTCCCGTCCGTCATAAACCGTCATATGGTCACTCCTCAATCTCTCTTCGGTGCGAAGGGCGGCAGCGTGCCGTTCGCAGCCCGCTGCCCGTTCACGTCTGCGATGCTAGATGGGGTATTCCTTCACGATCTGTCGCGCGATTACGGTCTTCTGGATGTCGGACGTGCCTTCCGCGATGACCATGAGGGGCGCGTCTCGGTAGTACCGCTCCAGCGGCAGCTCCTTGCTGTACCCGACGCCGCCGTGGATGCGCATCGCGTCGAGCACGACTTCCTGGCACATCTCGGTCGAATAGAGCTTGGCGATGCCTGCGTCGAGGTCGCTGCGGATGCCCGAGTCCTTCTTGCGCGCCGCGTCGAGCGTGAGCAGCCGGCCCGCCCGGATCTTCATGGCCATCTCCGCGAGACGGAGCTGCTGTGCCTGGTGTTCGAAGATGGGCTTGCCGAAGGCTTCCCGCTTCTGGGCATAGCGGATGGCATCGTCGAACGCCGCCTGCGCGAGCCCGACGCCGCGGGCCGAGACGTTGATCCGGCCCACTTCGAGGGCGCTCATGATGTGCTGGAAGCCCGACCCTTCGTTCCCGCCCAGCACTTGTTTGGACGACACGCGCGCGTCCTCAAAGGTGGCCTCTGTCGTCTCCACGCCTTTGTATCCGAGCTTCTCCAGACGCTTCCCCGGCGTGAACCCGGGCGTGCCGGCGTCCACGAGGAACGCGGTGATCCCGCGGTGGCGCGGGTTCGCGGTGAGGTCCGTCTTCGTCATGACGAGGTAGACGCCGGCCTTTTGGCCGTTCGTAATCCACATCTTCTGGCCGTTGATGATGTAGTCATCGCCGTCGCGGCGCGCGTGCGTCTTGATCGCCTGTGCATCGGAGCCGGTGTCCGGCTCGGTGATACTCAGCGCGCAGCGGATGTCCGGGGGAACGAGCCTCGGCAGGTACTTCTGTTTCTGCTCCTCGGTCCCGTACTCGCTGATCGCGTAGCCCACCAGGACGTGCGTGTTGATGATGCCCGCGAGGCTCATCCAACCCCGCGAGAGTTCCATACAAACGCCGGCGTAGCATTCGAACGAAAGGTCCAGCCCACCGTACGCCTCCGGGATCTTGATGCCGAACAGGCCCATGTCCGACATGCCCTTCACCAGCGCATCCGGATACACATCCGCGTGTTCGAGTTCAGTAGCGACGGGTCGGACCTCTTTGTCGACCCAGACGCCAACGTTTTGGACCACCTCACGCGCGATAGGGTCGACGAGGTCTGCGGCGAAATCACGTGCCATGGGCGAGTTTCTTCTTTCGATCAGTGAGGCTAAGACGTGAGCGTCATTATCACCCTCGGGCCGGTCTCGATCACGCCGGCAGGCCGGCGCGCGGCCTTCGGGGTTTGTAACGGTTGTCGCCTTTTTTCCAACTGTTAGAATGGCCTGAACTGGATCCGAACACCGTTCGCGATCTCAAGTGACAGAGGGATAAGCATGGCGATGAGAGGCCCAGGTCCCGGCGGGCACGGGGGTCCGCCGGGCGGCGGACAGAAGCCTTCCTTGCGTCACGCCCTCGTGGTGTTCGGCTACCGCAATTACCGCTACCTCTGGGTGTCGTCGCTCTTCTCCTTCACGGGCATGCAGATGCAGCAGGTGGCGCGCGCACTCCTGGCGTGGGAACTCACCCACTCCTTTGGCGCCGTTGGCGCCATTTCGCTCTCCTTCGGCCTGCCGATGCTTACCTTCTCGCTCGTCGGCGGCTCGCTCG
>CAYYSD010000138.1:0-1494 GCA_964474285.1 uncultured Anaerolineaceae bacterium | reverse complement strand
TCGCCGACCGCTTCGAAAAGCGAAACCTGACGATGATCACGCAGATCGCGACGGCCGTGCTGGCGCTCATCAACGCGCTCATGCTGGTCACGGGCACCATCACGTTCGAATGGCTCTTCATTCTCGGGCTCGGGGGCGGCACGGCGAGCGCACTGGGTATGCCCGCGCGGTCGCCGCTCATGGCACAGGCCGTCGGCCCAAACAACATCATGAGCGCGATGGCCATGTCCAACGCGGCCATGAACGCCACGCGCCTCTTTGGTCCGGCAGTGGCCGGCGCGATGGCCGCGATCTGGAGCCTCGAGTCGGTCTACTTTCTCCAGGCGATCCTCTACGTCCTTTCGTTCCTCATCCTCTTCCGCGTGCCGACCGGCCTCGGTGCGGCACCGGCGGGCACGATGGCGCCGGCCAAGGGAAGCATGTTCGGCGAGATCGGCAAGGGTCTCAAGTACGTTGCCACCGATCCGCGCTTGCGCCTGCTCAACGGCATGATGTTCATCGTCAGCTTCTTCGCCATGCCCTACGTCATGCTCCTGGCTGGCTTCGTCCACAAAGATCTCGGCGGAGGCGATGCCGAGTTCGGCATCCTCCAATCGGTCTCGGGGGTGGGCGCGCTCGTCGGCTCACTTGGCATCGCCATGCTCACGGCGTTCGATCGCAAGGGCATGCTGCAGTGGATGTCGGGGATCCTGGGTGGCCTCGGGCTCATCGGGCTTGCGGCCGGCTCGGCTGCTTTTGGCTACGGTGGCGCCGTCGTCGCGATTCTCGTTCTTGGACTTTCGCTAACGGTCTACCAGACGCTCAACAGCACCATGATCATGGACGCCTGCAAGCCCGAGTACTACGGCCGCGTGATGAGCATCAACATGCTCAGCTTCAGCGCCATGCCACTGATGGCCTTCCCGATGGGCGAACTTGCCGACGTCGTCGGTGCACGCGAAACGTTCATCGCGCAGGGCCTCATCGTGATCGGCTTCATGCTTGTCGTCGTGCTGTCGAATCCACAGAGGGCGTTCGCGCGCATCGCGCCGCGTGCGATGTCCGCTGGTTCCCCGGGAATGCGCCCGGGGTTCCGCCCCGGCGTCCAGGCATCGCAGGACCAAGAGGAACCTTCAATGGGTTCCGCAGGCGGCAGCTAACCGCCGACTCTTCCCTCAACCATTGCACAACGAGAACGCGCTCCGGGATGGGAGCGCGTTCTCGTTGGTGGCGCGTGGTGCGTACGGCGCTACTCGATCGTGAGCATGCCTTCGCGAGGGGCCCCCACCAGGATGGCCATGTTGCCGTCGGGCGCCTTCGTCTCATACATCAGCTGGTGGCAGAGCCCCGTCTCATCGAACTGGAACACGCGGCCCACACAGGGATCGATCTTCCCCGCAACCACGAGGTCGTTGAACGCGTTGGACTGCACGTCGTTCGCGAAGTGCGAGCCCTGGAGGCGCTTCTGGCGCATCCAGAGGTAGCGCAGGTCCACGTCGGCGTTGTAGCCGCTCG
>CAYYSD010000137.1:0-8243 GCA_964474285.1 uncultured Anaerolineaceae bacterium | reverse complement strand
GGCCAGTGTGGTGTCGCCAACAACTCCGCGACCGCTGCCATCCCGGGCGGCGCCTCGGATACGGCCAACGCTGACCCGGTCGACATCATCAACTGCGACGTTCCGCAGGCGACGATCACGGTCATCAAGAACTACACCGCTGCCCATGGCGCCGCCGATATCCCGACGGTGACCATCAACGGCAACGCCAACCCGAACCAGCAGGACGGCGCTCAGACCACGTGGTCGCAGAGCGTGCCGGTCGGCCAGCAGATTCCTGTCGTCGAAGTGCCGGCGTCGGGTTGGCAGCCTGTGGGTAACCCCACATTCCAGGGATGCCAGCTCATCGCGAACACACAGACGACGGCCACAGTTGTCGTCCCGAATGCGGGCGGCAACTGCACCATCACCTTCACCAACCAGCCGGTGGCCTTCGTGCAACTCATCAAGCAGGTGTCCGGGACCATCCCTGGTGACGCCGCGTGGCAGTTCAACTCGACGCTCCCGGCGTTCACCACGTCGCTCCCGCATACCGGCGGCCAGACGGCTTCCATCCCGGTGAACCCGGGCAACTACTCTGTCACCGAACTGCTGGCGAACAACTTCACCTGCAACGGAGTGGATCAGGCGCTCACGACATTCCAGATCATGGTTGGCGGCGTCGCCCACTCGAACGGCAGCGTCACCGGTCCCGTCGCGTTCCCTGCTCAGCAGGGCCAGACGACGACCGTTGCGTTCACCAACAGCTGCGGCGCTGTGGCGGCCCCGGCCAGCCTCATCGTCCGCAAGTTCAACGACCCGAAGGGCGACATGACGGGCACCGTCGGCCTTGAGGATTGGAAGATCACCGTCACCGGTCCTGCCTTCACGGCGGAACTCGATACCGACGGCAACGGCCTTGCCTTCTTCGCCAACGTTCCCGATGGCGTCTACCAGGTCTGCGAGGAACTGAAGGCGGGCTGGCAGGTTGTCGGCTCCAAGCTCAACGGCGCACAGCCGCTCAACAATCAGCTCTGTCGCACCGGCGTCGCCGTCAGCTCGGGCCAGGTGCCTCTGCCGGAAGTCGCCTTCTACAACCGCGGCCTCGGTCAGCTGACCGTGACCAAGGAAACCGTCCGCAACGGTGTTGGCGAACCGCTCTTCAACGGCGGCTGGATCATCACCGTCACCAGCGCCACCTGCGGCGTCACCCGCCAGGGTGTCACCACGCAGGGCCTCCCCTTCGGCACGGTCAGCTTCAGCGACCTGCCCGCCTGCAACGACTACGTCGTGAGTGAGAACCCGAACTCGAGGGCCGGACTCTCGCCCGCGTTCACGCCGGGTGGCGTCACCTCCCACACGAACGTCGCTGTCACCGTTGGTGGCACCACGACGCGTCACTTCCTGAACGTCCGGAACGACCCGACGGGTTGCCCGAACTGCCCGCCGCCGGTGACCAATACGCCGGTCCCGCCGACGACAGTTCCTCCGACCAATACGCCGGTTCCTCCGACCAGCGTTCCTCCGACCAACACGCCGGTCCCACCGACGGCCACCAACACGCCGGTCCCACCGACGGCGACCAACACCCCCATCGACACCGCGGCTGGCGCCCGGACCCCTGGCCCGACGCCAATCGCCCCGAGCACCGGTACCGGCACCACCACGCCGGCCGGCGCAGCCAACATGGCGCTCGCTCTCCTCGGCCTGCTCACCGTTAGCGGTGGTCTCGTCCTGCTGAGCCTGGGCCGCAAGCCGCAGCGTTAAGCGCGGCAGGTAACGAACGACAAGAAGGCCCCGGGATTCGTCCCGGGGCCTTCTTCTTTGTGCGTCATCGATAGTCAATCGCCGGAACACAGGCCGCAACTGCCCCCGCGCCCTACAATGGCACGATGTCCGACGAACCCGGCGCCCGGAAAGATGGCGACATCGCCCGCTACCGCAGCAACCTCAAGGACGAAGTCGACGGCGCCGCCCTCTACCGGGCGCTCGCCGAGGCGGAGACCAACGACCACCTGAAAGACCTGTACGGCCGCCTCGCTGAGAGTGAAGAGCGCCACAAGGCGCTCTGGGTGCGCAAGCTTCAGGAGGCCGGCGCCCCGGTTCCCGACTACAGGCCCTCGTTTCGCACGAAGGTCCTGGGTTGGCTGGCGAGGCGCTTCGGGACGGCTGCCGTTTCGCCCATCGTGACAAGGATGGAGATGGCCGCCACGGGCATGTACGACAGCCAGCCCGAAGCCGTCGCTGAGGGCCTGCCCGCCGACGAACGCTCCCACGCGCGCCTCTTTCGCGAAATCAGCCGTTCGCCTTCAGCCCGCGACGGGGTCGACATCGCACGTCTGGAAGGGCGCCACAAGAGCGCGACTGGCAACGCGCTCCGCGCTGCGGTCCTCGGGGCCCAGGACGGGCTCGTCTCGATGCTTTGCCTGGTGATGGGTGTGGCCGGTGCAGACCCCGGGCGGGGAGTCGTGCTGCTCACTGGCGTATCGGGCCTCCTGGCCGGCTCGCTGAGCATGGCTCTCGGCGAATGGATCAGCGTGAGGAGCAGCGCGGAGCTGTTCGAGCGCCAGATTGCCATCGAGCGCGACGAGCTCGTCGCGAACCCCGAGGAAGAGATGGAAGAGCTCACCCTCATCTACCAGGCGAAGGGGCTTTCCCGGGAAGAGGCGCAACTCACCGCCGGGCGCATCCTGGCGAACCCGGTGACGGCGCTCGATACGCTCGCCCGCGAAGAGCTCGGCATCACGTCGGAGGAAACCGGCAGCCCGTCGGTGGCGGCGATGGCTTCGTTCTTGACCTTCGCGGTCGGGGGCATCTTGCCGCTCATTCCGTGGCTGATCGCTGGCGGGAACACCGGGCTGCTCGGCAGCGCCATCCTCAGCGGCGTTGGCTTGTTCGCTATGGGCGCCGCCATCACGCTCTTCACCGGCCGGGGCGTCGTGTTCTCCGGGGCACGTATGCTGGCTTTCGGCGCCGCAGCCGCAGCCATTACCTTCGGAATCGGCAAGATTATCGGCGTAAACACCAATCTTTAGGCAGGCTTGAGTCCTCGCGGCGTTGCGCCTCTTGCGTGTTTCTCGCTGCCGCGCGATGATGATGTCTCTGGTGGCTAGAGCGAGGTGGTCCCACCCGTTCCCATCCCGAACACGGAAGTGAAACGCCTCAGCGCTGACGATACTGCCCGGGCAACTGGGTGGGAAAATAGGCCGCCGCCGGTTAACCACCATAAGCCGCCCACAGGGCGGTTTTTCTTTTGTGCCCCGCCCTTTCACCGGCCGCCCGGTGACCGGTTTCGCCCCTCAAAGTCTCCACGGGCTGTAGTGAGTCCTCGACTGAACCCACCTCCGGCAAACCTGTGAACGGGGAGATCGGCTCTGAAGCCGGTCATACTACTGTTAACGAACGTCGCGACTTCTCACATCACACCGGCCCGCTCATTCGGGACGGACTTGGCGTTCGGGACGCCGTTATTTCGCGTCGCGGGTTCGCCGGCCCGGATGAATCGGGTAGGGGCGCCGTAAGCGTAAAGATCCCGAGGGGGTGGTAACGTTCGGGCGGGCGTCTCGTTTCTTTCACAGAAGGATCGTGCGCTGCTACAATCGTTCCTGAACCCCACTTCATCTTCAGGGCGCTACCGGTTCGCCGGTGGTCGCGACTACAACGGAGCCTGCATTGTCAACTGAAACCGCCCCATCGACCCCAGCCGCTGCCGAAATGGACATGGGGGCGCTCCTCGAACTCGAGGATTCGCAGCCGGGGCACCTTCGCCGCGGCGAAATCGTCGAGGGCATGGTCATGGGCGCGTCGCCGGACGGCGTCATCGTCGATGTCGGCACCAAGATGGAAGCTGTCATCCCTCAGAACGAGATGCTCTCGCTGGGCGTGGAAGGCGTGGCCAAGCTCAAGGCTGGCGACACCGTCCGTGTCATGGTCTTGCAGCCCTCCTCCGCGGAAGGCCACGCCATCGTTTCCCTCGATCGCGCCCGTGGCGAAGAGGGCTGGGATGTCCTCGCGGCGCGCCACGAATCCGGCGAAACCTTCCTGGCGCAGGTGACCGGACACAACCGCGGCGGAATTCTCGTCAACGTCGAAGGCGTCAATGCCTTTGTTCCCCTTTCGCAGGTGGACAGCGTCCGCCGTGACGACCCCGACGCCGCCTCCTCGCTGGCGAACCTCGTCGGCAAGTCGGTCATGCTCAAGGTCGTCGAACTCAACCGGAAGCGGAACCGCGTCATCCTCTCGGAGCGCGCGGCAATGGCCGAGCACCGCAAGGAGGCCAAGGATCGCGTCCTGGATGAACTCCAGGAGGGCGAAATCCGCAACGGCCGCGTCTCCTCGATTACCGATTTCGGCGTGTTTGTGGACCTCGGCGGCGCCGACGGCCTCGCCCACATGACCGAACTCACGTGGGAGCGTGGCAAGAAAGCCCGCGACCTCTACAACGTGGGCGACGAAGTCCAGGCCTACATTCTCAAGATCGACCGCGAGACGAAGAAGATCTCGCTTTCGCTCAAGCGTGCCCAGCCGGAGAAGTGGGACACCACGGTGAACCGCTTCGTCATCGGCCAGATCCTCATCGGACGTGTCACGAAGCTCATGGCTTTCGGCGCGTTTGTTCGGCTCGATGGTCCGGTCGAAGGTCTCATCCACATTTCGGAGCTTTCGAACCGCCGCATCCAACACCCGAAGGATGTTGTGAAAGAAGGCGATGTCGTGCCGGTGAAGCTGGTACGCATCGAAAAGGACCGCCACCGCCTCGGCCTCAGCCTGCGGCAGGCGCGCAGCGACGCAGAAGCCATGGGCTTCGTGTTCGACATGCAGGGCGTCGTTGTGGACTACCCCGACGACATCCGCGAACAGTTCGGCCTCCCGGCGCGTGAAAAGCGCGAGGGCGGAGCGGCTCCTCGCGGCGAGCCCAAGTCGACGCAGGAAGCGATCGAGCGCGCCGTCGCCCGCGACCCCGAGCCCGTCTCCGCTTTCGCCCACGCATTCGCCCAGGCGCTTGAAAACGCAGAAGCCAGCAATACAACCATCCCTGAGGTCGTCGCCGCGGTCGCTGCTGAAGCGGTCCCGGCGGAGGCAACAGATAGCGGGACTTCCGTGATGGCAAGTCAGGATTCCCCCGAGGCGACAGCTTCAGGCGCGGCCACGGAAGATGAATCCGAGGAAGCGGCTTCGGCTCAAGCCCCGGAAAGCACCGAAGCCAGTGTGGAAGAGCCCGCCATCGCGGAGGAGGCTACGACTGAGGCTACCAGTCCGGAGGAGACCTCTACTGGTGCAACCTAGAGCACACAGGGCCACGCCGGGACGGCAGGGAGGACATCATGGCTGACAGGTTCGACAAGTTCACCGAGCGCGCCCGGCGAGTCTTGACCCTTGCGCAGGAAGAAGCCCACCGCTTCAACCACAACTACATCGGGACGGAGCACATCCTCCTCGGGCTCGTGCGCGAGGGTGATGGCGTCGCCGCCAAGGTTCTTGGGAATCTCGGCGTCGAGCTCAACAAAGTGCGTTCGGCGGTCGAGTTCATCATCGGTCGCGGCGACCGGACGGTGCTCGGCGAGATCGGACTTACCCCGCGCGCCAAGAAGGTCATCGAACTCGCGGTCGACGAAGCGCGCCGTCTCACGCACAGCTACATCGGCACCGAGCACCTGCTGCTCGGCCTCGTCCGCGAAGGCGAAGGCATCGCCGCCGGCGTCCTGGAGAGCCTCGGCGTCAATCTCGAGCGCGTTCGCGCAGAGACCACCCGCATTCTGAGTCAGTCGGCTCCGCAGGCCGCCACCGCCGGGGCCCGCCAGGCCACGCGCACGCCAACCGTGGACCAGCTCGGCATCGACCTCACGCAGGCCGCGCGCAACAACCAGCTGGACCCCGTCATTGGCCGCTCGAACGAGTTGGAACGCGTCGTCCAGATTCTTTCGCGGCGCACCAAGAACAACCCGGTGCTTATCGGTGAGCCGGGCGTGGGCAAGACTGCCATCGCGGAACTGCTCGCCCAGCGCATCGTCGCCGGTGACGTGCCCGAGACGCTCCAGAACCGCCGCCTGCTCACGCTCGACATCGGCTCGCTTGTCGCCGGCACCAAGTATCGCGGCGAGTTCGAAGAGCGACTGAAGAAGGTCATCGAAGAGATCAAGGCCTCGGGCAACTGCATCCTCTTCATCGATGAACTCCACATGCTGGTCGGGGCAGGCGCCGCAGAGGGCGCGGTGGATGCCGCGAACATCCTCAAGCCGTCGCTCGCGCGTGGCGAACTGCAGTGCATTGGCGCCACCACGCTGGACGAATACCGCAAACACATCGAACGCGATGCCGCCCTCGAACGGCGCTTCCAACCGGTCAAGGTGGAGGAACCCTCTGTCGAAGAGACGGTTGAGATCCTAAAGGGCATCCGCGCCCGCTACGAGGAGCACCACAAGCTGAAGATCAGCGACGCTGCCCTCCAGGCGGCCGCAGAACTCTCCGCGCGCTACGTCATCGATCGCTTCCTCCCGGATAAGGCCATCGACCTCATCGACGAGGCTTCCAGCCGTGTGCGCATCCGCCGCGCGGCCACGCCTCCGTCCCTGAAGGAAGCCCTCAAGGGCCTTGAGAGCCTCCGCCGTGAAAAGGAGCAGGCGATCGCCGCTCAACAGTACGAATACGCCGCCGAACTTCGGGACAGGGAGCTCAAGCTCCAGGAGAAGATCGGTGAGATGGGCGAATGGGAAGAGGGCGAAGAGGGCATCGCCACTCCTGTGGTCGCCGACGACGACATCGCCGAGGTCGTGTCGATGTGGACGGGCATCCCCGTCGCGCGCATCGCCAGCGAGGAGAGTTCCCGCCTTCTCAAGATGGAAGAGTCGCTCCGCAGTCGCGTCATCGGCCAGGACGAGGCCATCCAGTCCATCGCTCGCGCGGTTCGCCGCGCTCGCGCCGGCCTGAAGGACCCTCGCCGCCCGATTGGCGTGTTCCTCTTCTGCGGCCCGACGGGTGTCGGCAAGACCCACCTGGCGCGCGCGCTCGCCGAGTTCATGTTCGATTCGCAAGACAACATGATTAAGCTCGACATGAGCGAATTCAGCGAAAAACACACCGTTTCGCGCCTGGTCGGTGCACCTCCCGGCTATGTCGGCTACGACGACGGCGGGCAGCTCACCGATACCGTGCGCCGCAAGTCCTACTGCCTCATCCTTCTCGACGAAATCGAGAAGGCCCACCCTGAAGTCTTCAACCTGCTCCTCCAGATATTCGACGAGGGTCGCCTGGCCGATGCCAAGGGCCGCAAGGTCGACTTCCGCAACACCGTCATCATCATGACGTCCAACGTAGGTTCGGACCTCATCAAGCGGGATTCGAGCCTCGGTTTCTCGGTCACTCAGGAAGATGTCAAGAACCAGGAAGACCGCTACAACCGCATGAAGGACCAGGTGCTGACGGAGCTGAAGAATGTCTTCAAGCCGGAGTTCCTGAACCGGATCGATAGCACAGTGGTCTTCCACGCGCTTTCGAAAGAAGACATCCGCAAGATCGTCGATCTCGAACTGTCGAACGTGCAGAAGCAGCTCGCGATGAAGGGCATCGGCATCGAAGTCTCCGACGAAGCCAAGGATTGGCTGGGCGAAAAGGGCTACGACCAGGTGTTCGGCGCCCGGCCGCTCCGCCGCCTCATCCAGGATCAGCTGGAGGACAAGCTCAGCGAGATGCTCCTCGCCGGCGAATTCGGCTCGGGAGATGCTGTCCGCATCGACCGAAAGTCCGAAGAAGACGGCGGCGGGCTCGTCATCCAGTCCCTGCGCGAACCCGCCCCTGTCGGTTAAGCGGACACTCGAACGCGACCCGGTGCCCCATCCTGGCCATTGACGGGCCGGGGTGGGGCACTGTACGTTTTTTGGTGGCTTGCCTTGCCCAACGTTTTCCCTGATACTTGTCTATTCAACCTTGTCTCATCGTGCCCAACGCATTCCCAGTCCTGAAGGAGTCGCCACAGGATGACCACTGCGCGTGACGTGGTGCCCGCCGGGGTATTCACCCCGATCGAAGTTAAGACCTACGGACGAATCGATAACGTTCTCGAAATCCCCAGCCTCATCAAGATCCAGATCGATAGTTTCGATTGGTTCAAGCGCGAAGGACTTCGAGAGCTCCTCGACGAAATCTCGCCTATCCAGGACTTCACAGGCTCGAAGATGGACCTCATCTTCGGCGATTACGAGTTCCGCGAACCCAAGCATTCTATGGAACAGTGCCGCGAACGCGACACCACCTATTCCGCGCCCCTCTTTGTGGACGTCGAACTCCGC
>CAYYSD010000136.1:4653-8250 GCA_964474285.1 uncultured Anaerolineaceae bacterium | reverse complement strand
TGGAGAAGCCGGAGGGCGGCGAGATCGTAACGCAGCTCGGCATCCAGGCAGCGTGGGCGCTGGCCATCCTCGCTGCCGGCCGCGTGGTGCTTGGCATCGCGACGCGAAGGGTGGTGACCCAGGGTGGTTGACGCGCTCCGGCTCTATCCGGTCCTTGTCTGGTCCCGCGTGCGAAGCCAGGTGCAGTACCGCCTGTCGTTCGTCTTCCTCGTGGTGGGCTCTCTCCTCGTGACCGCTGTCGACTTCCTCGCCATCTGGGTGCTCTTCCGCCACCTCCCGGTTCTCGGCGGATGGACCCTCGAGGAAGTCGCCTTCCTCTATGGCACCGCCTATGTCTCCTTCAAGTGTGCGGACATGATCGTCGGCCACCTCGACCAGCTCCCGGTCATGGTACGAATGGGCACCTTCGACACCGTCCTCACCCGCCCCCTTGGCTCCCTCTACCAGGTCATCAGTTCCGACTTCGCCCTCCGCCACATCGGGGCCATGCTCCAGGGGGCGGCCATCCTGGTCTACGCGATCGTCAGTCTCGACATCGAATGGAACCTTGCCAGGGCGGCAATGCTCCTGAACATGCTCGTCTGCGGCTGCGTGATCTTCTGCGGCATCTGGGTCCTCGGCGCCTCGACGGTCTTCTGGACCACGGGCAACGGTCTGGAAATGCTCAACTCCTTCACCTACGGCGGCAACCAGTTCACCTCCTACCCGCTCAACATCTACGCCGGCTGGCTCCGGCGCTTGCTTGCCTTCGTAATCCCGCTCGGCTTCGTGAACTACTTCCCCGCCCTCTTCATCCTCGATCGCGACGATCCGCTCGGCGCTCCCGAGCCGCTTCGCTTCCTGGGTCCGTTGGTCGCCCTCGGCGTCGTCATCGCCGCCCGTTTCGCCTGGGGACAGGCTGTCCGCCACTACAGGAGCACAGGCAGTTGAACCCTTCCATGCCAACCGGACACTCCGGCCCGCCACCGATCATTAGCGCCCAGGACCTCACGAAGCACTTCACCGTTTCGCGAAGGCGGGCAGGCGCTCGCGGTCCTTTCGCACGCTTCATGCGCGAACGGGTCGAAGTCCGCGCGGTCGAACGCGTCTCGTTCACCGTCGCGCCCGGCGAGATGGTGGGGTACATCGGTCCGAACGGCGCCGGAAAGTCCACCACTATCAAGATGCTCACTGGCATCCTCGTCCCTACCACCGGAACGGTCACCGTGTCCGGCCTCGAACCGTCGCCGAAACGCACCGAGCTCGCCCGCCGTATCGGAGTGGTCTTCGGGCAGCGCACTCAGCTCTGGTGGGACCTCCCGCTGCGCGATTCGTTCGACCTCCTCCGCCACATCTATCGCGTCCCGGAGGCGCGCCACCGCCAGAATGTCGAACGCTGCATCGAGCTCCTGGCGATGGGAGAATTCCTTCGCACGCCGGTGCGGCAGCTCTCCCTGGGTCAACGGATGCGCGGCGAAGTCACCGCCGCGCTCCTCCATGACCCCGAAATCCTGTTCCTCGACGAACCAACGATCGGGCTCGATGTGGTTGCCAGGGCCCGCCTGCGGGAATTCCTCCTCAACATCAACCGCGAACGCGGGACCACGGTGCTACTCACCACCCACGACATGGGCGACATCGAACGCCTCTGCAGCCGTCTCATGATCGTCGACCGCGGCGGCATCATCTACGACGGCGCGCTCGAGAACATTCGCAACCGGTTCGGCGGCGAAAGGACCGTCGTAGTCGACATGGAGGAGGCCACGCCCCCGCTCCAGGTGCCCCACGCCCGCGTTGTTCGCATCGAGGGCCCCCGCCAGTGGCTCACGTTCGCCCGCGAAGAGACCAGCGCCGCCGATGTCATTGCCGCCGTCGCCCGCTCCGCCCGCATCATCGATCTCACGGTCGAAGAGCCTTCCATTGAAGATGTCGTCCGGCGCATCTACGAAACGCGGGAGTAGCCCCGCTTCGAAAGCGGAGATCTCGCTCCGCGTCCCGCCCGCTCAGCCCTCGTAGCTGTCCATCGCCTCGTCCGTGAAGTCCACGTTTGAGTAGACGCGCTGCACATCCTCGAGATCTTCGAGCGCGTCGAGCAGCTTCATCGCCTGGTGTTGCGTCTTCACATCGAGTTCCATCATCGTCTTCGGCACCATGGCGAAGTCGGCATTCTCGATGCCCAGGCCGTTCGACTCGAGCGACTTTCGCACGGCTTCGAGATTCGCCGGCTCAGTTGTCACTTCGACCATGTCGCCCGCGACCTGGACATCGTCGGCGCCGGCATCGATGGCGGTCAGCGCAATGTCGTCCGGGTCTTTGCCATCGACAGGCACCGTGATGATGCCCTTGGCCTCGAATTGCCAGCCGACTGAACCGGTTTCACCGAGGTTCCCGCCTGCGCGGCTGAAGCGGTGTCGCACCTCGGCGACCGTGCGGTTGCGATTGTCTGTCGCGACCTGGACGAGGATGGCTGTGCCGCCCGGCCCGTAGCCCTCATATGTGATCTCGTCGAGCTGTTCTTCCTGGCCCGCCCCGGTTGCCTTCGCAATTGCGCGCTCGATGTTGTCGCTCGGCATGTTCTGGGCCTTGGCGCGCTGGATTGCCAGCCGCAACTTGAAGTTCATCCCTGGATCGCCGCCCCCCGCCTTCGCGGCCATGATGATCTCGCGAGAAAGCTTCGTGAAGATGGCTCCCCGTTTGGCATCCGTCGCGCCCTTTTGCCGCTTGATCGTGGACCACTTCGAATGTCCGGACATCGCCCACCCCTCGCTCCAATGGTGCGACCATTCAGTGTAGGGGATGGCGATGCGGCTGCAGACTCCAGCCATGCCTTCATGGTCGCGAGGTGATGCCGGGCGTGCTCCGTCCCACCGAATCCGACGCGCGCGGCGGTGCCCTCCATCCGCAGCCGCTCCGGTGGGAGCACAGACGGCATCGCACGCAAGAGCGTTGCCTGGCGAGCGGCTGCCTCCCGCAGATAGTCGAGGGCGCCTTCCCAGTCGAGGTGGGCCTGTTCAATCTGGCCGGCAGCGTTGACCTCGTCGGTCTCCCCGGCCATCGCGTTCACGCCCGCGATGGTTATCCGTGGCCGCTCCCCTCGCACGACGAGGTCAAGGCAGCCGTTCTGGCCGGCGAGCCAGTTCCCCAGGTGGATGGCCACTTCCCGGGCCGACCAGGTCCCGTACCATCGTTCTCCGCGCAAGCCTTCCGGGAGGCCACCGAGGAAGCTGAGCGCCTCCCCGTAGGCCGCTTCGGAATCCGACGCGATCTGCTCGAAGTTCGCTGTCTCGCTCATGACTGTTCCGCCGCCGTCTGGTGGTCGCAGGGGGCCGCGCGGAAGACGGCGCTGCTGACCCAACGGGCTGCTGCCGCCCGGAAGCCTTTTGTCGCCAGCGCGCGGGGCTCGGCGCGGAACGAAGCCCGTTGCACCTCGCAGTAGAGTTCGTCCCGGCGCTGAAGGTGCGCCTGCAGGTCATAGTCAGTGTGGAAGATCATTCAGGGTCTCCTTCGCAACTGGTGAACGCGTTACCTGCGTATCGCTAATACTGGTAACACGTTCGAAGATGGAGGGACCCGGGGGCCAGCGTGGTCTGGCCCCCGGGCTTCGAACCGGGGCAGGGG
>CAYYSD010000136.1:0-4643 GCA_964474285.1 uncultured Anaerolineaceae bacterium | reverse complement strand
ACGGTTTCGAGTTGGACTCGTTACCTGTATAATACCTTAACTGGTAGACAGGTAACCTGTCAATATGTTTTACTGGTGACAGATGCTGACACCTGTTACGATTTCCGCCGGAGAGACGATGCTCGAAATCGATTTCCTGCTCGAGTTCCTGAACTCCGGCACGGATGACCCGGTGCCTGCGGACTACTTTGCGGATGGCGAATCCGTGGGTCGGTGGCTGCAGGATCGGGGCTTCGAACTCTCCCCGGCCCCAACCGATGAAGATGCCCGCGCGTTCCGGCGCGCGCGCGCGGCAATCGGAGCCTGGCTGCAGTATCGCTGCCACGGCGGCGAGATCGAAGAGCGGACGCGCACTGTCATCGCGTCTCTCAGCGAACGCGCTCCGCTGCTTCTGCAGCTGGATGATGACGGGGCATTGCGGCTGGCGCCGGCTTCGCGCGACATGGCCGGCCTCCTCAGCGAGCTCATGGCCGTGCTCCACCGCGCCGACGTCCTCGGCAACCTCGACCGGATCAAAGTCTGTGCCGACCCCGGGTGCCGGTGGGCGTTCTACGACAGCTCCAAGAACCGTTCCCGAGTCTGGTGCGACATGGGCACCTGTGGGGCCCGCAGCAAGGTCCGCGCCTACCGCAGCCGCCTCAAGAGCAGCTGAGCTGCTACCCCAACGCCGCCATGCGGTACTTCCGGTCCATCTCCAGCAGGTGCGGTAGCAGGGCGGACTTCGCCGGCAGGTGAAAGACGAATCGCGGAACCTGCGCTCCCGTGCTAATCGACATGAACGGCTCACCCCAGAACGAGAGTTGCGCTTCCCGCGTGTTGGATTCGGACTGGGACATGATGAACGACACCGACTCGTCAAGCGCGCACCAGCGCGGCTCGCGGACCTTCTCGCGATTGGCGCAGGCGGCGATTTTCGGCGTCAGTTCCGTCCGCCAGCGCTCGCGCTCGCGTTCGCTCAGGACGAACTGGATTGAGCGCACCTTTGGGTTCTCGATGGCGGGCTTGAGCATCAGGTCAAAGAGCCACTGTGGGCGGAACATGGTGAGGCAGACGTTGAACCAGATCATGTCGCCCGCCGCGCTCCGCGCGAACGCCTCGCTGGCGGTGCGCAGTTCGTCCGGGCCAACGAGGACCGCTTCCGGCGCCGTCACCGCCCGTTCGAGCCGGTGGAGCGCGTCCACCTGGTGCTCCAGAGCCTCCTTCTGCTCCTCCTCTCGCTGCTCGCGCCTCAGGTCGCGTACCAGGACGCCTGCGAGCGCCACCATGACAATTGTCAGCAACAGCTCCTCTTTGGCGAGGTGAAGCAGGTGGAGCACGAGGCCGGAGAGCGCCGCGATGAGGACAGCAACTGCGTCCCAATCCAGTGATCGAACACGCCGCATTGCGGCCACCCCCTCGTCGATTCTGAGTCGCGCTATTCTGCGTTGAGGACACCGAAGCGGCCAGTTTTGGGATCGGCGTCTGAGGGAGGCTTCGTCCCGCATTGACGACCCTGGGCAAGCTCCCTAGGGTGGGCCGAGGATCATGACCGAACACGCTCCGAGACAATCGAGTCCGAAGGAGGCCGGCGCCACCCGCGCCGCTGCGTCGACCGTCACGGAAACGCCTCTCTTGGAGCATGCCCGTCCGCAGTCGGCGGTCTCGATGATGCTCGGGCTGCAACAAACACACGGCAACCGCTTCGTTGGCCGTCTGATTGCGGGGACCCCCGGGTTGCTGAGCCGGTCCGTTGAATCGCTCATAGCGCGCGAGGTGACCGACGAGGGCAAGACGGGCGCCGAGGGCGTCGGCGAGACGGTCCCGATCCCTGCGCAATCTGCTGCCGTGAACATGCCGCCGCAAAACCAGGACGGTTTCTACGATGGCCCGGTGACTTCGAACGTCGCCCCCCACGTCTTCGTGAACAAGGGCAAGACGGGCAAGGCAATGATCCACTGGGTCGGTGGCACAGGAGGCCTCGGCAACCAGGCCGTGGGTTCGATCGATGTCACAGCGCCCGTCATCGCGACCGCGGAGCCGGACGCCAGGCATCCCACAGGGCGCGCCTGGGTGAAGTGGAAGACCGGCAAGCTCAAGGCCACGCGTTCGTTCACAGGAGCGCCGTGGGGAGCGAACGGTCCGACGGCCTATATGACTCTGGCAGGCTCGTTCCGGGTGGACAAACACGAACGGCTTCACGTCAAGGCGACGGGCAAGGCGCACAAGACGCACATCAAGCCGCTGGAGAAGCGGGTCAGCAAGCACAAGGGAAAGCTCTGGGCTATCAAGAGCGGCGCCAGCGGCGCTGAGGCTTCAGCCGCGCTCACGAACTTCCTCGACTGGAACACGGCTGTTGCGGCCTTCGCCGCTGAGGACACGACCGAGAACACCCCGATGGGCAACGTCGACAACCTGGACCTGAACTCCGGAACCTACATCCAGGACAAGGGCGCCAAGAAGGTGCGCGGCGTCGACTACGCCCACTATTACGACACGCCGTAGCGCGCGGAGGCGCCCGTTTTGAGACTGACGATTGAGATTGTGCCCGGGTCCGGCGGCGGCGCGGCCGCGCGCGTCATCGTGATGAACAACACGATGGAGCCGGTCACATTCGACCGGACGTTACTCGTGGGTCCGAACCCTGTGGTCGCCGGCAGGATGTTGCCTGTCTCCACGGAACCTGCGGCAAAGGGCAAATCCGCGCACATCACGCTGAACCCGGGCTGCTTCTACGGCCGGGAGCGGAGATTCGAATCGTTGGAAGGCGAAGTCACGTTCCACGCCTATCTCCTGGAAAAGGCTGGCCCCGCGTTCCTGCCGACGGGCCCCGGATGTACGCCCGAGGGCGCCATCATCGCCGAACCGGTCTCCACCAGAGTGTGAGGCCCGTGCCTGTCCTACCGCCGCCGCCGGCGGCCGCCGGCCTGGCTGCGGCCATACCGGAGGGGGCCGCTGCGGCCCGCTGCCGCCGCGAATGCGGCAAGCTCTTCCTGGTCGCTGCCCACGAGGGTGCGGCGCAGCTCCACAACCTGGTCGCGCAGGGCGGCAGCCTTCTCGAACTCCAGATTCTTCGCGGCCGCCTTCATCTGCGATTCCATCTCCTTGATCAGGCGCAAGACGTCGTCGCGCGGCATGTCGCGCGCACCAGCGTCATAAGGCGTCTTCTCTTCGGCGACCATCCGCACCTGGTCCGTGATGTCGCGGATCGCCTTGTGGATGCCCGCCGCCTCGATGCCATGCTCGGTGTTGTACGCCAGCTGCACCGCCCTCCGTCGGTACGTCTCGTCGATGGCGTTCTGCATACTGAGCGTGACTTTGTCGGCGTACATCACGACCTTGCCTTCGATGTGCCGCGCCGCCCGCCCGATGGTCTGGATGAGCGAGCGGTTCGAACGAAGGTACCCCTCCTTGTCCGCATCAAGGATGCAGACCAGCGACACCTCCGGCAGGTCGAGGCCTTCGCGCAACAGGTTGATGCCGACCACCACGTCGTACACACCCAGGCGGAGGTCGCGCAGGATCTCCACGCGGTCGAGCGTCTGCACTTCGCTGTGGAGATAGTGCGTCTTGATGCCCATCTCGACCAGGTAATCGGCGAGGTCTTCGGCCATCTTCTTCGTGAGCGTGGTCACCAGCGCGCGCTGACCCTTATCGACCACTCGCTTGATCTCGTCCATCAGGTCGTCGACCTGGTTCTTCGTCGGCCGGACTTCGATCTCGGGGTCCAGGAGGCCCGTCGGCCGGATGACCTGCTCCACGATCTGCGTCGAACGCTGGACCTCGTAGTCCGCGGGCGTCGCGCTCACGAACACGCACTGGTTGATGTGCTGGTCGAACTCTTCGAAGGTCAGCGGCCGGTTGTCCATCGCGCTCGGCAGGCGGAAGCCGAACTCGACCAGCGTTTCCTTCCGGCGGCGGTCCCCGAAGTACTGGCCCTGGACCTGCGGCAGCGTGATGTGCGACTCGTCCACGATCAGGAGCCAGTCGTCCGGGAAGTAGTCGAGCAGGCACCACGGTGTTGAGCCCGGTTCCCGCAGCTGCAGATGGCGCGAATAGTTTTCGACGCCGGGGCAGTACCCGGTCTCCCGCATCGACTCGATGTCGTAGTGCGTGCGCTCTTCGAGACGCGCCGCCTCGAGGATCTTGCCCTGGTTGCGGAAGAACTCGAGCTGGTCCGCCAGCTCCGTTTCGATCCCGGCAATGGCGTCGAACATCCGGTCCTGCGTGGTCACGAAGTGCTTCGCCGGGAAGATGTCGATCTCTTCGCGTTCTGCCATGATTTCGCCGGTGAGCGGGTCGAGTTCGACGATGCGCTCCACCTCGTCGCCGAAGAAGTCCACCCGCACCGCCAGCTCGTCGTAGCTCGGCAGGATGGTGAGCGAATCGCCCCGCAGCCGGAACTTGCCGCGCACGACGTTCATGTCGTTGCGCTCGTACTGCATCGAGACCATCCGCCGGATGGCTTCCGCGCGCGCGAACTTCTGGCCCACCTTGAAGCTGAGGACGAACTCCTGGTACTGCGCCGGCTCGCCGAGGCCGTAGATGCAGCTCACGCTCGCCACGATGATCACGTCGCGCCGCGTGAACAGCGCCCGCGTCGCCGAGTGCCGCAGCTTGTCGATCTCTTCGTTGATGTCTGCGTCCTTCGCGATATAGGTGTCGCT
>CAYYSD010000135.1:0-8322 GCA_964474285.1 uncultured Anaerolineaceae bacterium | reverse complement strand
TCATGAGCATGGAATCGAAGGTTGCGGCGAAACTCGATGAGCCGGTCAGCGTGGCCGTCGTCGTTTCGTCGCGCGGCACCGGCAAGAAGACGATGCTGACCGCCGGCGTAGCTGGCGTTGCAGGCATGGCGGGCCAGGTCGCGGCCGACTCCGTCCTCAACCGCAAGGGCCCGGGCACCCCGGGAGACCGTCGCGGGCACATGGTTATGGCGATCACGCCCACCCGGCTGGCATTCTTCTCGATGAAGCACGGCCTCATCACGAACTCACCCGGCGACTTCCTGGCCGATCACCCGCGGGCGTCGGTGAAGTCGTTCGAAGTTGGCAGCGGAAAACTCACCTCGGAACTGACCGTGGCGTTCGAGGACGGCACCGTCTACGCGCTGGAAGTCCCGAAGGTCGGCAAAGGCAAGGCCGAGAGGATCGGCAAGGAGTTGAAGGGCGCCTGAGCCGAAGGGCTTCGCTTCGCTCCAGCGTGTCGGCTAGGATGGAAGTTCGCCCCGCCAACAGGCGCAAGGATGGACTCATGGCTGCGACACCGGAACAGCTTCTCGCTCGCGTTTCGAAGCCGGCCCGCTACAGCGGCGGCGAGTGGAACAGCACCACGAAGGACTGGGACTCGGCCGCCGTACGTTTCGTGCTCGCCTATCCCGACGCCTACGACATCGGCATGTCCAACATGGGGCTCGGCATCCTCTACGACCTGCTCAACCGGGCGCCCGACGTGCTCGCCGAGCGAGCCTACGCACCCTGGGAGGACATGGAGGCCGAGATGCGCCGCGAAGGGACGCTTCTCTGGAGCCTCGAAAGCCGCCGCCCGCTGCGTGACTTCGACCTCGTCGGCTTCACGTTCCAGTACGAACTGACCTACACCAACGTCCTGAACATGCTCGACCTCGGCGGAATCCCGCTGCTGTCACGCGACCGCACGGACGCACACCCGCTCGTTGTCGCGGGCGGCAGCGGCGCCTTCAATCCAGAGCCGATGGCCGCCTTCATCGATGTCTTCGTCCTCGGCGAAGGCGAAGACGCGGTGGTCGAACTCGCGAACCGGGTTCGCGACTGGAAGGCAAACCGTGTCCCGCGGGCACAGCGCCTTCGCGACCTGCTCGGCATGCCCGGCGTCTACGTGCCCTCCTTCTACGAGGCCCGCTACGACCCGGAGGGCCGCTATCAGGCGACTGTCCCGCTCGTCCCCGATGCTCCGAAGACCATTCGCCGCCGCATCGTCGAAACGCTTCCGCCTGCCCTGACGCGGCCGATCGTGCCGTTCCTCCAGACCGTGCACGACCGCGCCGCCGTCGAGATCCAGCGTGGTTGCACCCAGGGCTGCCGCTTCTGCCAGGCCGGGATGATCTACCGCCCCACGCGGGAGCGGAGTCCGCAGGAAGTGGTCGAGGCCACGCGCGCCCTCCTGGCCAACACGGGCTACGACGAACTGTCGCTGCTGTCGCTCAGCACCACCGACCACAGCCAGATCATTCCGATGGTGAACCTGCTCACGGAGACGTTCCCGGACCTCAAGATCAGCATCCCGAGCACGCGGGTCGACAGCTTCTCGGTGGATGTTGCGAATGCCGTCGCGAAGGGAAAGAAGCACACGCTGACGCTCGCGCCCGAAGCCGGAACGGAGCGCCTCCGCCAGGCTATCAACAAGCTCGTGAAGGACGACGACCTTCTCGGCGCGGCGGAGAACGCCTTCCAGCGCGGCTGGACCGGCGTGAAGATGTATTTCATGGTCGGCCAGCCCACAGAGACCATGGAGGATGTCGCCGGCATCGTGGAACTCGGGAAGCGCGTCAAAAGCATCGGGCGAAAATACTGCGGCGGCCGTGCCCGCGTGAGAGTGAGCACGAGCAACCTTGTTCCGAAGCCGCACACGCCCTTCCAGTGGGCACGACAGGACACGGCGGACGAACTCTACGAAAAGCACCGCATCCTGCGCGATGGTTGCCGTTCAGCGGGCGTCGAGTTCAGCTGGAACGACCCTCACGACAGCTTCCTCGAAGCCGTCCTCAGCAGGGGCGACCGCCGCGTGGGTGAGGCCATCCTTGAAGCCTGGAGGCGCGGCGCGAAGTTCGACGCCTGGAGCGAATACTTCGATCGCCAGCGCTGGGACGATGCCATGGCCGCTGCGGGCATCGACAAGGAATGGTTCACCCACACTGAATGGGACACCCGCCAGCCGCTGCCCTGGGACCACATCGATTGCGGCGTCACGAAGAGTTACCTGCGCGGACAATGGCAGGATGTGCACAACACGCAGACGGTCGCGGATTGCCACCACGGTTCCTGCAACGTCTGCGGCATGCAGTCCTTCGACGCGCTCAACGGGTCGAAGGGCGTGGATGATTGCGTCGTGAAGCTCGGCAAGCTCGTCGAACTGCGCCGCGGCAGCAAGCGGATCGAAGGTGAACTGCTGGAGCTGGTTTAGCCGTTCAGGCTTCAGCTGCCGAGGATGACTGTCATGGGCCGTTGTCCGCGCTCGGCCGTGCCATCCAGTTTTCAAGGGCGCCACGAAGATCCCTTCCCCGGTTGAAGCCGCGTGCTTCAATCATCGAAACTGCGTCAGCGGCCAATCGAAGGTCCTCCGGGGTTGCGCGTGAAAGGAGGTATTGGAGATCCAGCCGGTCCTGAAGTCGCTCCGGGCTGTCGGAAAGAAGCTTCATGGCGATGAGGTGGCCGATGGATGCAATCGGAAGCGGAACGGTGGAGCCTGTGAGCACTGTCGCGCCCGCCACGATCTCCGGCTCGATTCCACACGAGGCGAAGAGCAGATCGACCGTGATTGAACGGCCCTCTGCCCCGGGCGAATCCAGGCGGACGGTTGCGATTCTGCCCGTGGCCTCCTGCTCAATTAGCGACCGTATTTGGAACCCCTCCTTCAGGAGACCGTTGACGAGGGCCTGAGCGTGTCGATCGTCGGCAACAGCCACCGCGAGGTCGATGTCGGCCGTGTATCGCGGATGCCCACGCGCCGAAACAGCGAGCCCACCCACGAGGGCCGAATGAGCACCGCCGGCCTCGATTTCCCGATTGACCTGTCGGAGCGTCCGGACGACCACGTTTACGGTGGCCAAGTGCCTGGCCTGCCAGAAGAATCGCCGAGGTGGGCACCTGGGCGTCGACCAAGTTCGTCGTATACCCGATGCAGAAGCTCTTCCTCGGAGGCTTCAGGGAATTCGCGTCGAAGGTGTTCCTGAAGCAGCCTGACCCCGAACTCGTGCATTTCGATGGCGAGCATCAGGTTGTGCGCAAGTTCGGCTTGTTCGGGCGCTGGCATGTCACCATTTTACACCCTCGGTGGAGTCTCCTGTTGCCGCCTCCGTGCCGATAGTCATCGTATGGAACTCTCGCAGATTACGACCCTCGCAATGCGCCAGGCTCAGGCATCCGTTGGCGCCGAAATCGCCGTCGCCGTCGTGAAGAACGCGCTGGACGCGAAGAAGGCCGAAGGCGAGGCGATCATCCAACTCCTCGACCCCAACGCTGGCAAGAACTTCGACAGGACCGCCTGACCCCGCAGCCTCCTCCCGCGCCCGCGCGGCCGCTGATCTCACGGCCGTCCTGCGCTACCCTACGTGTGGAATTCGGAGGGGTGGCCATGCGCGAAATCGACGCTGCGACAATCACAGAGACCGTTGCCAGGATGGCGGTGGAAGCCACGCACTTCCTCCCCGAAGACGTTGAAGGCGCGATCAAGGCTGCCCGCGAAACCGAACGCTCTCCACTCGGTGTGCAGATCATCGACGAGATCCTGGAAAACGCAGAAATCGCCCGCACGCGCATGCTCCCGCTCTGCCAGGACACCGGCACCGCTGTCGTCCACGTCGAAGTCGGCCAGGACGTTCACATCAACGGTGCGTATCTCATCGACGCCATCAATGACGGCATCCGCAAGGGATATGGCGAAGGCTATCTGCGCAAGTCCATCGCGGCTCAGCCGTTCAGCGCACGTCTCAACACCGGCGATAACACCCCCGGCGTCATCCACACCGAAATCGTCCCCGGCGACGAGGTCCATCTCTATTTCATGCCGAAGGGCGGCGGCTGCGAGAACATGTCGCGCTACCAGAACTTCCTCCCGGGCATGGGGAAAAAGGCCGTCGTCGACTTCGTCTGCGAGACCGTCGACATGTCCGGCGGCAACCCCTGCCCGCCGCTGGTCATCGGCGTAGGAATCGGCGGCACGGCAGAAAAGGCGATGACAATCGCCAAGCACTCCCTCTTCCGTAAGATCGGTTCGCGCCACGCGGACGCTGAGGTTGCCGCGCTGGAGGATGAACTGTTGGACGCCGTCAACGCCCTTGGAGTCGGTCCGCAGGCGGTCGGCGGCAGCACCACCGCGCTTGACGTGTTTGTCGATACGTACCCGACGCACATCACAGCCCTCCCCGTCGCGGTCAACATCCAGTGCCACAGTGCTCGCACCAAGCACGCGGTCATCTAGCGTGACGATCGACGCATCCGAGGGACCGCGACTTCGCCTGGCCCGCATCGAAGATGCGGCCGCGATAACTCGCATCACAAACGCCGCCTACGTGGTGGAGGACTTTTTCAAGGTTGGCGAACGCACCGACGAGAACGAGATCGTCGACCTGCTCCAGCGTGACCCGTTTATCGTGGTTGAAGACCCCGCCTCGATAGTTGCCGGCAGTGTCCACCTGGAGGTGCGCGACACCCTCGGCTACTTCGGCATGCTCGCCGTGGAGCCCGGCGCCCAACGGCGTGGGCTTGGCAGGCGCCTCATCGCCGCGGCTGAGCGCTACTGCGCCCAGCGTCGATGCGCGACAATGCGGCTCGATGTCGTGAACCTGCGTACCTCGCTCATCGGCTGGTACGCATCGCTTGGCTATGTGTCGGTCGGCGTCGCGCCCTTCCCTGAAGGCAAGTCCCGTCTGCCGTGCCAGTTCGTCGTCATGCAAAAGCCGCTGGCTCTGTCCGCGGTCGAACTCCAGGAGGTCGCGCCATGAGCGCCAGCGTCTCTGTCATCACCCCTCTCACCGACGCGGTCATCGACGGGCTCACGGCCGGCGACCACGTCGCCTTCAGCGGCGTCATCTACACGGCGCGCGATGCCGCCCACAAGCGGCTCATCGAACTCGCGGACAGGGGCGAACCGCTCCCGATCGACCTGACCGGCCAGGTCATCTACTACGTGGGGCCGACCCCGCCCCGGCCCGGCGCGGTCATTGGCTCGGCTGGTCCCACCACCGCCATGCGCCTCGACCCCTATACACCGCGCATGCTGGAACTGGGTCTCTAGGGCATCATTGGCAAGGGGGGACGAGGCCCGGCCGTGCGCGCCGCCATCCAGCAGCATCACGCCGTCTACTGTATCGCCGTGGGCGGTACCGGCGCGCTCCTCAATCGCCACATCAAAAGCGCCGAAGTAGTCGCGTTCGAAGACCTGGGCACGGAGGCTATTCGCAAGCTCCAGGTCGAAGGCTTCCCCGCTATCGTCGTCAACGACTGCCGCGGCGGCGATCTGCTCGAACAGGGCAAGGCGCAGTACCGCACGAGTGACCGGCCCATCCCCGCGGTGCAGAGCCTCGGGGGCTGAGCGCGTGAACTCTATGTGTCGTGCTTCCAACACGCGCCGGTTCATGACACGATAGGTCAACAATGAGCTCCCATCGCCGCGAATCGTTCGTCGAATCCTTCACCGCCTGCGGGTGGAATGCGGTCGCCCTTGACCGTTTCGAAGTCGATCGCATGCGGCAGGCCATGCGCGAACGCCATCCCGGGGCCGTGCTCGTCGATAGCTGTCAGCGGATCGAGACCTACCAGGCCGAGCCCTGCTCCTGCGAATCGCCGCTGAAGTTGCGTGGGCCAAAGGCTGTGCGTCACCTCGCGGAGGTGGCAAGTGGGGTCCATTCCGTCGTGCTGGGCGAAGAGCAGATTCTTGGGCAGGTTCGCGCCGCCTGTACGACCGCCACCGGCCCACTGCGCACCATCACAGATATCGCCATCGGCAGCGCCCGCGAGCTGCGCCAGCGCGAACAATTCAACAGCCATGCCGGTGCACTGCTTGACCGTGCACTGAAGGTCGCCGGTGTTGCGCCCCAGGGGCGCCTTCTGGTCCTCGGCACGGGCCAGCTCGGTCAACTTGTCGCTCGCCGCGGCGTCGAGCTTGGCTTCTCGACGGTCTACCTCGCCGGTCGCAGTCCCCTGGCTCATGCTGGCCCGTGGGAGTTTCTGCGCATCGACCGCGTCGCGCTCTGTCCGGATGTCGACGTGGTCGCCGGTTGCCTGGGGTCGTCAGCTGGTGCCATGTTCGCCGGAGAGCTTCCCCATGCCCGCGCCCTCATCGCGGACCTGGGGACGCCGCGGAACTTCGCCGGAGAATTCGCCGCGCCGCTCATCTGCATCGCGGATCTGCTGGCCGACGAAGCGAACCGTCCGCACGCGATGCGCCGCCGGAGCGCCCTGGCCGAACAGGTTGGTGCAATCGTGGAGGCCCGGCTTGCGCACCTTGCTGGCGATGGCGCGGCCCGCGCGGCCCGCTTGCGCAATGCTGTGGAGGCGACGCGACAGGCCGAAATCGACCGGATGGTGCGCCTTCACCCGGGGGTCGACCGCGCAGCCCTCGAGACGTTCAGCCGGGCGTTGACCAACCGGCTCTTCCACGGCCCCTCACAGGCGGCCCGCACCGCGGATGCCTCCTTCGCCGAACAGTTCGTCGAACTCTTCGTGAGCGGCTCCTGACGCGCTCCCAGCCTACCCGGCGCCATCCCTGACCGCTCGCTCCAGCGCAACCGCGATGCGTTCGATGTCGTCGTCTGTGAGCGACGGGTGCACTGGCAGGCAGAGCACTTCCTTCGCCGCCCTCTCGGCCTCGGGCGCGCTCGCGCCGCCGTGGCCCATGCTCACCATGATCGGCTGCTGGTGAATCGGGATGGGGTAGTGCACGGAGCTGCCGACGCCGGCTTCGGCAAGGCGCTGCTGCACGCCGTCACGGTCCTTCGCAATCCGGAGCGTGTACTGGTGGAACACGTGCCGGTCGCCGGGACGGGTCGTGGGCGTCTGCACCGCGCCGACGGGCAACTCCAGCGCGGCGATGCGCTCGTTGAGTTTGCGGGCGTTGGCGATGCGCGCTTCGTTCCACTCCTCGATGTGGCCCATTTGCACCACGCCGATGGCCGCCGCCATGTCGGTCATGCGCCAGTTCAGCCCGAAGTACTCGTGGAAGTACCGCCGTTCCTGCCCGTGGTTCCGAATGATGCGTGCCAGCCGCGCCACCTCGTCATCGTTCGTGGTGATGATGCCACCCTCGCCCGTCGTCATGTTCTTGGTCGGGTAGAAGCTGAAGCATCCCGCTCCGAACGAGCCCGCCCGGCGCCCCTGGAATTCGGCGCCGTGGGCCTGGGCGGCGTCCTCCACCAGCGCAATCCCGCGCCGCTCACAGATGTCGAGGATTGCGTCCATGCGGGCCGGCTGGCCGTAAAGGTGCACCGGCATGATCGCGCGTGTTTTCGGGGTGATTGCCGCCTCGATCTTCGCGGGGTCGAGATTGAAATCGGTCGGGTCGATGTCCACGAAGACCGGGGTCGCGCCGCAAGCGATGACGCTCGTCGCGGTGGCGATGAAGCTAAACGGGCTCGTGATGACTTCGTCGCCGGGGCCCACCCCAACCGCCTGCAGCGCGACGATGAGCGCCGCGGTGCCGCTGTTCACCGCGATGGCGTGCTTCGTGCCGGTGTAGACAGCGAACAGCTGCTCGAATCGTTCCGTCCGTGAACCCTGCGCCAGCTGTCCGCTCTCCAGGACCTCCATCACGGCCTGCTTCTCCTCTTCGCCCACGAGGGGCTTCGCGACGGGGATGAGCGGGAGGTCGGTGGTCGTCATGAGCGTGATCCTTTCCGGAGGCGGACGGTGTCGCCCGGGTTGCATCGATATTCGCAAGCGTGGACCTTACGCGCTGTTGTTCAGACCCCCTTCCGCCCGGATCTGTAAAGGTGCCGATGAGCCGTATAGGATGCGCCAAGAGCGCGGAGGTGTCCCGATGACTGCGGTCGCCCAGCCGTCCTCAATCGATCCCGCGGCCACGAGGGTCAAGACACCCATCTGGCGCGCGGACGCGCTGATGATCATCTCGCAGCTCTTCCTGGGCCTCGCCGCCGGCGGACTCGCGGGGTTGCTCGTGGGTGGCGCCGGAGGGCGCCTCGCGATGTTCTTGCTTCGCCTGACCTCCGGCGCCTCCATCCGTGGTATGGAGTCCGATGACGGCTTCATCATGGGCCGCTTCACCGCCGGCGGGACCCTCGACCTGTTCGTCGTATGCGCAGTCATGGGCAGCCTCACCGGCATAATCGTGGCCGC
>CAYYSD010000134.1:0-8335 GCA_964474285.1 uncultured Anaerolineaceae bacterium | reverse complement strand
TGCCGCCGCGCTCCATCATCTCGATGAAGAAGTGCGCGTCCGCCATCTTGTTTTCGACGAGGTTCTTGCCCACGCCGATGTGAAGCTTGGCGCTGCGCATGTCGTTAAAGTCGCAGTCCGAGTTCTGGAGACCGGTGACGAACGGTGTTCCCGGGGCCTGGTCCCCGTGCCAGGTGTAGTTCGAGAAATTGCGCCCGCCCTTCGCCTGCTCGTGAGGCACGCCCCGGACGATCGTGTCCAGGATCGCCATCATGTTGTTGTTGCGGTACATGCCGTACTTGCCCATGACGCCGAGGAGGCCCATTCCGCCGCGCAGCTTGAATGTGCGCGTGCCGGCCATCTCCATTTCGTCGATCATCTCCGGCTGGTAGCCCTCACCGGTGAGGATCGCCTTGCCCTCTGGTCCGGAATACCGCTTCGCCGTCGCGATCAGGCCCTTCGCCGCGTAGCGGAAAGTGTCCTCCCACTTCATCTTCACGAACGTGTCTTTGCCGCGCGCGTCGAACATGTACTTCTTCCGCGCCGCGGTATCCAGCGCCGGGAATCCGTCGTCTGCCCAGCGCTTCCACCCGGCCCGGATCATCGGTTGCTTCAGGCGGTACGGCCCGTAGATGCGCCGCGTGAGCGTCGCGCCCTTGTTGCAGCCGCGCGGGTTCCAGGCGTTCGTGGACTTGTTGCCCTGCAGGTCGCCCACATTCTGGCCGTCGTAGTTCTGTTCGGTCCGGAGCACCACCCCGTTGCGCACGAACGCGCGCAGGCGGCAGTTGTGTGTGCAGTTCGGCGCGCACACGAACGTGAAGCTGCTGTCGTAGTGGTACTGGTCCCGGTAGATCCGCTCCCACCCACGGTTGGGATACGTGGCCAGCGGGTTGTCGATTCCCGGGGCAGCCTGGAGAAACGAAAGCTGCGTCTCCAGGTACATCGCCGTCGCCGCCGCACCCGCTCCCCCGGTCAGTTTCAGGAATCCGCGTCTGTTCATCACTCGGTGCCTCCTTCTCGCGCGCCCGCTGCGGCCGTCACGCAAGGCCGGCACATCGGCCCTGCTTCAGTCGAAACGTCGCGCCCATCCGATACTTCTTCGCCGCAACCGCGGCATGTCACTCGCCTGCCCGGTGGTCCCGGGCGGTCGAATTGCCCTATTTCAGCCACGGTCCGAACCACGCTGAACAACTCGTCGTCGGTCATTCGCAGGTAGGCCGCCCGCTGCACCTCGTGCCGTTCGCGTGGATCCGCAACCACGCCGGCGCGCTCGCGCAGGTCGCCACGCGCCGCCACGCGCACCGCCCGCCCGGCTTGCTCGTCGATGAACGTCGCCGCCAGCTTGCCGTAGTCCAGGATCCTCAGCGTCCGGCGTCCCGGGCGGCATCCCGTCACCGCCTGGAGCGCGTCAACTGCGCAGCGGTCCATCTCCGCGACCACCAGCAGCCGCTTCGACTGGTCCGGAACCGGCACCCCAACCGCCCGCGCGCCCGCCAGCGCCAGCCGTGTCCCCAGCACAAGGCCTGCGCAGGCGTGCCCGCCGTGCAGGCTCATCGCGCCGCGCAGCGCCAGGTCAAGCTCCCGGCTCTCCGGGAGCAGCGCGAGAATGTCTGGCGCCAACCTCGAGGCTACGGATTCGAGGTCGGCGCCAGGCGCCCATCGACCGATGACAGATTCGCCGGCAGCCGGCGTCAGTACTTCGGACAGGATCGTTGGATACGGTTCGGGGCTGTGCGTTTCCAGCAGAACGATGTCGGCATCGGCCGGACACGCCCGCAAGAGCGTCTTGAGTTCGTCATCGTCCCCGGGCGGCAGCGTGACCTGCACCCTGTCGCTCGCTCCCACCACCATCGCCGCCGGCGTGCGAGTCCAGACCCGGCCCGATGACTTCTCCGGCAGGTCCAGGAGGTGGTGCGTCCGCTTCACCCACGCCGCCCGGTGTCCCGTCACGCGGAAACGCTCAATGAGCCGCTCCACCATCGCCGTCTTCCCGGACCGGCTCGGTCCCCGCACGCACACGACCACTGGACCCGGGTACTTCCTCTGGGTGACCTGATCCATCACACCCTCCCCCTGCACATTTCGCGCCTTCGCCGGACGGAACGATGTGACGTTTGTCACCAGCGAACTCAATAGACACGTTCTATCGGAGCGATGGCCGAATCACAGTGCCAGTTGGACCGAATCCACGGGCCCATTCGTGCCTCACACGTGCGCTCCGCGCATACTTCGCGTGTGACCCATCACGTTGCGACCCTCGCCGATGTCCGGATGGTTCCCTATTTCGCTTCGGTGCCCGACGCGGAGGTGGCCCGCTTCGCGAGGCATCTCCAGGTGCTTGTCCGCGGCCCTCGCGAATTCGTTGTCGTGGAAGGCGAACCCTGCCTGGGCTTCTACCTGGTTCGCAGCGGCCGTGCCCGCATCTTCCGCACCGGCGCAGATGGCCGAGAACAGATCTTCCGGCTCGCCGCCGCCGGAGATACCTTTGGCGAAGTCCCCGTCTTCGATGGTGGCCCGAACCCCGCGACAGTCGAAGCCCTGGAACCTGCGGTAGCTATCCTCTTTCCCACCACCGCGGTGACGGCGCTCGGCAAACAGTTCCCGGAGGTGAATGACGCGCTGCTTCAGCACTTCGCGCGCCGCCTCCGCTCCTTCACGGAGCTTGTCGAACAGCTCAGCCTGCAGACAGTCCAGAACCGAATCGCGCGCTACCTCTATATGCTCGCGCGCGAAGAAGGCTCCCCCTCCACCGAGGGCATCGTCGTCCCCCGCGTCATGACCCAGCAGGACCTGGCCTCGCTCGTCGGGTCCGTGCGCGAAGTCGTCAGCCGTACGCTGCGAGTCATGGAACAAGACGGCGTCGTCGAAATCCGCCGCCGCGAAATTGTCGTCCGGGACCTCGATGCCCTTGCCCGTCTCATCTGACCGTCAGACAGCTGCCGCCAGCCCGAACATCCGGAGCGCATCCCGAGAAGCCATGCGGACATCCCACTCCGGCTCGTCTACCACTTCAACGGATACCTCTTGCCCGGGGAAAGCTGTGTCCACCGCGCGGCAGGCGCCCTCGATCAGGGTCATCGCCAAAGGGCACTCCGCGGTGGTGAGCGCCATCTCTACCGCAATACTTCCGTCCCGAACGGCAATCCCATAGACCATCCCCAGCGATACGATATCGATGCCCAACTCCGGGTCGTAGACCCCTTGCAAAACACGAGCAACATCACTGGCATTCATGGCGCAATCCTCCTTACACCGGCCTGGCTGCGCGAACTGCGTTCGTGCGGCGCGAATACGCTGAGCAACACACCAAGGTGCATTGCCGCCCCCGCCGCCAGACCGACCCCGCCGGCCTGGACGAGCAAGAGTTCTCCACTCAAGGCGCCCATCACAATCGTGAGCACGGCCCCCGCGTGGATCGCCAGCACCACGTGCGCGAGCCGCTCGCTGAACATGTCCGTGAGAAGCGGCACCGCCCCCTGCCCGACCTTCTCATGGTAGCGATGGAACCACACCAGGAACGGCACAATCTTGAAGCTGTTGCCGATGAGCGCCGTCCCCAGCCAGCCGCCGAGCCCGGCGGCGCCATAGGCGAGCAGCCAGCGCGCGGGTTGCTCGTCCGGCGTGAAGGGTGTGCCCGCTGCCGCGCCCATCCCGAGCACCACGGTCGCCGCGAGAAACGCCAGGGAGACGACCGTCGCTCGCCCCTGGATGTCGAGTTGCCTCCGCTTTCGCTCCCCCAGCAACCGCCAGAACGTGATTCCCCAGAGCGCTGGGCCCGCTGCCAGGAGCGCCGCCAGCGCGAGCCGCACTGGCCGTTCGGGGTCGAAGGCGATGCCGGTCGCGAACACGACCGTCGCTACCGTGGTGATCGCCAGGGCAGGCACTGCCATCCTCAGCTTCGCATGGGGGATGACCATGAACATCGGCGCCAGTTGATAGCTGACACCCGTCAGCGTGATCGCCAGCCAGCCCACCAGCCCAACGTGCGCGTGCGCCGAAAGCCGCCCCATGGTGATCGGCCACCAGAGCTGGCTCAGTGCCAACGCCGTCAGCAGTCCCAGGCTAATCGCTCCCAGGAGCATCGTGATGGAAACCCGCAAATAGAGCGCCGGGATCGTCCGCTTGCCGCCCCGCCACGTTGCCGGGATGGCGTTGACGAAGAAGAGCCCGAACGAGGTGAAAAGGACCGTCCCCGCTGCCGCCATTACGTGCACGTCCCAGCGTTCCACCGCCCAGACAAACGTTGCCGCCGAACCCGCGTGCGCCACAAAGTGCCCCTGCGCCAGCCGGTGGCTCGCGAGCCTCCCGCCCAACACTGCCGGCCCTAATTGATAGACCGCCCCGATCATGAACGTCGTCAGCCAACCGATGATGACTGCATGGGTCACCGCCACCGTCCTGGGCACGTTGATCGCGACCAGGGCGTCCGGGTCCGATCCCGACAGCAACAGACCCGCTGCCGCGAGGGCGATGGGCGCGGCCAGGAAGAACGGCGCAGGGACGCTCAGCGGCGGACTGCTCGCCGGCGTCACCTTCGCCGTCATTCCAGCACTGCCCGCCCGATCATGATCACGTAACCGTCGTCCGCTTCGGTCGTGAGCCAGCCGAAGCCGCGGCGCGTCAGTTCCGGGTAGAGCAGCAAAGGTTCGCGGTCCATCAGGACGCGCAACTCATCGCCCTCTCCCAGTTTTGGCAGTGCAGCGAGGATCCGCACCATCGGTTCGGGAGGACCAAGCCCGCGGTTGTCCAGATCTATTGTCGACATGTCCGCCAGTATTGCCCCCGCAGTCAAACCCCGCTGCGACAAAAGTCACGACGCGGCGGGGTTTGCCTAATACCGCCCAGGCGTCACGTAGAACTGGTACGGATCGAGGCGCCGCAACAGTGCGACCTCCTCCAACGTTGGCGGTTCCAGTTCCCGCGGGTTGGGCGACACTCGAAGCTCAAAGCCGCACTCCATGGCTGCCACGTCAGGCGTCATGTTCGGCAGCAGCGCCTCCAGAACCATCTCGCACGAGCCCGTCTCACCGCCATCCGGCGTATCGAACCCGAACACGCCCACTGTCGAGATCACGCAATTCGGACCCTGTGGGTCGAGTCCTGCGCGCCGCCGGCTCCCCGGCCCGTCGATATACCCCGGGCTCGTGTTGAAGTCCACACGCTCCACAAACCGCCGCCGCTCCTGCGGCATAATCGTGAAGGTGCGCGGCGCCAGGCAGGCGATCTCCGTGTTCCCGCCCGTTCCTCCAAGCCTCCGTTCCGGCTGGAGATAGTCGCCCATCAGCAGCGTGTTCAGGTTCCCCATGCGGTCCACCTGTGCCGCCTGGAGCACTCCGAAGTCGACTCGTCCGCCCATCAGCAGCGCGCCGAGCGCATCCACCATGTCGCCGACCTTCGCCGAGCCCGCGTTCAGGATCATGTCGTGGATGCCAACGGGTGCCCGCGGAACGTCCGCCGCCGGCTCCCAGTCGAACACACCCACCTCCGTACAGATCACCAGGTCAGGCGCATGCATCAGCTTGGCCAGCGTCCCCGCGAGCATCGGCAGCCCCATGCCCAGCATCACGACACCCTGCTTCGGGAACTCGCGCGCCGCCGCGATGCACATCATCTCGGCCATCGTGTAGTCGTCGGAGTATGGCATGCGTCGTTGCCAGCCTATTCGGCCGCGGGAAGCCCTTCGATGTGGGCCGCGTCGTTGAACGACACCAGCGTGAACCGCCCGCTCTTCGAAAAGTGCAGCGTCGAAAGCGACGTGTTCGCGACGGAGAAGGACCAGCTCGAAGCCTCCGGGACCCCCAGCAGTTCGGCGATCAACGCCATGATGGCGTTCCCGTGCGAAACCACCAGCACCGTCGAGTCCGGGTTTTCGCTCGCGATGTTGCGCACCGCCCGCGCCGTCCGCTCTCGCAGCTGCATGATCGTCTCTCCGCCCGGGGCGGGCACGTTCCCCCGGAAGAACTCGCGCAGGTGTTCGATGTTGGTGTCGCGAATCTGGCTCGCGGGCAACGCCTCCCATTCGCCGTAGTGCATCTCGCGCAGGTCCGGTTCCAGCCGCAGGAGCAGGTCGCGCCCGTCGATGATGTAGCTGGCCGTATCGGCTGCGCGGGACAGGTCGCTCGCATAGGCCGCGTCGAAATGCGTGTCCTTTAGGCGCCGTCCCAGCGCCTGCGCCTGGGCGATCCCCAGCGGTGTCAGCGCTGTCTCGGCGTGTCCACAGAACAGGTTCTCGACGTTCCCGTGCGTCTGGCCGTGCCGTGTCAGCAGAATGCGCGTCGTCATGCCGCGATTGTACCGGCCCGCCGCCTTGCCCGCCCGCGACGGTTCATGCCTCCAGCCCGTTTCGCCGGATGATCTCGCTATACATCGCCGCGCTCTTCTTCGGGATTCGTCGTTGCGTCTCGAAGTCGGTATACACCATCCCGAAGCGCATGGAATAGCCAAACGCCCATTCGAAGTTGTCCATCAACGACCACTGGTAGTATGCGCGCACGTCGGCGCCATCCTCGATCGCCCCGTGCAGTCCGCTGAGGAACCCGCGGAGCAGGTCCTGCCGGACGTGGTCATCGATCTGGCCGTCCGGTCCTGGCTCAGTGTTGTCGCCCACCCCGTTCTCGGTGATGTAGATCTTCGGCCGCCCGTATTCGCGCGAAACCCACCGGACGAAGTCGCCCAGCGCGTGCGGGGCCGCCTCGTACCCCATCGCCAGGACGGGCAGGGTCGGCGCCGCATTCCGGTAGCCCACTCCCCGCCCTTCGTCCGGCTCGATCCTGGCGCGTGAGTAGAGGTTCACACCGAGGAAATCCGTGGGCTGCGCGATGAGCGCCATGTCTCCCGGCCGGATTGGGAACGGGGCGCCCTTCGATGCGTAGTACTCAAGGACCGGCTTCGGGTATCCACGCCCATACACCGGGTCATGGAACAGTCGCGTGTCGAAGTCGCGCGCCAGCTCCGTGGCCGCGGCAGCTTCCGGGCTGTCATCGGCGGGCTCGAAGCTCGTGTCCGCGTTGGTAATCCCGATTTCGCCATCGATACCGCTCGCCCGGAACGCCTGCACCGCCAGCCCGTGCGCCAGCATCGCGTGGTGGACCGCCTTCGCGGTCACCCCGTAGTCCCGAATCCCCGGGGCCATGTACCCCGTCCGGTGGCCGAACATCGTGAAGATGAGCGGCTCATTGAGCGTGATCCAACGCTTCACCCGGTCGCCGTAGCGCTTGTAGAGGATGTCCGCGTACGTCGCGAAGTGGTTCGCGGTGTCCCGGTTCGCCCAGCCGCCCAGGTCCTGGAGCGCCTGGGGCAGGTCCCAGTGATAAAGCGTCAGAGCCGGTTCGATCCCGTTCGCCAGCAGCTCGTCGATGAGCCGGTCATAGAACGCCAGCCCCGCCTCGTTCACCTGCCCTGCCCCGAACGGCAGGATGCGCGACCACGCAACCGAGAACCGGTACGCCTGCAGCCCGAGCGACTTCATCAGCGCGACATCATCGCGATAGCGCAGGTAGTGCTCGCAGGCGCGGTCGGCGGTCTGGCCGCGAAACGTCCGGCCCGGCTGGTGGCTGAAGGTGTCCCAGATCGAGAGTCCACGGTTGTCGACGTCGTGGGCCCCCTCGATCTGATACGCCGCCGTTGCTGCACCCCACTGGAAGCCGTCGGGAAACTGGAGAAAGGTCATGGCCATACCCCGCCGAAGTCGCGCGCATTGTGGCACACCACCAACCGGACTTCAGGATGCGGAAACGTCAGGCGAGGCCGCGTTCAGCCGTTGGAAAGCGTCGGTTCCACCCATTCGACACCCAGCCTCGCGAAGTTCCGGTCGAACGAAGCGACCGGCGTGCCAGTGTTCCGCCCGAGCACATCCAGGTATGCATCCACGAATGAGACGTTCGCGGTGGCCATCGTCGTGAGTGCTTCGGCCACGAGGGCGTGCTCAGGTGCTTCCACCTCTGCGAGATCCATGAGCGCGAGCAAGGCCTCAGCAATGCGCCCCCTCGGCCAGCGGTAGAACGAACGGAGTACCCATGTGGACTCCGCCACCACCAGCGTTGGCAAGCTGAGTTTTGAGTCCGTTCTTTCTGCTTCTTCCCACAGTGCCCGGGCTCGAAGTGCCATGTCTGCAGGCTCTCCAGTGAGGAAACGCACAATCACATTCGCATCAATGAGGACGACGCTATTCATGCCCGCCGGCCGCCAGCTGCCGCCCAATCTCGTAACCGACTTCCTCGCGGATCGCTTCCCACCCGGGGTATTCGCGGGTGGCAGGGTACGAACCGTAGAGCTCGGACCAGTGGCGACTCTTCACGACCTCAACCTTCAGCCCGCCGTTGGCGCGGCTAAACTCAAGCTGATCACCCTCCCTGAT
>CAYYSD010000133.1:0-8371 GCA_964474285.1 uncultured Anaerolineaceae bacterium | reverse complement strand
CTTTCCCGGTTCAGTCCGGTGGCGCGGCGATGGTTCTCCGAGACCTTTGCGGCGCCGACGCGTGCCCAGGAACTCGGCTGGGATGCCATTTCGCGCGGCGAACACACGCTTCTGCTTGCGCCAACCGGTTCCGGGAAGACACTGGCGGCGTTTCTATGGGCCCTGGATCAGCTGGCCGTGCGACCGGTGCCGCTGGCGGAGCAGGCTTCGCCCGGCAGGGCGCGCAGGCCGAAGCGGGCGGGCATTCGCACCGTCTACATCTCTCCTCTCAAGGCGCTGTCGTACGACGTCGAGCGAAACCTTCGTGCCCCGCTCGCCGGGCTGCGCATCGCTGCGGCGCGCGAGGGTCTTCCCTTGCCCGAAATCGAGGTCGGCACGCGCACCGGGGACACACCCCAGAAGGAACGCGCGGATCTGCGCCGGAACCCGCCCGACATCCTCATCACGACACCCGAGTCGCTCTACCTCATGCTCACGTCCCAGGCGCGGGATGCCCTGCGCACGGTGGAGACCGTCATCATCGACGAGATTCACGTCATGGCGGGGACGAAGCGCGGGGCGCACCTCGCCCTCACGCTCGAGCGGCTGGAGCACCTCCGCGGCAGCCCGTTTCAGCGCATCGGCCTTTCCGCCACACAGCGTCCGCTCGACGAAATCGCCCGGTACCTGGGTGGCGACCGGCCCGTGACCATTGCAGATGCCGGCAGCACGCGCGAACTCGACCTGCAGGTGATCGTCCCGCTCGACGACATGTCTCGCCCGGGCGACAACCCAATCGTTCACGGTCCTTCCCCGGACGGGCGTGATATCGAATCGCGGACTTCGGTCTGGCCGGCGGTCTACCCGGAGCTGCTGAAGCTGGTGAAGGAACATCAGTCGACGCTCATCTTCGTGAACAACCGGCGCCTTGCAGAGCGGCTGGCGGCGCGCATGAACGAACTCGCCGGCGAGGAGCTTCTGCGTGCCCACCACGGGTCGGTCAGCCGTGAGCAGCGTCTCGAAATCGAAGAGCGGCTGAAATCCGGCACACTGCCAGGGCTGGTCTGCACGAGCTCGATGGAGCTCGGCATCGACATGGGCGCGGTGGACCTCGTGATCCAGGTGGAGTCGCCAAAGTCGGTGGCGCGTGGTTTGCAGCGGGTGGGGCGTGCGGGCCACCAGGTGGGCGGGGTGAGCAGCGGACGCATCTTCCCCAAGTTCCGCGGCGACCTGCTGGAATGCGCCGTCCTGACGCAACGGATGAAGGACGGGCTCATCGAAAAGACGGACATACCCCGTAATCCGCTGGATGTGCTGGCCCAGCAGATCGTGGCCATGTGCGCCATGGACGATTGGTCGCTGGCGGAGCTGGAAAGCGTGGTCCGGCGGGCGTATTCGTTTGCGAGCCTCAGCCGCGACGTGTTCGAAGGCGTACTTGGCATGCTGGCGGGGCAGTATCCTTCGGACGAGTTCGCCGACCTTCGCCCGAGGATCACCTGGGATCGTGCGACGGATCAGCTTTCCGGACGCCGTGACGCAAAGACGATCGCCATCGTGAATGCGGGGACAATCCCGGACCGTGGCCTCTATGGCGTCTTCCTCGGGGAGGGCGGGCCGCGGGTGGGAGAGCTGGACGAGGAGATGGTCTACGAAAGTCGCGCAGGCGAGACCTTCATTCTCGGGGCGAGCACCTGGCGCATCGAGCAGATCACGCGCGACCGTGTGATCGTTTCTCCGGCGCCCGGAGAGCCGGGCAAGATGCCGTTCTGGAAGGGCGACGGCGTCGGGCGCCCGTTGGAATTCGGCCGGGCCATCGGCGCGTTCACGCGAGAGCTCGACGCGATCACTGACCCAGGCGCAAAGATGAATCTCCTCGAAACGCGCCATCACCTCGACGAGAAGGCCGCCGGAAACCTGCTTGCTTACCTGGACGAGGAGAAGGAGGCCACGGGCGCTCTGCCCACGGACCGCACGATCACCGTGCAGCGCTTTCGCGATGAGCTTGGGGACTGGCGGGTCGTGGTGCTGACGCCCTTCGGAGGGCGGGTGCATTCGCCCTGGGCGCAGGCCCTGGAGGCGCGCCTTGCCGAACGCTCAGGCTTTGATGTGCAGACACTCTGGAGCGACGACGGCATCGCGCTGCGCTTCGCCGGCGGCGAAGAACCGCCCGGCGACGACATCCTCTTCCCGGCGCCGGAAGAGGTTGAGGACCTGGTCGTCGGGCAGCTTGCGAACTCGGCGTTGTTCGCGGCGCACTTCCGGGAAAACGCCGCCCGCGCCCTCCTGCTGCCACGCCGCCGGCCGAACGCTCGCATGCCGCTCTGGCAGCAGCGTCAACGTTCGGCGGGGCTCCTCGCGGTCGCCAGCCGCTACGGGTCCTTCCCGATTATCCTGGAGACCTATCGCGATTGCCTGCGCGACGTGTTCGACCTCCCGGGGCTCATCGAGGTGTTGACGGACATCCGCAGCCGCGCCATCCGCGTGGTGACGGCCGACGTGCAGGAAGCATCGCCCTTCGCGCGTTCGCTGCTCTTCGACTACATCGCGGCCTACATGTACGAAGGCGACGCACCGCTGGCGGAGCGGCGGGCGCAGGCGCTCACGCTCGACCGTAACCTGCTCCGCGACCTGCTCGGCGAGGATGAGTTGCGTGAACTGCTCGACCCCGACGCGCTGACCGAGACCGAACTCGAGCTGCAACGGCTGGCCGATGGCCGCAAGGCTCGCAACCTCGACGACACGCACGACCTCCTGCGTTGGGTCGGAGACCTGACTGAAAGCGAAGTGGCCGAGCGGCTCGTGACCCCATCGATGGCGCACGAGTGGCTGACGCAGCTCGAGGGGACCCGGCGCGCGTGCCGTATGCGTATCGGTGGCGACGAACGATGGATCTCGATCGAAGACGCGGGACGGTATCGCGACGGCCTCGGCGTGTCGCCGCCGGTCGGCGTGCCGGAGGTGTTCCTGCGCCCATCCGGGCGCCCGTTGGAAGGGCTCCTGGCACGGTTCGCGCGGACGCATGCGCCCTTCGTCGTGGCACAGCCCGCGGGCCGCTGGTTGCTTCCCGATGCGCTCGTGACCGAAGCCCTGCGGTCGCTCGAAGCTGGCGGAACGGTCGTGCACGGTGACTTCCGCCCCGGCGGCGTGGAACGCGAATGGTGCGATGCAGACGTGCTACGGATGCTTCGCCGCCGTTCGCTCGCGAAGCTGCGGCGAGAAGTCGAACCGGTCGATCACGCCGCCTATGCGCGCTTCCTTGCGAACTGGCAGGGCGCCGGATCTGCCGCCCGGGGGATGTCGCGGCTTCGGGATGTCGTGGGACAGATCGAAGGGCTGGCCGTGCCGGCGTCGGTGCTCGAGCGCGACATCCTGGCGACGCGCGTGGCGGACTATGCGCCACGGATGCTCGATGAACTCGGGGCGGCGGGAGAAGTGGCGTGGCTCGGCCGCGGCTCCCTGGGCAAAGATGACGGACGCGTGGCGCTTTACCGTCGCGAGAAGCTGGCAGAGCTGGCGCCGCCACCCACCGTGCTCGCGGAGCCGGGGCCACTGCATGGTGCAATCGTCGAGACCCTCCGATCCCGAGGGGCGGTTTTCTTCGCGGATTTGGTCGGCGCAACACGCGGCAGCGTCCGCGACACGCTCGATGCGCTCTGGGAGTTGGTCTGGGCAGGACAGGTGACTAACGACACCCTGGCGCCGCTGAGGGCGCTCTCGTGGCCCAGGGCCACCACGTCACCATCGCCACGGGGCCGGGGGAGCCCCCTGCCGCCGGAGGCCGCCGGCCGCTGGTCGCTGGTCGTTCACGACCCTGCCGGCGCCACCGCGCGAGCGCATGCCCTGGCCTCCTCGCTGCTGGAACGCTATGGGGTGATCACCCGTGAAACGGTGGCGGCGGAGGGCAATTCGGGCGGCTTCACGGCGGTTTACGGAGTGCTCAAGGCGATGGAGGAGGGCGGCCGGGTGCGCCGTGGCTACTTCATCGATGGGCTCGGCGGCGCTCAGTTCGCGCTCCCGGGTGCTGTGGACCGGCTGCGTGCGGAACGCGAACCGTCAGACGAGCCTTCCGTCCGGGTGTTCGCCGCCACGGACCCTGCCAATCCATACGGCGCAACGCTGTCCTGGCCCCGCCGCGACGGCGACGAACGCCGCACGTTCCAGCGCGCGGCCGGGGCGTACGTGGTCACCGTCGATGGCTTCCCGCTGCTCTATCTGGAGCGTGGCGGCAAGAGCCTTGTCACTCTGCCTCCGTTTGATGACGATGAGGCCGCTGCACATGCCCTGGCCGCCCTTGCCAGCCTCGCGGACCGGGCGCCCCGAGGCGTGATCACGATCGAACGCGTTGACGGCGTCCCGGCGAGCGAGACGCCATGGCGTGAGCGATTCACGGCGGTGGGATTCGTCACGGGGTACCGCGGGCTGTCGTTGCGTGCGGCCGGGGAGGGCAAGGCCCGTGCCCGAAGGTGATGCGGTCTTCCGCTTCGCGCGCAAGGTAGGCGCAGCCCTGGAAGGCAAGGCGATCGTCGCCGCGCGCAGCCACGGTCCCGGACCTGTTCCGCAGGTGGAGCGCATCGTAGGGGCGACCTGCACGGGCACTCGGGCGCAGGGCAAGAACCTGTTCATCAGCTTCGACAACGGCTTCGCGCTTCGGGGTCATCTGCGGATGTACGGCACCTGGCACGTCTACGCGCCGGGTGACCCCTGGCGGCTCCCCGAACGGGAGGCGCGGCTGGTGTTGGAGACGGCGGATACCGTGGTCGTGAACTTCAGCGCACCGGTCATCGAGCTCATTCGCGAAGAGGCGATCGAGCACCACCGGCCCATCGCCACCCTTGGCCCGGACCTGCTCTCGGACGACTTCGACGTTGCAGACGCGATGCGACGATTCCGCACGCCGGACAGAGCCGGGCTCACGCTGGGCGACGCCATCATGGACCAGAAGGCGATGGCAGGCGTTGGCAACATCTGGAAGCACGAGACGCTGTTTCGCTGCGCCTTCAACCCGTGGCGGCGGGTCGAAGAGCTCAGCGACGAAGAACTGCGGCTGATGATCGACAAGGCGCGAGAACTGCTGCTCGCCAGTGTGGGGAAGCTCGAGCGCGACGGCCGCACCGTCCCCCGCCCGGTGATGTACGTCTATGCGAACGCCGGCAAGCCCTGCCGCCGTTGCTCGACCATCATCCGGAGCGCGCCACAGGGTATCGACATCCGTTCGACGGCATGGTGCCCGAAGTGTCAGCCGGTGGCGGCGAACCAGGCCGTGCCGCCTCCCCCGCCTCGCCGCCGCCGTGCCGTGATGTAGCCGAAATCCCGTGGTGTTCACTCGCGCACGAGAGGCGCTTCCGGTACCGTGAAGAACATGACCGCAACCCTGAAAGCAGCCGTGATCGGCATCGGATCGATGGGCGCCAACCATATGCGTGTCCTTGGCGACATGGCCGGCGTCGAACTCGTGGGGGTCGCCGACGCAGACGCGGCTCGTGTCGCTCAACTGACCGCCGGGCGCTCATTTCCGGGCTTCACGGATGTCGCCACCCTCCTCGCCGAAACGCAGCCGGATCTCGTCTCCATCGTGGTTCCCACGGGCATGCACGAGGCCGTCGCCCTGGCCTGCATCGACGCCGGAGCGGCCGTGCTCGTGGAGAAGCCTATCGCCGGGACGATGACCGCCGCCGAACACATCGCGGAGGCCGCCCGCTCACGCGGGACCGTCCTCACAGTGGGGCATATCGAGCGCTTCAACCCCGCGATCCGCGAACTCAAGGCGCGCCTTGCCGCGGGGCAGGGCGGCCGCGTGCTCCAGATTCGCGCCCGCCGTGTTGGTCCGTTTCCACATCGCATCCGCGATGTCGGCGTCATCCACGACCTCGCCCCACACGACATCGACGTCATGCGCTACCTGCTCGGCGATGAGGTCGAGCGTGTCTACGCCGAAGCGCAGCGGCGCATCAACACCGACAACGAAGACATTTTCGTGGGAATGCTCCACTTCCAGGGCGGCGCGCTTGGCGTGCTCGATATCAACTGGCTGACCCCCACGAAGGAACGCACGCTCACGGTGCTCTGCGAAAAGGGAATGTTCCGCGCGGACTACGCCGCCCAATCGCTGGAGTTCTACGAGAACTACGCGGCGGTGGCTCGCGAAGGCGCCATCGCGAGCGTGACCGAGGGGCCCATGACGCGCTACCCCATCGCGAACCGGGAACCGCTCCGAGCCGAGCTCGAAGCCTTCCGCGACGCTGTTCTCGGAACGTCACCGGTCGAGGTCACCGCATTCGATGGCATGGTCGCGCTCGCCGTGTCGGAGGCGCTCGTGGAGTCCGCCGACCTGGCGATGCCTGTCCGGCTGAGCGCGGGCAAGGTGGCGCGGTGAACGTCGCCGTCGTGGGCATTGGGCGCATTGGGCTGCCGGTTGCGGCGGTCATCGCCTCCCGCGGTCATCGTGTCTACGGCTGTGATATCAACGAAGCCCTTGTGGCCGCGGTTAACCGGGGTGAGAACCCGATCCCGGATGAGGCGGGACTTGCCGAGCTGCTGAGAACGGTGGTTGCCAGCGGAAACCTGATCGCGACGACAGATACTGCTGCGGCCGCCCGCGAATGCGACACCGTGCTCTTCGCCGTTGCGGTGGATATCGACGAGACGGGCCGGGCGGACCTCCGTTCGCTCGAAAGCGCGGCTGCGGATGTCGCTCGGGGCATGCGCCCGGGCACGCTCTGCATCTTCGACACGACGTTGCCTGTCGGCACCACGCGCAGGGTGCTCGTGCCCATCATCGAGGCGACGGGCAAGCGGCTTGGCGTGGACTTCTCCGCAGTGTTTTCTCCCGAACGCCTGCTCATGGGCCGGGTGGTGGAGGACCTGACGAAATACCCGAAGGTTGTGGGCGAAGTCGATCCGGGTGCGGGCGAACGGGCGGCGCTGTTTTTCGAAGCCGCGCTTGGCAACAAGGCGATGCTGCTTTCCAACGCCGAGACCGCGGAATTGAGCAAGCTCTCCGAAGGCGTGTACCGCGACCTCAACATCGCCCTGGCGAACGAGTTGGCCCAGGTGGCGGACATCCATGGAATCGACATCAGCGAAGTGATCCAGGCGGCAAACAGCCAGCCGTATTGCCACCTCCACGTGCCCGGCACCGGCGTGGGTGGGCACTGCATCCCCGTCTATCCGCGCTTTCTTGTCCAGGGCGAAGGGCCCAGCGCCCTCGCCGCGCTCGGCCGCGCGGTCAACGACGCGATGCCGGCGTACGTCGTGGGGCGGCTGGCGCAGCGCCTGGACGGCCTCGAAGGGCGGCGCGTGGTCGTGCTCGGCCTTACGTTTCGTCCGAACGTCGCAGTAACGTCGCACACCAACGCGACCGACCTCCTGCGCGAACTGGAACGCCATGGCGCCGTTGTCCACGGGCACGACCCGTTGCTCACGGAGGCCGGCGTGCGTGCGATCGGCTTCGAACCCGCCGGGGAACCGCTCGCGGGCTATGACGCGGCGATTGTGCACGCGAACCATCGCGAATATGCCGAGCTCGACTGGGCGGCCATTGCTCCGCTCATTGTGGATGCGCGCAACGCCCTCGAACGGGAGCGCATCGAAGGCGCCGGTCTTGCCTACATGGGTGTCGGTCGCCCCTCCTCCTGAAAGTCGTGTCGAGGTGGAATGACCGTCGAGCGCCATGAAAGCCTCGCGAGTACAATCACCCGTTATTACTGGAGGTGGATTTCATGGGAAAGCTTGATGGGAAGGTGGTCCTCGTCACCGGCTCAAGCCGGGGAATCGGCAAGAGCATCGCCGAGGTCTTCGCCGCCGAGGGCGGCAAGGTCGTCTGCGCGGCTCGGACACTGAAGGAAGGCGATCACCCGCTCGAAGGGTCGCTCGAACACACGGTGAACGGCATCAAGGCCGCCGGCGGCGAAGCTACAGCCGTCGCCGTCGACATTTCCGAGTACGAAGAGTGCGTCCGCCTGTTCGACGAGGTGCACAAAATCTACGGACCGGTCGATGTGCTGGTCAACAATGCGGCGCTGACGTACTTCATCCCGATCGCGACCTACCCGATCAACCGCTGGCACCGCTCGTTCGCAGTGAATTTCCACGCGCCCTTCTACCTGAGCCAGCTCGCGCTCGGCGACATGCTGCCGCGCAAGTCGGGTTCGATCGTGAACATTTCGAGCGGTGCGGCGATCGGCCCTGGCCGCGGCCCTTACCCGGAGTCGACCGCGCGCGGCGCTGGTACCCTTTACGGCGCCGAGAAGGCGGCGCTGGAGCGCTTCACGCAGGGGCTCGCGTCCGAGGTGTACCACGAGGGGATCAGCGTGACGTGCGTTTCGCCCTCCCAGGTGGACCCGACGCCGGGGACGCTCCATCACCACCTGGTTGAGAGCATGACCGACCCTCG
>CAYYSD010000132.1:0-8465 GCA_964474285.1 uncultured Anaerolineaceae bacterium | reverse complement strand
CAAGGTTGTCAACGAACGCCTGGTCGTGAACTTCGGAATCATCATGCGCTCTCCGCCGTAGCACCTTGCCGCCTTCTGCGGCATCCTTGGCGTGATGCTCGTCGTTCAGAAGTATGGTGGTACGTCGGTCGCCGATGCCGACAGAATTCGTCATGTCGCCGGCCGTGTCATCCAGCGCGTGCGCTCCGGCGACCAGGTCGTCGTCGTCGTTTCCGCCATGGGCAACACGACAGACGAACTCATCGATCTCGCCCTATCTGTTTCGCCCGACCCCGACCCGCGTGAACTCGACATGCTCCTCTCGACGGGCGAACAGATGTCCATCGCCCTCGTCGCGATGGCGCTCAAAGCACTCGGGCAGGAGGCGGTCGGCCTCACCGCGCAACAGGCCGGCATTTATAGCAAGGCCGTCTACGGCTCCGGCCGCATCGCCCGCGTCGACAACGATCGGATCAAGGCGGAGCTCGCGGCCGGCCGAGTGCCCATCATCGCCGGCTTCCAGGGGACGACCGAAGAGCAAGAGATTGTGACGCTCGGCCGCAACGCCAGCGACACCACCGCCGTGGCCATCGCCGTCGCGGTTGGCGCCCAGCAATGCGAAAGCTGCAAGGACGTCGAAGGCGTCTACACCGCCGACCCCCGCATCGTCCCGACCGCCCGCAAGCTCAAGGATGTGACCTACGAAGAGATGCTCGAGCTCGCGAGCCAGGGCTCGAAGGTGATCCACAATCGCGCCGTCGAACTCGCATCGGTCTACAACCTTCCCCTGCTGGTCGTTTCCAGCATGGTCGATGCCCCCGGCACCCTCATCCATGGAGAATCGGAATTGGAAGAACGAAATCGCGTTCGCGGAATCGCCCACGATGTGGATGTTGCCAAGATCACCGTGCGGCACGTGCCCGACCAGCCCGGCATCGCGGCCAATATTTTCGAACCGCTCGCCGAGGGCGGTATCAGCGTCGACACCATCGTCCAGAACGCCAGCGAAGGCAACCTGACCGATCTCACCTTCACGCTCTCACGCGGAGACCTCCGCCGGGCCGAAGCGCTCATGCCCGAGATCTGCAAGAACGTCGGCGCGAACGGCTTCGTCAGCGATGGCAACCTGGGGAAAGTGAGCATCGTCGGCGTCGGCATCCAGACCGCGCACGGCTATGCCGCCAAGATGTTCCGCGCCCTCTTCGATGCCGGCATCAACATCGAGCTCATCTCCACGAGCGAGATCCGCCTGACGTGCATCATCGACCGCGACCGCGTGTCCGACGCCGTTCGCGCCCTCCACAACGCCTTCGAGCTTGAAAAAGCCGAGTAAGGCACACGACCAACGCTTTCTCAGCACTCAGCACTCAGCACTCAGTTGTGAAGTGCCGCTCTGACCTGTTCGACCACGTCCCCCACGGCCACCGCCGTCGTTTCGCCCGTCCGCCGCACGCGGAACTCCACCCCGCCCCTCTCCAGCGCGCGCGGGCTCAGCGTGAGCCGCACGGGCATCCCGAGCAGGTCGGCATCCTTGAACTTGATCCCCGCTGAATCCGGCCGGTCGTCGATGAGCACGGAGAACCCGGCGCCGTGGAGGTCGTTCTCCACCTGTGCCAGTGACGCTGCCACCTCGGGCTGTTCGCCGCTCAAGACGACGATGTGGACATCATAGGGCGCGACGTCCGGCGGCCAGATGATGCCGTTGGCGTCGTGATTGGCTTCGATCGCCGCCGCCAGGATGCGCTCCACGCCAATGCCGTAGCAGCCCATCACCACCGGGTTGCGCGCACCGGACTCGTCCAGGTAGTTCACCCCGAACGCCTCGGAGTACATGGTCCCCAGCTTGAAGACGTGGCCCATTTCGATGCCGCGGCGCGTGGTCAGCGCCGTCCCGCAGATTGCGCAGGCATCGCCCTCGCGCGCCAGCGCAATGTCCGCGACGAGGTTGGCCGTCCAGTCTCGACCGTGGTTGGTGTTCAGGTAGTGCGCGTCAGCCTCGTTTGCGCCCGCCACCAGGTTCGCGGCTTCGACCGCGCTCGAGTCCGCCACGATCGTCATGCCCGTCAGCCCAACCGCTGAAGCCGAACCCGCTACGAGCCCTGTCGCGCGCACGGTCTGGTCGTCCATCGCGGCCAGGTCGCGTGCCTTGAGCACGTTCTTCAGCTTCACCTCGTTCACATCGAGATCCCCGCGAATCACCACGAACACGGGTTCGCCATCGACGCGATAGAACACGGCCTTCGCCGTCTGTCGCGCCTCAATCCCGAGCGAGGCCACGAGGTCGGCGATGGTGCGCGCCCCGGGCGTGGCGATCTTCTCCATGGGCGCCGGGTCGGCCGCCAGTGCCGGTGGCCGAGCGAAGTCCGCCTTCTCCGCGTTGGCCGCATACCCGCACGTGGGGCAGAGCAGCACCTCGTCTTCGCCATTCTCCGTCAGGAAGACGAACTCCTGGCTGTCCTTCCCGCCGATGGCGCCCGAGTCCGCCGCCACGGGGATTACGGGCACGCCGGCCCGCTCGAAAATGCGCACGTAGGCGTCGAACGCCGCCTGGTACGAACTGTCGAGCGCGTCCCATCCTGCGTCGAAGCTATAGGCATCCTTCATGGTGAACTCACGGAGGCGGATGAGCCCGCCGCGGGGACGCGCCTCATCGCGGAACTTTGTCTGGATCTGGTAGAGCGTCACGGGGAGGTCGCGATAGCTCTGGATGGAGCGCGCCGCCAGAAAGCTGATGACCTCCTCGTGGGTCGCCCCGAGGGCAAATCCCCGCTCTTTGCGGTCCAACAGGCGGAAGAGCACCTCACCCATCGCCTCGTCGCGCCCGGACTGCTCCCACATCTCGATTGGCTGCAGCGCCGGGAGGTGGACTTCCTGAGCCCCGGAGCGGTCCATCTCTTCCCTCAGGATGGTCTCGATGCGCTTGATGGCCCGCCACCCGACGGGCGTGAAGCAATAGAGACCGGCAGCCAGCGGCGCAATGAGGCCCGCCCGGAGCAGCAGCTGGTGACTCGGGAGTTCCGCCTCCGATGGGGCTTCGCGCAGGGTCTTCAGCAGCAGTTTGCTCATCCGCATGGGCGGTCATTCCTCGGGTGGTGGTGGTATCGCACGTTGCGGCTCGCACCGTGTTCCGGTCAAGTTCGCCGGGGGGCATCGAGGCTGGCGCTGTCGATGACGATCGTTACCGGCCCATCGTTGACGAGCAAAACGGTCATGTGTGCGCCGAACACGCCGCGCTCGCAGCGAATCCCGGCCCGGGCCACTTCGTCGCAAAACGCCTCGTAGAGCGGCATCGCCTGTTCGGGACGTGCGGCGGCATCGAATGACGGCCGGCGACCCCGGCGCACGTCCGCCAGCAACGTGAACTGGCTGATGCACAGCATCGAGCCGCCAACGTCGGTCAGCGCCAGGTTCATCTTGCCCTCGTCGTCTTCGAAGATGCGCAGGCCGCAGATTTTCGCGGCCATCCGTGAGACAGTGTCCGTGGTGTCGGAAGGCTCCACGCCCAACAACACCAGGAGTCCGCTCTCGATTTCGCCGGCCACGGAGCCATCGACCTCCACCGAGGCGCGGCTGACCCGTTGAATTACGGCGCGCACGCGATGGCGGGGCTGGAGTCAAAGTCGGCCGGCAGCACGGCTGTGAGGAGCTGCTTCACGTGGTCCCGGAAGTCCCGGTTGTTCAGTGCCGCCAACAGGTCCACGCGCGGGTTGAACATGATCGGGAAGACAGCCCCCAGCAGCAGGATCGCCGCCGCCTCCGAACACACAGCGGCCCGCTCCGGGTCCAGCACCTGGTCGAAGTGCGATGCGAGCCCTCGTCGCCAGACTTCCCGGACCCGCTCGCGTCGCTGAAGGGCAGATGGGTCACCGTTCAGCAACTGGCGCGTCGTGAGCTTGACGAGAGAGTGCGTCCGGCCAACGAAGTCCAGCATTCGGTCGATAAACGCGATCAGGTCGTCGCGGCCAAGCACGGCCGACGTCGCCGAGAGTGCGTCCTCGTCGATCGGGAATTCCCAGATCGCGTCGAGGATGGCGCGCTTCGATGGGAAGTGATAGTACAGGCCAGCGTCCGTCATTCCGCAAAGCCCGGCGATCGCCTTCATGGTTGTGCGGTCGAAGCCATCCCGGTCGAACAGCAGGAGCGCGGCGTCGAGGATAGCCTGGCGCTGGGCGGACATCCGTGCCGCGCCGGCGGCCGAACGTCTTGTGGCCTCACCCTCAGCGTTCTGAAGCACGTACACCTCCGTGGTCAGGCTCGTCCTGGTGCGGGAGTGCAGCCGCGAAGAGCCGCCGGAACCTGTCTTGCGCCGCGGTGGTCTGCGCATACTGTCCGAAGTCCTGCCCGTAACTCAGCACGCCGTCGCAAACGATGCCGACAATGATGGCGACGAGCGCGTCGGCGCGCGTCATCGCGGAGTCGGCGTAGAGGCCGGAGACGAGTGATTGGATTTCGGTTCGCAGCTCGCCCATGCGCGCCATCGTCGTGTCATAGGCGAACTCGATCCCCTCGATCGATTGCGCGATCAGCAGGTGGAGCGTGTCCGGCTGGTTCGCCCACGCCGTGAGCTGCGTCACTAGCGCGTCGATCGCGGCGTCGTAGGGGTCGCCTTCTTCCGGCCGGAGGTTCAGGACCAGCGGTGAGAGGACCGCTTCGAAGATGTGTTGTTTGTTCGAGAAGTGATAGTGAATCGCCGGGTCGGTCAGCCCGGAGCGCGCCGCAATCTGCCGGATCGTTGTGCCGTCGTACCCGCGTTCGACGAACAATTCGCGGGCGGCACTGAGGATCCGTTCTCGCGTATGAGCACTGCGGGATTGCCGCGCGTCGCCGGCAGCGGGATTCGCCATTGCACCGAAAGTATAGGGGGGATTTGCTTAGGGGGCGTTACGCGGTGCGCCAGAAAGGCTAGGAAGCCGCCGATGTTTCGGTGGAAGCTGGCCTGGCGGCGGCAGGCGCGCTTTCGGCCGCCTTTTCCGCGGGCTTCGTCTCGGCGGGCTTGTCACCGCCTGTATCATCGCCGGCGGAGCTCGTCACAGCCGACTTCGACGAGCGGCTATCCGTGACGTACCAGCCGCTCCCCTTGAACACGACGGGAGGGGCGTGGAGCACGCGCTTGGCGACGCCCTTTCCGCACTCCTCGCACGTGTGCGTGGTTTCGGCGGAAAAGCTCTGGCGCAGTTCATAGACGGCTTTGCAGGCCGGGCAGGCGTATTCGTAGGTGGGCATGTATCAAACCTTTCGAATCGCTGGGGACCAGCATTCCAATCTTCCGAAAGTTAGCACTCACGTGTCAAGAGTGCTAATCCATCCGGCGCCATCACGGACATTCCGAGGGATGCTAAGATCGGCGCCATGAAGGGTTCTGTGGTCCAGGTCAGCATTTCGAAGGGCGGCGTGCCCAAGCTCCCCATCCTGGAAGGCGAGGTGGGCACACTGGGTGTCGCCGGCGATGTCCAGGCGAATCCCCAGGTCCATGGCGGCCCTGAACGGGCGCTCTGCCTCTACGCCATCGAGGTCATCGAGTCGCTCGCGGCGGAAGGCCACCCGATCTTCGCGGGCGCCGTCGGCGAGAACATCACCACCCGTGGCCTCGATTGGAATCGCGTCGTGCCCGGTTCCCGCTTTCGCATCGGCGGCACCATTGAGATCGAAGTCACCCGCTACACCACCCCCTGCGACACCAACGAGCGCTTCTTTGCGGAAGGCGACTTCATGCGCATGAGCCAGAACCTCTACCCCGGCAGCAGCCGCGTCTACGCGAAAGTCCTCAATGGGGGCACGGTCCGCCCGGGCGACGCCATCGAGGCCATCTGAACGTGCCCGCCCGGCCCTACACACGCAAGATTGCCGCCGAAGAAGCGCGCGAGGGCTACTTCCTCGTCGAGAAGTCCCGCCTGAGCTACTTCCCCGCCGCCGGGGAACCGTTCGTCATCCACGAAGGCGGCACGCCCCACCAGGTGCATCTCATCGCAGAACACTGCGAGTGCCGGGGCCCGGACAAGCCGCACGAACACTACTCGGTCCCCTTCTCCGGTATTGCCCCCGGGACGCGCGTGACGCTGACCCGCACGGCTGAAGGCGAATACGCCCTCGAGCGCTCTTGATCCCGTTCGCTTGACCGCCTGCTGCCCGGAGCGTCACGATGCGGCCACCCCGCGAATCTGAGGTTGCCCCAATGGCTGCGATAACCGGTTCCCGCCTCGTCGCCGAACAGCTCAAACGCGAAGGCGTCGACACACTCTTCTACATCATGGGCGGGCCCATCATCGAGGTGGCTGGCGCGGCCCAGGAGCTCGGTATCCGCACCATCGACGTTCGCCACGAACAGGCGGCCGCCATGGCTGCCCACGCCTACGCGCGGGCGACTGGCCGCCCAGGAGTTTGCCTCTCCGCCTCCGGCCCGGCTGCTACGAACCTCCTCACCGGGGTGGCCAACGCCTTCGTCGATTGCGCCCCGGTTATCGCCCTTGGCGGTTCCGCTGCCGCCAGCTCGATCGGTACGGACTCCTTCCAGGAGTTCGACCAGGTGAGCTGCTTCAAGTCCGTCACCCGCTGGGCCGAGCGCGCGCTGAACACGGGCCGCCTGCCAGAACTCGTCAACACCGCCTTCCGCCACGCGCTCGGCCAGAAGCCGGGCCCGGCATACCTCGACCTGCCCGGCGATGTGCTCTACCGGCGTGTGGAGGGCGATGCGGTGCACTATCCGCCCGCCGCCCGGCGCGTCGCCGCACCCGGCGACCCCGCCCTCATTGCCGAGGCGCTCGCGATCCTCGCCCGGGCCGAACGCCCGGTCGTGCTCGCCGGCAGCGGCGTGGCCTGGGCCGGCGCCGAGCGCGAATTCGAAGCGTTCGTCCGCAAGACCGGCATCCCCTTCTACACGACTCCGCAGGCGCGCGGCCTCATCCCCGAAGACGACGAACTCTGCTTCCTGGGCGCCCGCTCGGCCGCCTTCAGCGAGGCCGACGCCGTTTTGCTTCTCGGCACGCGCATGAACTTCATCATCGGGTATGGGGCCGCGCCCAGGTTCGCGGCCGATGCGAAGTTCATCATGGTGAACTCCGATGCCGCCGAGCTCGGCCACAACCGGCCGCTCGATGTCGGTATTGCCGGCGACGCCCGCCTCGTGCTGGAGCAGGCCATCGAACAGCTCGGCTCCTTTGCCAGCAAGGCCGGTTCTCCGTGGGTGACCCACCTCCGCCAGCTCGATGCCGCCCGCCGCGACCGCTCGGAGGCCGAGATGGGCAGCAATGCGACCCCCATCCACACGCTCCGCCTCTGTCGCGAGATCCGCGATGTGGTGGCCCGGGACGCCATCATCGTCGAGGACGGACACGAAATCCTGAACCTGGCACGCCAGAGCATTCCCTCGTTCGTCCCTCGCGGCCGCATCAACGCCGGGCCGAACGGCTGCATGGGCATCGCATTGCCTGCCGGTGTCGGCGCGAAGGCCGCTAACCCGGAGCGCCAGGTAGTCGTCGTCTGCGGCGACGGCTCGTTCGGCATGAACATCCAGGAACTCGACACGGCCCTCCGCCACGGCCTCAACTTCGTCGCTGTCATCGCCCACAACGGCGGCTGGACCGGCGCTATCCGCGATCGCAAGGTGCCGGGCCGCGACCTCCTCATGACGCGTTACGACGAGATCGCGAAGGCGTTCGGCTGCCACGGCGAGTACGTCGAAGACCCGGACCAGATTCGCCCGGCCATCGAACGAGCCCTCGCCAGCGGCAAACCGGCTGTCGTCAACGTCGTCGTCGACCCGTACGTCCGCGCCCGCACCCAGGCCTTCGGCAGCTATTCCAGCCGCCTCGACTGACCGCGCACGAACGAGAGCCGCGGCGCCATCATCGTCACTTTCCGGCCCCGCCCGCCGGTCAGGGGTCTTGGAGATGAACCTTTCAAAGTTGACTAAACCTCGCGTGAAACAAAAAATCAGGCCCTTAGGGCCCCCTGCGGGGCGGGGATGACAGGTTTGGGGCTGCGGCGCTTGGGCGCAGTGAGGGCGGGCATAGGGGGATGGTGGTGCGAAGAGGCGGGGAGCTGGAAGAGTGGAGTGGCAGGGTGGAGTGACGGCGCCGGAGCGAACGCGGAAGGGCGGCATCGCCGCGCTCGCTCACGGTCGCGCTACTCCTGGCGGGAGCGAGAGCGAAGCCCCACCCTCCGCTATGCTTGCTCGTGGAGAGGTGCCCGAGTGGTTCAAGGGAGCCGTCTTGAAAACGGCCGAGGCGAAAGTCTCCGGGAGTTCGAATCTCCCCCTCTCCGCCAGCCTCACCGGCTTCGATCCTAGCGCCCCGAACCTGTAGGCTTTCGCCCACCACTCCCAAGGAACCCCCGAGATGAAGCTTCACGAATACCAGGCCCGAGATCTGCTTGCGAAGCACGGCGTCGCCACCACGCGCGGCAGTGTCGCCACGACACCCGCCGAGGCGCGGGCGATCGCGGAAGGGCTCGGCGGCAAGGTCGTCGTGAAGGCTCAGATCCACGCCGGT
>CAYYSD010000131.1:0-8621 GCA_964474285.1 uncultured Anaerolineaceae bacterium | reverse complement strand
CGTTGTCCCCGGCGATGAGGGTGCCGTCGGAGGCCTGGACCTCGACGCGCGGCTGCGGGTTCAGAGGCTGACCGGCCGCCGCTCCGCCGGGCTGAGGATTGAAGGCGAGCTTGGACGCAGTGGGACCGCCTCCGCCGCTGGCATTGATACTGATCTCCATGAAGCTGGCTCCGCCAAGAGCAGCGCCGGCAGGGTTGTAGAGCAGGACGTCAAAGGTTTCCACTCCTTCGGGAGAACCATCAGCGGTGAGCGTGACCTGCGGGCAGACCTTCGTCCCTGCTTCTCCGTCCGCCCAGGTGAGCGGCACGAGGATGTGGTTGTAGTCAGCGCCGCCCTTCGCGTTCCCGTCCGACGAGGCGCAGAAGACACTGGCAGGCCCCGTAGAGCCGCCGGTGCGTTGGACCTGGGGCTGGAACGAGTCTCCTTCGTTGCCGATGAAGGAATTGTTGACGAACGACAGCGTGCCGCCGGCCGGCGACGGGGCGGGAGTGATCTCCAGCGCGACGGCGTTGACTACTCCCGCGTCGGGCGTCGCGTGGTCGGCGAAACGGAGAACCCAGGTGCCGTTGGCATTCTTTCCGTTGAAGGTCGAGAGCGCGGTGGTGGGTTTGTAGCTGGCGCCCCGGAGCCCGGTGGGCGGCGCGCCGCCATCGTTGACGCAGGACGTCTCGGCCACGGGGCCGGCGGCATCGTCGAACCTGGTCACGATGTCGTTGCCGGTGCACCCGAAGCCCTCGGGACCGCCGGGGAACCCGGGGCGATCGATGATTGTGACCACCGTTACCGTGTCAGGATGGGTCAGGGTCATCCGGAAATCGCCGACGTAGGTGTGGGAGACGTCGACGAGCACGTTGATGTCGGTGATGTTGGAAGGGACGCCCGCGACGACGAGGTTGCGGGTGATGCCGGTGGTGTTGCCGTCCGGAACGTCGATGGGTGTGCCCAGCAGGGGGATGGTCTCGTTGTCGATGATGGTCACCGAGGTCGTGGCTATCCCAAGCCGGGCGCCCGTCGCATTCGACAGCTGGACGAGGAATCGTTCGCCGGACTCGGCCAGCGCATCGTTGGTGATGGTGGTGGACACGGTCGCGCGGGACGACCCGGCGGGGATGTTGACCACCATGCCGGTAAGCGGGCCGAAATCGGCGTTGGTTGCGGTCCCCGCGACGGTATCGACGGTGACGGACGCCGGGGCCGCGACCGAGCCGGTGCGCTCGAGCACGAGCGTAAGCGTTCCGGCGGCTTCGCCGATGCTGAGGATGGCGGAGACGTTGGAGAAGCCAACCGTCGCATCGCCGCAGGCCGGATCACGGTCGAAGGCTTCAAGGATCGGGCCTGTATCGGCGAGGGAGACGGCGGAATAGCCGAAGCCGTGGTCGCCGAAGATGTCCCAGACTTCGCAGACGTTGATGCCACCGGCGGAGGCAACCTCAGCGGCGATGATGGCATCGCGAGCCTGGAGCATGGTGGGGTCGTTTGGCGTTGTGGCGATTCCGTCGAATACGGCCTTGTCCGCGGCCATGGCGCCCGGGGTGGCGCCAAGAATCGTCCGGTAGCGCGCGCGCAGGTCCCAGAGGGCGGCGGCCCAGGGCTCGCCATCGTCGTGGACCTCGCAACCGCGGCCCGCGATGTTGCAGAGGTCGCCATAGGTGTGCGGATAGTTCTCATATGAGTGGGTGCGGATGCCCTTGACGAGGTCCCCTGTGGCGTACTCACCGACCACGGGGTCGTTGTAACGGGTGATCGCGAAGTAGTCGCTCCAGGCCTCGCCCATGGATTCGCCCTGGTGGCCGTTTAGCCCGACGGCGTTGCCGATGAGACGGTTGGAGACGCCATGGCCGTATTCGTGGACGATGATGTCGCCGTCGAGGTCGCCATCGCGCCGCTCAAACGGCGGGTCCGTGAAGAGATACATCCGCATGATGCCGTCGGTACCGTCTGGGTCCGTGCTGAAGTTGGCGTTGTTGCGGCAGGTCCCGAACCCGCCCGGGCAAAGCGACCGTCCGAACATCGCCCCGGCATTGACGGAGTCGGATCCGACACCCCCGAGCGCGAAGTTGTTCTCCTGGAAGTTGCGCGCGGCCTCGGTGAAGCCGAGCGAATACATCCAGTCGTGCATGTAGTTGTTTTGATAGAAGAGATTCGTGACCGCGCCGCTTATGTCCTGTGCCGACGGCGTGCCGGTCAGCTCGTAGCTGTTCTGGAAGGGGAAACTGAAGACAGCCCCGGCGGCCGTCACGGTTGGCCCATCGGGTATCGAGGTCCCCAACGATTCGTCGCGGGCGGTCACATTGTTACCAGAGGTTGATGTGGCGGTGACCCAAGCGGTGTGCGTCGCGTCGAGCGAATACGGGGCAGAACTGGCGGTTGTGAACGGGATGAGCCCGGTCTGTCCACACGGCAGCGGATTCGGTCCCGCGGTCGGACACGGATTTGGCGAGACGTTTGGCGCATTCACGAACACGGTGCCCTCGGGCCCCACGTCGCTTGTCAGGTTCTTTCGGAATGCCGCCTGGCCCGTCTCGGCATCGATGAGGACAAACCAGCGGGACGGGGAATCCTGGACCTGGACGCGCACCGCCCAGCCGAAGCGGAGGGACGTACCGGAGTCGTAGACGTAGAGCTTTGCAGGAGGATCGAGGGCGTCGATGAGGTCCTGGCCGGCGCCAGGCGGTGGGAGTTCCGGGTTGCCGATGATGGCGCGGGCGGCCTGCTTTGCGGCGGCGGCGTCGAGGGTGGGGCCGCCGGGAGCTATCGAGCGGCCCGGGGCAAGGGAGTTGGCGACGCCGACGACGCGGCCGGCGGGGTCCATCGAGACTTTGGCGACGGCACGGAAGACTTCGTAGCCGCCGGCGTATTGGGCGAGTTCCGTGACGCGCAGGCCGGAGCCGGTGGTGTAGGTGGTGGATTCGACCAGGGAGCCGACGAAGGCCGGGTCAACGCCGAAGAGCGCCGCGTTGTTGTTCAGGAAGTCGCGGGCGATCGACGCGGTGTCGCCGGCGCGGGCGTCGGAGAGGGGAACGAGGCCCGCGTAGACGCTCTTGATCGCGCCGGAGGTACGGTCGGCCGTGATCCGGGCGGTGTTTCCGGTGCGCGCCTGGAGGGCGTCGACGGCGAGGTCGCGCGCGGACTTCGGAGGCGGTTCCTGGGCACGCGCCGTACCTGGGCCGGGAAATCCGGTGGCGGGCAGCAACGCGATGAGGGCCACGAAGGCGAGTAGGACGAAGAGGGGCAACATCCGGCCGTGGGAGTGCGACACGTGGGGGCTCCTTGGTGTGGGGCAGCGGCACCAAGGGTTCCCATGCCGCCGCGGAAGGGTACATACAACGTGTGTGTAATCGGGGTGTCAAGTAGACGGAAAGACCACGCGTGTGCGCCTGTGGGCGGAAGTTCACACAAGGACGCTCACCAGAGCACGACGAGAAGGATACCGAGGACGCAAAGCCCGGTCCCGGCGGCGCTGGTCAGGCGGAACTGGTGGCGCAGGAAGATGATGCCGAGGGGGAAAGCCATCAGGGGCGAAGTGGCGCTGAGGACGGACGCACGCGCCGCGCCGGCTTCGACGACGGAGTAGACATACATCAGGCTGCCGAAGAGGGTGCCAACGATGCCGGCGGCAACGATGGTGCCGATGTGCGCGCGGTCGCGAAAGGGCAGGGCGATTTCGGCGGGGCGGGTGAGCAGGCCAAAGGCGAGCATCGAAACGGCGCCCGCGGGTGTGCGAATGGCCGCGACGGCAATCGTGGTGAGGTCGCCTTTGGCGCCGGCGAGGGAAAGGGTGGCCGCGGCCCAGATCGCTCCGATGACGACCAGCAGGCCATAGGGCCGAAGGTCCCGCCGGGAGAGCAGCCCGGCCGCTGAGGAGGATTCTGTGTTGGAACGGATCAGCAGCGCCGCCCCGAGCGCGATGAGCGCAGCCCCGGCGACGAGCCCACCGGTAAACGGCTCGTCGAGCAACACGACGCCCCCGGCCACGGTGAGGGCGATGAAAAGCGACTGGCTCAACGGGAAACTGACCTGGAGGCCAAGGGTGCCGAGTGTGCGGATATAGATGGTGTCGCCGAGACCGTAAGCCAGGATGCCGCTCGCGGCGACGCCTAGGACCGTGAGGATGGAGGCGGCGAGGAGGTTGTCCGCGCTGCCGGAGAAGATGAGGACAAGCGGCAGGGCGAGGGACGCCGCCGAAAGCCGGAGGGCGGAAAGGGCGACCGGGGAGGTCTTCGTTGCGAGCGAGGCGAGGACGATGCTGGTGCAGGACCATGTGAATGCGGCGAGGAGGCCGGCGAGTTCGCCCACTGTTACGACGATGCTACAGGGAGCGAGAGCTGTGAGCGCCGACCCTTTTCTTCGATGTTCGGGTTCGTCATGAACGCTCCAGTAAGGGCCGATGTCCCGTGTGAGTTCGACCCGGGTTCAGTCGCCCATGTCGAGGCGCTTCATCAGTGCGATGACAACGGCCGCGAGGGCGCCGAGGGGCAAGCCGAGGAGCAGGCTCGGGACAATGATAGAGGAGAGCGGGGGGCGCTCATCGATGCTGAGGCCGATGTACCCGGCCGGGTGGACGGTGCAGACGAGCTGATCCTGGGCGAGGCTGCCGGGGGCGGTGATGGTGCGCATCGTGATGTCTTCAGTGGCGCCGGGGGCAACGTCGCGGCCGGCGACCTGGTGAGGGGAGACATCGTCGTTGCGGACGCGCAGGACTTCGCCCTCGCGGAGGCTGAGAGCGTCGGGGATGAAGAGTGGGAACTCTCCGGCAGCGACGGCGGCGGCGGTGCCCTTCGGAATGACGAAGTCCTGGACACCCGGCCGGGCGGCAGGGGAGAGCATCGCCCACCAGAGCGCGTTGAGGGCGAGGCCGAGGGTTACGCCCGCCAGGACTGGCACGAGCCAGGGTCCCGGGGCGGGCATACGGGGCAGGCGCCACGCCATCGGCCGCACCTGGACGCTCATCAAGCGTGCTCGCCGACGCCCTGGACGAGGTAGAGGGCGGGATAGAAGAACACTCAGACCACGTCCACGAAGTGCCAGTACATGACGGTGCCGGAGACGGGCCAGTGGTTGGCGCTGTTGAATTTGCCGCGAAGCGCCTGGACAAGGACCAGGGCCAACAGGCCGACACCGCTCACGACGTGGGCGGCGTGGATGCCGGTCATGGTGAAGAAAACGGTGCCGAAGGCTTCGTGGCGCGAGAACTCGGCGATGGACCATTCGTAGGCGACGCCGGCTGCGAAGAGTGCGCCGAGGGCGATCGTGGCAACGAGGCCCCAGACCGCAACCTGCGGGCGGTCATGTTCGATGGCGGTTTCGGCGATGAAGGCCGTGAGGCTGCTCACGAGGAGAACGATGGTGATGACGAGGCCCAGGTTCTGGTCCAGGTGTTCGGCCTTGATCCCCTCGAGGAAGAAGCGCGCGGAGAGGAGCAGGCCAAACAGGACGGTTTCACTGAAGAAGAAGAGCCAGAGGCCCGCGCGCTTGAGGACCAGCGAATTCGGATGCGCGGGCGCATGCGCGGCAAACTCGGTCATGAGTGGCTCTCCTGGCGCCAGAGGCGATAGATATGCATGAAGAAGTAGCAGATGAGTGCGGCCTTCGCGATGGCGGCGATGCTGAGCCCGGCGAAGCGGAACTGCTCGTCATGGACCTCCACCGCGAAGATGTATTCGAGGACGGTCAGGATGGCGAGGATGGCTGCGACGATGAGGCCGGCCTGGAAGGGTTTCACTTTCCACCTCCGCCGGCGGGGGTGGGCGCGAAGTGAGGTGGACGCGGCGGGGAGCCGGGGAACTGGCTATGGGTGCTCTCCGGCACTCCGTAGTCATAGGGGTGGCCGGTGACGATGGGCGGCGACGGGAAGTTGTGGATGGGCGGCGGCGACGAGACCTGCCATTCGAGCGTACGCGAGTGCCACGGGTTCGCTTCGGCAACCGGTCCACGGAACCACGACCAGACCATGTTGAAGAAGAAGACGACGAAGCTTGCCCCGAGGAAGAAGGCGCAGAGGCTGACGATGAGGTTCACGGCATCGAGGGAGCCGGGGTAGTCCGCGATGCGCCGGTTCATGCCCTGGATGCCGGGCAGGTGCATGATGAAGAAGGTGAGATTGAAGCCGATGAACATCCACCAGAAGTGAATCTGAGCGAGACGCTCGTTGTACATGCGACCGGTCATCTTGGGGAACCAGTAGTAGATGCCGGCGAACATGGCGAAGATTTCGCCGCCGACGATGGTGTAGTGGAAGTGGGCCACGACGAAGTACGTGTCCTGCAGGTGGATATCCGTGGGCACGTCGGCAAGGAAGATGCCAGTGACGCCGCCGCAGGCGAAGTTGAACAGCACCGCGAGGGCGAAGAGCATTGGCACACGGAGCCAGACACGGCCCATCCAGATCGTGCCCAGGCCGGCAAGAAAGATGAGGCCGGTGGGAATGGAAATGAGCTCGGTGGCGACGAGGAAGGGACCGTGAAGGTAGTTCGGGATGCCGGCCGTGAACATGTGGTGGGCCCAGACGACGCCTGAGAGTCCGAGGATGCCAAGGAAGCCGCCGACGGCGTAGCGGTAGGCGAAGAGCGGCTTGCGGGAGAAGTGAGTGAGGACCTCGAGCGCGACTCCGAAGCCGGGCAACACCATGATGTAGACGGCGGGGTGTGAGTAGAACCAGAAGATGTGCTGGTAGAGGAGCGGGTCTCCGCCGGATTCGCTGTTGAAGAAGGACATTCCGGCGATGCGATCCAGGGTGACCATGATCATCGCGACGGCGAAGCCCTGGGTGTAGAGCAACGCGACCCAGGACGTGGCGAACATGGCCCAGACGAAGATGGGGAGGCGGCCCCAGGTCATGCCGGGGGCGCGCATGTAGATGATGGTGATGAGGAAGTTGAGGCCGCCCAGGATGGAGGTGAGGCCGAACGTGATGATGGCCAGGTTGAAGAAGATCTGTGCGGAGTCGGAGCGCACCGAGAGGGGCGGGTAGGCCGTCCAGCCGGCATCAAGCCCTCCGAAGAAGGGGGTGAGGAGGAGCATGATCGCGGTCGGCGGCACGAGCCAGAAGGTGAGGGCGTTGAGACGCGGGAAGGCCATATCGTCGGCGCCGATGAGGAGCGGGACGAAGTAGTTCCCGAAGCCGCCGATGACGGCGCCGACCGCGACGGCCACCATGAGGATGCCGTGGAGGCCCATGAGGGCGTTGTACTGGTTGTGGTTGAAGAACTGCATGCCGCTGGTCGCAAGTTCGAGGCGCATGAGCATGGCGAGGAAGCCGGCCAGCAGGAACACGATGGTGAAGGTGGCCATGTACTGGACGCCGATGACCTTGTGGTCGGTGCTGAAGGTGAAGTATCGCTGCCAACCGGTGGCCCGCCCGGGGTAGACCTTGAGGCCGAACCATTCGCGGCCCCACTGACCCCAGAGCCCAACGCCCATCATCCAGCCGGTGAGGCCGAAGATGAAGCCGATCGTTGTGCTGAGTTCGAGTTCCCAGTAATCGGGATAACCGAAAGCCCAGCGCATGAGGGCGGTGAATCCGATACCGGTATAGAAGCCAATGAGTCCCACGGCGGTGCCAGCCGCCAACGTCGTTCCTGCGTACATGCGGTTATTGCCCCTGTTCTTTCTGACGCTCGGCCAGCCACGATTCAAACTCTTCGTGACTCACGACTCTGACCGGAAACCACATGATTGAGTGGTCCAGGCCGCAGAGCTCCGCGCATTGGACGCGATAGTCGGCGTTGCTTTCGTATTCGCCGATTTCGGAAGGTTCGACGGTGACGAAGGTGGTACGCCCGGGGATGGCGTCGATCTTCATGCGAAACGCGGGGATCCAGAACGAATGAATGACGTCGATTGAGTCGATTTCGAACTTGATCCTGGTATCGACGGGGAGGGTGAGCGGTTGGGCGGAACCGATGAGCTTGATTTCGGACTCTTCGTAGGTGAAGAACCAGTTGTACTGCTGGGCGGTGGCGTGAATGACGAGGTCCGCCTCGGTATCACCCCAGCCGTAGCCGTTCGAGTCGGCCTGGAGTTCCGAGAGGCCGGTGAGTCCCGGAAAGATCATGACGCCGATGGCCAGTGCGCTCGTGAGCGCGACCCAGATGACCGGGACCTTACCCTTGCCCTTCATGGCGGGCCCATCTGAGGTGGGCACGCCCGCCGCGCGGAAGCCGAACAGGGAATAGATGACGATGGCGACAACGAAGGCGAAGACGGGGACACCAACGATGACGAGCGTCCGGAAGATGCTGTCGAAGTCTTCCGCTTCCGGTGAGCCCACGACCGGGAAGATATCGGCGATAACGAGCAGTTCGCCGAGGGCGGTGATGACCGCCCAGAGAAGAAACGTTGTCGCGATGTGCCGGCTCATCCGCCGCTCCACGACAATGCACGCACGAATGAACGAGCCATTACTCCCGCCACCTCCCCAGGATCGATTTGCCTAGGGGGAGGTTACCTGTGGGAAGCCGGAGCGGAACGGACCAACGGTCCCAAAAGGATCGCCCAGTTGGCCGATCCGGGAAATCGATTTTCCGTGTTCACAACGCCGGGGCGACGAAGCGAATGGCGGCGGGGAGCATCTGGATGACGGCCGGCAAGGGCGTCATTCACAACGAGCACGTCGAGGTCGA
>CAYYSD010000130.1:0-8685 GCA_964474285.1 uncultured Anaerolineaceae bacterium | reverse complement strand
TGGCCTGCGGTCGACTCTCCGTTGGCGCTCCCTCCCCGGCCTTGTACCCTGTCGCCCGTGCGTTACGCCACTTTCCTCCGCGCGATCAACATCGGGGCCCGCAACCGCATCAAGATGGAGGACCTTCGTTCGCTCATCGCGTCCCTGGGCTGCGACGAGGTCACCAGCTACCTCCAGACCGGCAATGTCCTCTTCTCCACGTCGCGTCCCCAGGCTGAGATTGGACCTGCGATCGAAGCCGCCCTTGTCGAGCGGGGCCTGCGGAACGCCTCGGCCATGGTCCGGTCTGCGGAGCAGCTTCGCGGCATTCTCGCCGCCAATCCCTTCGGCGATGTTCCCGAGGCCGAAGGCATCAACCGCATGGTCACCCTCTTTCGGGAACCACTTCCGCCCGATGCCCGGGAGTTCCAGCACGACCGATTCGAAGTCGTCGCAGTCCGCTCAGACCATGTCTGCTGGCGCATCCCCCGCGGCGGCTTCGCCGGCGTCGATCCCAACAACGTCATGGAACGGCGATTCAAGACGCCCTGCACATCCCGCTACTGGCACGTCGTCGCCGAGACAACCCGCCTGCTCGATGTGTAACCGGCGTAGTGAGTTCGCTAGAATGCGCCCATGACGTTCGCCATCGACGCCCCCGCCGCAGAGGCCCATCTCGCCGCTGCGGACCCGGTCTTCGCCACGCTCATCGCTCGCCACGGTCCGTTCGCCATGCGGATCGAGCCGGAAGACCCGTTCCTCTCGCTCTCGCGCTCGATCATCTTTCAGCAGCTCAGCGGAAAGGCGGCCGGTACCATCTTCCGGCGCTACCTCGCGCTCTTCGGCGACGTTCCCGAACCGGACACCCACCGTCCGCGCACCGACCCGGAGTGGGAACTTCCCGTCACGGCGCCCCCGGACCCTGCCGCTGTCCTCGCCCTCGCGGACGAACAGCTCCGTTCGGTGGGGCTCTCCCGTCAGAAGACGGCGGCCCTGCGCGACCTCTCGGCCCACTTCGTTTCCGGGGAGCTGAGCGCCGCTAACTTCGAAACCTGGCCCGACGAAGAAGTTATCACCCACCTCACCCGCGTCCGCGGCATCGGCCGCTGGACCGCCGAGATGTACCTCATGTTCCACCTCGGCCGCCCCGACGTGATGCCGGTCAACGATGTTGGCATCAACCGCGCCATCCAGAAGCTCTACGGTCTGAAGGCCCCGCCAAAGCCCGTGGAGGTTCTGCGCGTGGCCGAGCCCTGGCGCCCGTGGGCCACCGTCGCCTGCTGGTACCTCTGGCGCAACGAGGATGTCTCCCTTCCCGTTGCCGCCGCGAATCCCTGACGATCGGTAAACCGGTGGAGCGCTCTGAAATGCCGGCGTCGTTCGATGATGGTCGCTGTTCCGAACCGTAAAGTTTGACGGTCGTCAAATGCCATCCGCCAGCGTTGCTTCGAGTCTGGCTCCTTGACAACTGTCAGGTATGCAGGTCTGATCAGCCCAACAGCGGCGCCGGCGGTCAGCCAGCCGGCCGCATCCCGAGAGGACCACTTTCATGCCCGACAACGAAACTTCTCTCCCGCTCACGGGAGTCACGGTGCTCGATCTCACCCTTGCCCGGGCCGGCCCGACCTGCGTTCGTCACCTCGCGGATTGGGGAGCCAACGTCATCAAGATCGAAGCCCCCGCGGCCGATCCGGATGACCCGATTGGTGCGCGCGGCGGTTCCGACTACGAAAACCTCCATCGCAACAAGCGCGCTATTTGCCTCAACCTCAAAGAACCGGAAGGCCACGCGGCCTTCATGCGCATGGTCGAACAGGCCGACATCGTCGTCGAAAACATGCGCCCGGCCGTCAAGCACCGGCTCAAAGTCGCCTGGGAGGATGTCCACGCCGTCAACCCGCGTGTCGTCTATGGCAGCATCAGCGGCTTCGGCCAGGACGGCCCCTACGGGCTCCGCGCCGGCGTCGACCAGATCGCCCAGGGAATGGGCGGCCTCATGTCGGTCACCGGTATGCCGGGCCAGGGCCCCGTCCGTGTCGGCATCGCGATCGCCGATCTCACCGCGGGCAACATGCTCGCGCTCGGCATCATGATGGCCCTTTTCGACCGCCAGCGGTCGGGCGTCGGGCGCTGGGTCACCACCAGCCTGCTCGAGGCCCAGATCTTCATGATGGACTTCCAGGCCACCCGCTGGACCATCGATGGCGAAGTCCCCCCGCAGCAGGGCAACGACCACCCGACCGGCGTGCCGACGGGCGTCTTCCCCGTCGCCGATGGCCACATCAACATCGCCGCCAGTTCGGACCGCATGTTCGAACGCCTGGCCCAGACGATGGAGCAGCCCGACTGGCTCGGGAAGTGGAAGACAGCGCGCGACCGCCGCAAGGACCGCGAAGCGGTCAACGCTGCCATCGCCTCCGTCTCCCGGAACAGGCCCGGCGCCTACTGGATCGATCGCCTCGAAGGCGCCGGCATCCCCTGCGGCCCCATCTACACCATGGACCAGGTGTTCGCCGATGCGCAGGTTCAGCACGTGGGCATCACCCGCACGGTCCAGCGCGAAGGCCGCCGCGAGAAGCTCCTCGTTGCCTCGCCGATCAACATGACGGGCTACGAAAAGGACATTCGCCTTCCCACCCCGCTCCTGGGCGAACACACCGACACGGTCCTCGCTGAATTCGGCTTCTCGCCCGCGGAAGTGGCAGCACTCCACGAGAAGGGCATCGCATGAGCGACCGCTTCGGCTTCCCCGAACCCACCGAATACGCCGGCGGCATGATCCTCGCCGCCCGCGACCAGGGCATCGGGCTGATCACCTTCAACCACCCCGAACGCCTGAATGCCATGACGCTCGAGATGTGGCTCGGCCTGGAAGAAGTCCTCGACGAATATGCGGCCGACCCGACCCTTCGCGTCCTCATCTTCCGTGGCGCCGGTGATCGCGCCTTCATCTCCGGCGGCGACATCAGCACTTTCAAGGACCAGCGCGGCGATGCCGATGCGGTCCGCCGGTCGAACGAACGCCGCGCAGGCGCCCGCCGCAAGCTCGCCAACTTCCCGAAGCCCACCATCGCCGCCATCCGCGGCTACTGCCTCGGTGGCGGACTCGGCATCGCCCTGATGATGGATCTGCGCATCGCCAGCGAAGAGAGCCGCTTTGGCATCCCGGCCGCCCGCCTGAGCATCGCCTACGGGTTCGATGGCCTGCAGACCCTTGTCTCGCTCGTCGGTCCGGCCAACGCCCGCATGATCATGTACACCGCTCGCCGCTTCCCGGCGGCCGATGCCGCGCGCATGGGCCTCATTAACGAAGCCGTTCCGGATGCCGATCTCGAAGCGACGGTCCTCGCGCTGGCGCGGGAGATCGGCGCCAACGCGCCGCTGTCTATCGGCGTCTCCAAGTTCGGCATCACCGAGGCCCTCAAGGACCCGGCCGATCGTGACCTCGATGCGCTGGGCCGCCTTTCCCGCGAATGCTTCGATAGCGCCGACTATAAGGAGGGCAGCGCCGCCTTTATGGGGAAGCGACCGCCGGTGTTCCTTGGCCGGTAGCCGGGCGTCTTGCACCATACGCGTCAGAATGAACCGGGACGGCCCCTCCTCTTTTGCGGGCCCGGATGGGAACACACACCATGGCAGTGCCTGACACACAGCCCTCATCCGAAACACCCGGCGCCGGGCCAGAAGTCAAACGCCGCAGGCCCCGCACCGCGCCCCTCCAGGCCTCCGAGGACGTCGAATCGCGTCTCCTGACCGCCGCGCTCCGCCTCTTCGGCAAGCACGGATATGCCGCCGTCTCCGTGCGCGATGTCGCCCGCGCAGCCGGCGTTACCACGCCCAACGGCTACTACTACTTCAAGAGCAAGCAGGGACTCTACCTCCGCCTCCTCCACGAACTCCTCGAGCGCCGCTCCACCGCGGTGCGGATGGCTGCCCAGGAAGAGGGCGACCCGCTGACCCGCCTCCGCCGCGTCCTCGAGGCCTACATCTGGTTCGACAAGGACGCCCCTATCGACCGCGAAGCGCAGCTCTTCCTCCTCCGCGAGCAGTATGGCCTGGGCACCCAGATGTATTCCGAGCTCGTCACGAGCTACGACGAGTCCAACCGCCGCGCCATCCGCCAGGTTCTCGAGGATGGCATCGCGCAGGGCATCTTCCGGCCCACGCGCCTCGAACACACCACCATCGCCATCATCGGCGTGATGGGAGCCTTCATTCGCCGCGCGGCGCTCGGGGCACGGCTCCGCCCCGCCGATGGCGTCGCCCAGGTTATGGACGGCTTCGTCGAAGGCCTGCGCGTCCGCGACTGACTGACTCACTCCGCCCGTGCTGTAGAATTCGGACCGGCCGCCCGCCGTCATGCGGTCAGCGAATACGAGCGCCCGGAGTGTCCAATGCCCGCTGGCCGTCCAGCCCTCGAAGGCTATCGCGTCCTCGATTTCACGCGCGCCCAGCAGGGCCCGTTCGCAACCATGCTCCTTTGCGACATGGGCGCGGAAGTCTGGAAGGTCGAACCGCCCGGCGGTGAACAGGGCCGCGCGAACGGCCTCGGCCCGGACGGCTTCTCCTCCTACTTCGAAGGCCACAACCGCGGCAAGAAGAGCATCACCCTGGACCTCCGCAAGCCCGAGGCGATCGACATCGTGCGCCGCATCGTCCCAACCTGCGACGTGGTGGTGGAGAACTTCAGGCCCGGCGTCATGGAGAAGCTCGGCCTCGGCTACGAAGACCTCAAGGCCCTCCGCGAGGACATTATCATGGCCTCGGCTTCCGCCTGGGGTCGCAAGGGTCCGTGGGCCTTCCGCGGAGGCTACGACCACGTTGCCCAGGCGCTCAGCGGCGTCATGTATGAACAGGGCGAAGGTCCCGGCGGAGAGCCCCAGGCCCTTATCGGGGGCTTCGCGGACCAGATCGGCGCAATGCTCCTTGCCTTCGGCGTCGCCACGGCGCTCGTCGTCCGCGAACGGGACGGCATCGGGCAGCATATCGATGGCTCCCTGATCGGCGGCATGGTCGCCATGCAGTCCAAGCAGATCATGGAGTTCCTGCGCACCGGCAAGCAGAGCGGCTTTCAGCGTCGCCGCGCCGCTACCTACACCAACTATGAATGCGCCGATGGCAGGCACATCGCCATCGCGGCACAGGACCAGGGTTTCTGGCAGGAGATGTGCGATGCCCTCGGCGAGAGCTGGCTCAAGACAGACGAGCGATTCGCAAGCCCGTGGGGCCGCGCTGCCAACAAAGACGCCCTCGTGGAGGAACTCGACCGCATCTTCCGTAAGCAGCCCATGGCTCATTGGCTCGAACGTCTTCAGCAAAGCGATGTGCCTCACGCACCCGTCCTCGACTACGCCGGCATGTCGGAGCACCCGCAGTACTGGGCGAACGACTACCTCGTTGAGATCGACACCCCCCACCTCGGTCACATGCGCGTGCCCGGCGCGCCCATCCGCATGAGCGCCACCCCTCCCCGGGTCGAGAGTGCCGGTCCCATCCTCGGCGCCGACACTGAAGACATCCTCCTCGCCGTCGGCTACACCTGGGATGAAATCGCCGCGCTCAAGGGCTGCGGCGCCACGCGGACTGCCTGAGCACCCGGCCTCGTTCCAATCCTGTACTCTGATCTCCGTGATCATCCGCGAACCGCGCCCGCCCTGGCTCAAAGTCCGCTTCCCGGCGGGCCCCGGCTACGACCAGATCCAGTCCCTGATGCGCGCCAAGGAACTCCATACGGTCTGCGAAGAGGCCCGCTGCCCCAACATCGGCGACTGTTGGAGCCGCGGCACCGCGACCTTCATGATCCTGGGCGACACTTGCACCCGCTCCTGCGGTTTCTGCGCGGTGAAGACCGGGCGTCCCGGCGCGGTCGACCACGGCGAACCGGCCCGCGTCGCCCTGGCCATCCAGCAGATGGGCCTCCGCCACGCCGTCATCACCAGCGTCAACCGCGACGAACTCCCGGACGGCGGCGCCTCCGTGTTCGCGGAGACAATCCGCCTCTCCCGCCGCCTCTCGCCGGGGACCACCATCGAAGTGCTCATCCCCGACTTCAAAGGCGACGTGGCTGCCCTGCGCACGGTCCTTGATGCCGCCCCCGAGATCCTCAACCACAACACCGAGACGGTTCCCCGCCTATACCGGGTCGTTCGGCCCCAGGCCGAGTACTCGCGCACGCTGGAGCTTCTCCGTCGCGCGGGGGACATCGCTCCCGCGAGTCGCACCAAGAGCGGCGTCATGGTCGGCCTGGGCGAATCGCGCGACGAACTCCTCTCCGTCTTCCGGGATCTTGCCGGCACCGGAGTCCAGATCCTCACGATCGGGCAATACCTTCGCCCCTCGCTTGCCCACCTCCCCGTCGTTCGTTACTGGCACCCGGATGAGTTCGCCGGCCTCAAGCTGGAGGCACAATCCATGGGTTTCGCACACGTCGAGTCCGGTCCGCTTGTGCGCAGCTCCTACCACGCCGAGGAACAGGCTGCCCGCGTGCACACTTCGGAGGACACTGCACTCCCCGTCATCGTTCGTTGACGCCTCCAAAGTGAGCCATGTGCACGGCGAGTCGAGATCAGGGTAAAGTCCTATGGGCTGAGCGGCGGACCGAATCTTAACGTAGGCAGGTGACTTCGCTGGCCGATCTATTCGTTGACCCCGGCGAGGAACGAGAAATGTACCGGCGCGAAGCCATGGGCGCTTTTGCCCATGAAATTCGTACTCCCCTCACCTCAATCCGTATGGTCCTTGAACTCGCCAGGCGCCAGTCTGAGGGCGGCGAACTTGTGCTCGATGAAGAGCTTGCCAGCATGCTCGCCACCTCCGTCGATGACTTGCAGCACCTTGCCGATGACCTCCAGGAATCCAGCCGGCTCGAACGCGGAAAGCTCTCGGTCTCGCCTGGCCCCAGCGATTTCAGCGCAGCCGTGGAAGCTGCCCGCACGCTCGTTGCGGCCCACATCGCCATCGAGGGCGAGGCTCCTCAGTTCGAAGGTCCGTGGGACGCTTCGCGGCTTGTGCGAGCGGTCGCGGGCTTTGCCGAGACCGCCAACCGGATCGGCAACGGCTCCGGAACGGTCCACCTCGAAGCCGATGCCGCCGCCAATGGACTTCTCTTCACGATCTCAAGCGGCGCGCCCAACGATGCCTGGCGCCCGATCGCTTCGGATGCGGGCTTCGCCTACTTCCGGTCCCGGCAGTTCATCCTGGCCATGGGCGGCGCCGTCGAGTGCATCCGCGGCGAACGCTACTGCTGCCTCCGCGTCCACCTTCCCCGCTAACCCGCTTTACCTTCGTTCCGAGCCAGTAGAGTCAGTTGTTCGCGTTCACGCATCCGACCGTCCGGTCGTTGGCCGGACAGATGCCCTGATCGAACTCGATTGTCTGACGGGTCCATTCAACCCCCTGTCCCTCACCCGAGAAGAGGCAGCTGGTCGTTGAGGCGCTGATAAGGGCCCGAGCGGTGCAAGTGATGGAAAGCTCGACACGATACGTTTTGCCGGGACTCAGAGTCAGGGGGATGTTCACCTGGCGCGTGCCTTCCACCGTCACCCGGTCAGCTCCGGAAACGGCGTCGAGTCCCAGTTCCCGCGATATCACGCTGAACGGCATCCCCGGAACCGCTTTGACGGGCATGCCCCGCACGTCGAGCTCCGAGACCAAGATCTCGATCTCAACCCCCGTGTTCGAGTTCGCGCCGACGATCGAGGCGAGTGTGCCCGCCCACTTGAGGTCCATCAGCAGATTGGCATTGGCGCGAGACGCCGAGAAGGTGTTGAAGACGGATGCCGTTGCCTCGAGGGATTCGCCCGCTCCACCCGGGCCGATGGTCGTCCAGACGTTTGCCCGGCCTCGAACGCAGTCGGTCCCCGGGCACGCCCGGTAGCTGTTGTCCCAGGTGGCGCCGAGGTTGCGGGCGGGCAGAGCGGTCGTTTTGTTCTGCGATGCGGTGCCGCCTTCGGCCCGGAAGATGTCGTGGTACTTCGGGGTCGTGATCCCTGGTGTCGGTGTGGGCGGGACCGGAGTCGGCGCTGGTGCGGAAGGCGTCGGAGTCACGGTGCTGCCCGTCTTCGGTTCAGGGCTGCCGGGCGAAGGGAGGGCCGCTGCCGAGTCTCCGTCGTCGCCCCCACCGGAACGCGCAAGGAGGAAGCCGCCGGCAATCCCGAGAGCCAGGAGCATCATGGCTCCGCCCGCCAGGATCCCCAGGGTGCGCGTTCGGGACTGCGGGAGGTTCATCGGCCGGTCTCCTCGGTCAGCGTGAAATGTGCTGTCTCCCGCTGATGAGCGCGGTGCTCTGGTTGTGAGGCAATGTCGAATCGGCAATGTATCGACCGTGGAGCCGACCCGCAGCAAGTGCCTGGCGACACACTATGGAACGGCCACCACTCCTTCGCGGACAAGCGAATCCATGGCGCCAACGCCCGCCTCGGCCAATATCCCCGGCGCATCCGCTCCGGGCTGGCGCGCCGGAAACGGGACCACCACCGGCGTCGCCGAAAGCCTCGGCGAAGGCCCGACCATTCGCACCGGCCCCACGCCTTCGTGCTCCCGCACGATGCTCAGGTGATGTGCCTTCGCCCAGGCGTCCTCCATCACTTCTTCCAGCGCCGTCAGCCGGTGCGCCCCAAACCCCGCCGCCAGCAGCCGGTCCACCCACTGCTGCGCGTCGCCGGTCGCGAACCGGGTCTCCAGTTCCGCTTCGAACGCGTCGCCACT
>CAYYSD010000129.1:0-8756 GCA_964474285.1 uncultured Anaerolineaceae bacterium | reverse complement strand
AGAAGAGTGTGACTGACAGCTATCACCCTTGTGGCGCCGCACTGGCCCTGGCGGCGGCAACGATTTTCGCAAGCGTGCGGGCCCCATGGAGCAGCGACAGACCCGGCTGGAGGATGTCCGGCGCTTTGATCTCGTGGATGCGCCCGGCGCGGACAGCGGGGATGAGGTCCCAGCCGGGCCGCGCCGCGATCTTGTCCAGGCGCGCCCTCTTCCCGCACCAGCTGGCGGCGATCACCCCCGGCGCGGCCGCGATGACTTCTTCGCTCGTGACGAAGCGCTCAGAGGCCGTGGACCCGCCACTGCGCCCACCGAACACGTCTTCGCCGCCGACGAGCGCGATGAGCTCCGAGACCCATGCGATGCCCGAAATCATCGGGGCGTCCCACTCCTCGAAGTAGACGCGCGGCCGCGGCCCCACCGAGATGCGCAACGCCTCCAGCTCCGCCTGCCAGTCCGCGACCAGCGCCGCTCCACGCTCCCCTTCGCCCATTGCGCCGGCGACCATCGCCATCGCCGAGGCGGTTTCGGCGAGCGTGCGCTGGTTCGTGATGAGGACGTTCGCGCCTCGCCGGATGAGTTCCGCGGCGATATCGGCCTGGAGGTCAGAGAAACCGAGGACAAGATCGGGCCGCAGGTCAAGGATACGCACGACGTGGGCCGTCTGGAACGCTGAGACATGCGGCTTCTTGCGCGCCTCCGGCGGTCTCACCGCATAGCCCGACACGCCGACAACACGGTCGGCGCAACCCAACGCAAAAGCGAGCTCGGTGGTTTCTGCCGTCAGGCAGACGACACGCTGCGGCTGCACGGCGGCCCTACACTTCCGCGACGTCGAACCTGTACGTTTCGATGACCGGATTGGCCAGGAGGCGGGCGCACATCTGATCCACCTGCTTTTCCGCCTTCTTCGCCGATTCGGCCCGGAGCTTGACCTGGAAGAACCGCCCGGAACGCACACTCTCCACGCCTTCGAAGCCGAGCGAGCCCAGCGCTCCGCCGATGGTGATGCCCTCGGGGTCGTTCACGGCGGGCTTGAGCGAGACGTACACCCGCGCCAGGAACGGCTTGCCGCTCGGCGTTGGCGGTGCTGCCTTGCCTTTGTCCCTGCTCTTTGCGTCCTTTGACTTCGCGCTCATTCCGGCATGTCCTCCCCTGTCAGCAGCTTGTAAGCGTCGAGATAGCGCTCGGTCGTTGCTTTCACGACATCGTCCGGGATAGCGGGAGGCGGATCGCCGTCTTTCCAGCCACTGGCGGCCATCCAGTCGCGCACCGGTTGCTTGTCGAAACTCTTCTGCGACACGCCCGGGCGATAGCCCTCGAGCGGCCAGAAGCGGCTGCTGTCGGGTGTGAGCACCTCGTCGATGAGGATCACCTCTTCGTTCCAGAGCCCGAATTCGAGCTTCGTGTCGGCGATGATGATGCCCCGTTCGAGTGCGACGGTGTGGGCGTAGCTGTAGACCGCGAGGGTGCGCAACTTCATCGCGTTCGCAGCGTCCTCACCCACGATCTCGACGAGCTGTTCGTAGCTGATATTCTCATCGTGTCCCACGTCGGCCTTGGTCGATGGAGTGAAGATGGGCTCGGGCAGCCGTTCCGATTCGACCAGGCCGGGCTTGAGCGGGATGCCGCAGACGGACCCGGTGCGCTGATAGTCCTTCCAGCCGGACCCGGTGATATACCCGCGGGCGATGCACTCCGCCTCGAGCCGCTTCGCCTTCTTCACGATCATGGAGCGGCCGTAGTACTCGGGAGTGAGCGGAAGCGGCACGGAACCGGCGTTCTCGGCCGTGACGAGTGAGACGAAGTGGTTCGGCACGACTTCTTTGATGCGATCGAACCACCACGCGGAGAGTCGCGAGAGGACTTCGCCCTTACGCGGGATGGGTGTCGGCAGGACCACATCAAATGCAGAGATTCGGTCTGTCGCGACGATGAGGAGATGGTCACCCAGGTCATACGTGTCGCGGACTTTGCCCCGGTAGAGGCGGTTGGGCAGGTTGGATTCAGAGAGTACCGCGTGCATGTTCAGCCTTCCGCAGGTTGAGATAGAACAACGTGGTGATAGTCGCGAGGAACGCGCCCGTGGGCACGAAGGCAATCCCCATGGCGACGAATCCGGACCCGCCGATGACCACCGTCGCGTCCCTCCCAGGGTCGGCCGGCAGAAACGGGGCCGTGACGATCGCGAAGACGATCAGGGCCGCAAGATAGGAGATGGCCCCGACTGGAATGACACTCAGGAGGACGACAAGATACCGGAGGAGGTTCCGCGACAGGAGCCTCCAGCTCATCCCCATCGCCCGTGTAGCTGTTTGCCCGTCGAGCGCGATGAACGGAAAGGCGAGTCCAAATCGGAGCAAGGCGTATAGCGCGATTGCGGGCGCGACGACCAGGATAGACAGAACGGCGCCGATGGTCAGGACTCCATAGAGGATCGCGCAGAGGAGGAACAAGGACCCCATGCGCGTGAATGCCGGGTCGAGGGCATCGACCACGCGAATGGTGCGGCCCTCCGCCAGCGCCCGGGCCGCCACCGCTGTCGCGGCGAGGCCCACCGACGAGAACAATCCCCAGGCGGCGCCCAATCCAAAGACCCAGAACGTAAGCCCGAGCGGAACGTCCTCATTGAAGAAGAAGTTGCGTTCATCCACAGCGGCGTCGGGAAACACGTTCAACAGGAGCACGATCCAGGCGGCACTCACCGCGAGCGACACCGGGATCTGGATCGCCAATAGCGGCATGAGCAACGTCCGCTTGTTCCGGCGGATGAGCGCAAGGCTCTGGCGCCAGAGCGGGCGCGCCACGGCGGCCGCCTCGGGTTCCACCGGTCGTTCTGCCGCAAGCCCGGTCATAACCCGAGCCGGTCGAAGGTCGCGCCGACGTTCACCAGGTAGTAGTTGTAGTCGAACAGTGCGGTCAATTCCTCCCGGTTGATGCGAGAGGTGACTTCAGGGTCGGCGAGCAACAGATCGAGGAACGCCGTGCGGCCATTCCAGGCGGTCATGGCGTGCCCCTGGACGATCTTGTACGCGTCCGGTCGCGCCATCCCTGTCTCGATGAGGGCGAGCAGAACGCGCTGCGAAAACACGAGCCCGTAGGAACGATCGAGGTTCTCACGCATGTGCCCCGGGAAGACCGTGAGGCGGTCCATCACACCGGTGAAGATGTCCAGCGCGTAGTCCAACACGAGGCATGCGTCCGGAAAGACGATCCGCTCGGTGGAACTGTGACTGATATCGCGCTCGTGCCAGAGAGCAACGTTTTCCATCGCCGTCACGGCATAGCCGCGGAGCACGCGGGCGAGACCGCAGACGCGTTCGCAGAGCTCCGGGTTGCGCTTGTGCGGCATGGCACTCGAACCCGTCTGCCCCTCGTCGAATGGTTCCTCGGCTTCTCGAACCTCGGTCTTCTGCAGTGCTCGAATCTCGAGAGCGAACTTCTCGAGCGAGGCGCCGACGATAGCAAGCGTCGTCACGAACTGCGCATGCCGATCGCGTTGGATGATCTGCGTGGAGGCGGCTTCGAGGCCCAACTCCAGGTTCCGGCAGACGATCTCCTCGACGAGCGGAGGGACGGATGCGTGCGTGCCCACGGTGCCGCTGATGGCGCCGACAGCGACGGTTTCGCGCGCCGCTTCGAGACGCTTGCGGTTTCGGCGCATCTCATCGACCCACACCGCCAGCTTGAGCCCGAACGTCGTGGGTTCCGCATGCACGCCGTGGGTGCGGCCCACGCACAGGGTGTCCCGGTACTTCACGCACTGCCGCTCCAGCACGGCCGACAGCCTGTCCACACCGGCGAGAAGCAGATCGCAGGCGTCGCGCAACTGCAGGCCGGTCGCCGTATCCCAAACGTCGGAGCTGGTGAGCCCGAAGTGCACGTAGCGGCCCTCTTCGCCGAGCGACTCGCCAACGCTCCGCAGGAAGGCGGTGACATCGTGGTGCGTGATCGCCATGTACTCGTTGATTTTGTCCAGGTTGAACGAGGCGTCGCGGCGAATCTTGCGGGCAGCCTCAGCCGGGATGCGGCCGATTTCCGCCCAGGCCTCGCACACCGCGATTTCCACGTCGAGCCATCGGTCGAACTTCGCCTGGTCGCTCCAGATGGCGGCCATTTGCGGGCGGGAGTACCTCGGGATCATGCGGCTTTCCCCAGGGAACGCGCGGCCGTCCGGCCACGCCAGTGGTTGAGGCGATCATACCCCGGCTGCGGCGCTCGGGCACAGCATCGGACGCTATTTGACTCCCGCGATCTGCGTGTAGCGCTCGATTTGCGGACGGCCGGCCAGCAGGCCCGCCAGGCTCGCGCCCAACGCCTTCATATGGTCGGTCTTGCCGTGGGCGTCCTGAGCTTCCTTATCGGCGTACTGTTCATAGAACAGGAAGAGCGCAGGATCGGCATCGGACGTGTGCAACGAGTAAGCCGGGACGCCGGGTTCGTTCGCCTTGACGGCCGCGACCATCGTGGTGAGCGCCTCGCGGAGTTCTGCCTCTTTACCGGGAACGGCCTGGAGTTTCGCAAGAACGGTGATCATGTTTCTTTCCCCCGGGGATGTGCGGGACATGCTAAGCGAAGCGGTGAGTCCTTGCCGAGGCCACTTCGGCCCTTATACTCCGTTTCACGAAACAACCCACAGGAGGCAACCATGGCCGACGGATTCGAATTCCCGGTCGATCGCACCCAGGTGATGCTGTTCGCGCGTTCCGTGCGTGACATCAATCCCGTCTTCTGGGACCCGGACGATCCCGCGACGAAAGCTGCCGGCGGGATCATCGTTCCACCCACGTTCGTCCAGTGCAGCGCGCACTGGCAACCCAACTACCCCCTCGACATCACTCGTCCCCGCCCAGCGAACGAGCCTCCCCGTCCCGCCGGCGGTGGTGGCGGTGGCGTCGGCCGCGGGCTCCACGCCGAGCAGCACTATGAATACCACCACCCGATCCACGTCGGCGACACGCTCTCCGTGACGACCCGGCCCGGCGAACGCTGGGAAAAGGAAGGGCGTCGCGCCGGCAAGATGATCTTCAGCGAATCGATCACCGAATACCGCAACCAGGACGGCGTCCTTTGCGTGACCGCACGATCGATCGGCGTCCAGACCGAAAAAGCTGTCGAGCAATAGGAGCTGATGCGATGAACCTCAAAGTTGGCGATACCCACGAAGCCGTGGTCATCGAAGATGTGAACCGGTCGCACATCGTGAAGTACGCGGGAGCGAGCGGTGACTTCAACCCGCTCCACCACGACGATACCTTCGCGAACAAAGCCGGCTATCCGACGGTGTTCGCCCACGGCATGCTCTCCATGGGCCTCACCGGGAAGATGCTGACCGACTGGCTCGGCGCCACGAACCTCAAGAAATACGGCGTCCGCTTCACCCGCCAGGTCTTCCCCGGCGATACGCTCACCGCCAGGGGCGAAGTCACCGCCGTGACCGAGGACGGGGGCCAAAAGCTCGCCACCATCCGCGTGGTCACCGTGAACCAGAAGGGCGAATCGGTCGTCGAAGGCGAAGCGGTCGCGGTCATTTAGACGCCGGGCGTCACTTCTCCCCGGCCTCGTGCCATCATGTGGGTGATGCGTCTCTCGGCCCACGTCATGATGGTTGGACTTGTCCTGTTCGGAGCAGTCGCGTGCCGGGACCGCGGCGGCTCTGAACAGGAATTGGCCGCGATTGCCACGCCGCCGGGTGCCGGAACCACGGCCCTCCCGGGCGCCGCGCCCACGCGGGTGGCCCGCGCCGCCGGTGCTTCCCAGGGGCTCCTCACCCACGACGGCCGGGAGCGCACCTATCGGCTCTTCATCCCGTCCAACGCGGGCACGGGAAAGCTGCCGCTCGTGGTCGCGCTTCATGGCGGCCTGGGCACCGGGTCGCAGCTCGCCGTCACGACGAACTTCGAAGCGCTCGCCGAGCGCGAGGGCTTCGCCGTTGTCTTCCCTGATGGTATCGACCGAACCTGGAACGGCGGCGCCTGCTGCAACCCGGCCGTCCGCCAGAACATCGACGACGTCGGCTTCCTCGCGGCGCTCATCGGCGAGCTCGTCTCCGAAAACGGCTTCGATCCCTCTCGTGTCTTCATGACCGGCCATTCCAATGGCGCGATCATGTCGTTCCGGTTTGCCTGCGAACGTGCCGGCCTCGTTGCCGCCATCGCACCGGTTGCCGGCTCGTTGGAAATCCCGGCATGCAACCCGTCCCGCGGCGTGCATCTCCTCGACATCCACGGCGATGCTGACCGCAACCACCCCCTGGAAGGCGGCATGGGCGAACGCAGCATCGCCAATGTCGCCTTTCGCTCCACCCAGGAAACAATGCGGCTCTGGAACGACGGCATGCGATGCACCGGGTCCGGTTCAACCTCGACCGCCGGAGCCCTGTCGACCACGACGTGGTCCGGCTGCCGCGATGGTGTCACGTCGAAGCTCACGGTCATCGCCGGGGCCGACCACCCGTGGCCCGGCTCCGGCGATCGACGCGTCTCCCAGCTCCAGGGAGTGCCATCGCAGGAACTGGACGCGACGGCGACGGCCTGGCAGTTCTTCGAATCCGTCGCGCCGCGCTGAGCCGGGTGCCAGTCGACCATTTGAAGTGTTGCTTCGCTGACCACACGGTGGTGCGACCAATGCGCCCGGAATACCGTGAAGAACCGTGCAAGACCGCACTCAGCCCGGTGAAGGGAATGCACTTCGAGTGGTCGCTGAACCCCTACATGGGGTGCGTCCACCGGTGCACCTTCTGCTACGTCCGGGCGTTCGAGCAGCGCGCCGACCGGCCTTCAGGCGAGTCCTACGGCCAATCGATCCGCGTGAAGACGAACATCGTTGAGGTGCTCGGGCGGGAAGTCCGGCTACCGAGCCGTAGGGGGTCGCACGTGGCGCTCGGCTCGGCCACAGACCCATACCAGCCGGCAGAGGGCTGGTACCGTCTGAGCCGTGGCTGCATCGAAGTGCTTGGCGCCGCCCGCGTGCGCTTCAGCGTCATTACCCGCGGGCCGCTCATCGTCCGGGATGCCGATGTTCTCGCCCACGCCGCCGCTCGGGCGCCCGTGAGCGTGAGCTTCTCGGTCCCCACGCTCGATGAGACGGTCTGGCGCCGCACCGAGCCGGGCACCGCACCACCCTTCCAGAGGCTGCGGGCGTTGCGCCGGCTCGCCGATGCCGGCGTCCAGGCCGGAGTGAGCATCGCCCCGCTGCTGCCGGGCCTCTCCGACCGGCCGGAGCAGATCGAAGCCGTCGTCCGGGCTGCTCGGGACGCCGGCGCGGCCTATCTCTGGTGCGGGACACTCCGGCTGAGCCCCGGCACGCGCGAGCATTTCCTGAACTGCCTTGCTCGCGATTGGCCGGAGCTGCTGCGCGACTACGTCGACATGTACACCCAGGCCTCCGCACCGCTTTCCGTTCGCGAGCCCCTGGAATCGCTGGCGCGCGCACTTGGCGAACGGTACGGCCTCTCCGGCGAGAGCAACCGCACCGCGAAGGTGGAGCCCCCGGAACGTCAGCTCGCGCTCTTCGCGTGAACGCTCAGCGGAACACCGGCGCGAAGGCTGCGCACACCTCCTGAACCGCTTTCTCCGCTTCGGCCTTCGTCATCCGGCCGAGAAGGTCAGGCACGGATTGGGCGGTGGGACCTCCCCGCGAGTAGGCCTGCAGCTCGATGAACCTCGATCCGTTGTGGTACCAGGCCCGATACGAGTTCACGGAGAGCCGGCTGGTCCCGCCGCTGGAGTCCTTGACCTCCATGTAGTTCAGCGCATACGTGTAGAGGCCGCCTGCTCCTTCGCCGAGCTCCACCTGGCCGAAGTCCCATCGCAGCGTCGAACTCTCGATGTGCGCGGTCGGCAGGATCGACTTGAGGTTGCGCTGAATCTCGGCCGACTGGTATTCCTTCGGGTCGAGGCTCGCGCAGATGAACGGGTCGCAGCCGGAAACACGCACCGCGACAACGACCTGACTCCCCACCGCGTTCTTCGCATTCGCCGTGTAGGTGACCGATGCGCCCGCTGGAACCACGCGCGCATCCGCAGCAGTAAAGCCCGGCACCTGCGTGCGCGAGATCGCCTCGAGTTCCGCGGCGGTCGGGGTCCCTTTGCCCGCAATCGCCGTGGGCGTCACGGAAGAAGAGCCACCATCCCCGGAGTCATCGTCTCCGCCGCCGCAGGCCGCGAGGGTGATGGCTCCGAGCACAGTCAGCAGCAGGGCCGGCGCCGAAACATGCCTCATGAGGCGGGCGCCGCCGGCGCGTGAGCCTTGCTATCCCGCTCGTCGGCCAGCTTCGCAACGATGTCGGCGATGCTCATGGCACCCAGGTCGCCACCGCCGCGGACCCTGACCGCGGCCGCTTGCTGCTCTTCCTCCCGGTCGCCGACGACCAGCATGTACGGCACCTTTTTCAACTGCGCCTCGCGGATTTTCAGGTTCATCCGCTCGCTTCGCTCATCCACCCGGACGCGGAGGTTCCGCGTTTTGAGTTGCGCCGCGACCGCACGCGCGTAGTCGATGTGCCTGTCCGCGATTGGGATGACCACAGCCTGCGTCGGCGCTAGCCAGAGCGGGAAGTTGCCTTCGTACTCCTCTATCAGGAGCGCCACCATGCGTTCGAGCGTCGAGATGATGCCCCGGTGGACGATGATCGGCCGGTGGCGTTCGCCGTCCTCACCGACGTACTCGAGCCCGAATTGCGCGGGGAGGTGGAAGTCCACCTGCACGGTGACCAGCGTCTCGTCCTTGCCAGCTGCCGTTTCGAACTGCACGTCGAT
>CAYYSD010000128.1:0-8788 GCA_964474285.1 uncultured Anaerolineaceae bacterium | reverse complement strand
AACTTCTCGACGGCGCGAATGAGGCCGATGTTGCCTTCCTGGATGAGGTCCAGGAGGGACATCCCGCGGCCGATGTACTTCTTCGCGACAGAGACCACGAGACGCAGGTTTGCCTCGGTGAGGCGCTTCTCAGCCTTGTCACCGTTGTTCTTCACGGTGTCGAAGTGGTAGCGCAACTTGTCTTCGAGCGGGGCGATCTTCTCGACCAGGTCGTCGACCGGGGGCAGGAGTTCCTTTTCGCCGCCGGCCTCTTCGCCCATCTGGGCCACGAGGTCGGGCGTGAGGATGTGGGTCACAATCGAAAGCGTGACCACCTTCTGATGTGCCTCCTCCTCGGTCATCTTGAGCTTCGTCACGACATAAGCGCGGAAGTCCAGGTCCGTTTCGCCATCCACGAGGCCGCGGAACTGTGAGTCGGCGATGGTCTCCGAGAGCGAGAGGTTCTTGAGTTTCTGGCCGGTGTCTTTGCGCCACTTGGGCGTGCGATGTGGCTCTTCGTCGCCGGCCACGGGGACGCGCGCGGCGGCCAGCTTGTCGTAGTCGTCGATGAACCGCTTGGCCGCGTCGTAGATCTTTTCGACGCCCGCGAGTTGTTCGAGTAGAGAGACCGCAACACGGGCCGCGGAGGGCGGGTGGCCATAGGTGGTGACGTAGGCCTCTTCGATGGCGCGCACATGGAGGCCTTCCTCCATCTGGCGGGCGAGGTGCTTTTCGTCATCGGCCGTGAGGAGATAGACCTTGCCGATTTCGCGCAGGTACATCCGCACCGGGTCGTCGATGCCTTCGGACTCTTCGGTCAGAAGAGCGACGGCGACGTCCTCTTCCTCTTCTTCTTCGTCTTCTACAGCGGCATCTTCGTCGTCCGCGATGACTTCTCCAGTGGTTTCCTCATCGTCGCTGTCGGCATCGTAGGCTTCAGCGTTGGCGGTGCGGCTGAGCACCGTGCCGATGGCATCATCGGAGTCGTGCTCGGTGAGGGTGTCGTCACTCATGCGCGGTTCAGAATCCTTATCACTACTCGGATTGTCGTACCCGATTGGGCAAACTTCTCCTTGTCCACCGTAGCAAGCTTTTGACAATCCGGCAATGGGCGTGGACGGCGTCTCAGGAATTCATGAAAGGGAGGAACGGGCTTCAGCCCCCGGGCAGGTTGTAGCTGAGCAAGCACAACAGACCCAGGAGGATGGAGCCATGGCGAGCTAAGCAGAGCGAATGGAGGGGCAGTGCAACGAGGTGCGCCCCATCGCCTCGAGAGCGATGCGAGGCACAGCGTTCGGGCTGTCCGCCCGTCCGGCGGTGAGGTTAGGGTGGGAGGGCAGGAGTCACAACGGGAACCGAGGGCCTCGGCGTGGAAGCGCTCCGCGGTGCCGTGGCCCGTCCCAAGCAGGATATGGTGTGCCGTGGCGTGTTACTCGCCGGTGTTGCGGTCCGCAACGAGGATGACGCGGCTCGTGTATTCACCGCCGCCCCCGGGGTAGGCGATGAAGTCGCCGCCGCAGCTGATCAATGTCACGCGCTGCGTGTTTGCACTCAGCCCGGGGAAGACGATGGCGTCCATGTTGAGGGTTGCCAGGGGAATCGTCTCTACGGATTTCACCAGGTACTCGAACACCGTGCCGTCGGCCATGGTCACATAGAGCGTGTCATCGATGCGGGCGCTGAGGATGCCCTCGAACGGTGTGAGACCAAAGTTGACGTAGTTGACGTGCGCGGCGAGCAGTGAGTTGGAGGCGGGCACGCCTGGCTTGCCGAAGCGCGGGTACCAGGCGATGCGCGACGGGTGGGTGGGGTCCTGGAAGTATTCACGGCCGCTCTTGAACTCCGTATCCCGCTGTTCGACCGGGGCGGCGGCGCTGATGCGCGCGCTGGCCAGCGAGAGAGAGACGATCGGGCCGTGATCGATCACCGGTGTTGCGGTCGGGACGGCGGTGGGAACCGGAGTGGGGTCGACGCTCCGCGTGATGGCCGGGGCGTATGCCTTGAAGGTCAGCGAAGGCTGGGGATCGGCCGCCAGCGTGACCGCGGTGGTCACGAGCATGGCCAGACCAACGGCGGCGACAAGAACGGAAGTAAGTGTGCGGCGATTCATCGGCGGTAGCTCGACCTCTGTGCGTGGTGAGGACGCGCAAGCGGCGTCAAGACCTCATGGTAGCGAGGGAGGTTTTAGAGTCTCTGCCCTTAACCGAATGTGGCAGAGGGGAAACCCCTGATCTGCTCAGGTCCGAACGTCGTTCCAAAATGTTCGGAGAAGTCTGGCCAGGGGGACGGGCGCGAGCAGCGGGATGTTGTGCCCGACGCCGGCAAGTTCGTGGTAGCGCGCCGCCGGCCTCACCCTGCGCATCCGCTCCGCCACGTGTGGACGGAGTTCGTCGGATGTTCCGCCGCGCACGAGCATTAACGGCAGGGTGATGTTCGACCACTCCTTCCAGTAGCCACGGGAGCGGTGGGCAACGACGGTCTGCTTGAGCGCATCGACGCTGGCCAGCCACGACGCGGTTCCGTTCGCGTGGACACGCAAACGTGCCTCGGCGATGGCCCGCAGTGCCTCGGGCGCGGGCCGCGCAGCCGCCAGCGTAGCGTCGATGGAAGCCTCCGCGCGCGCCTGGCCGGCTCTGCCCACCGCTGCATCGACGCTCGGCCAGCACTGAGGGATGCGGTCGAAGGCGGCGACGGAATCGACCCAGTTCTGTTTCCACTGGTCCGGCCCAATGTCGACGATAGCAACTGACCTGAAGAGGTTTGGATGGCGGGCGGCCGCGGCCATCGCAACCCTTGCCCCCATCGAATGGCCGACGAGGTGCGGGCGGGCAAGTCCGAGGGCATGCACTGCATGAACGAGGTCGGCGACGTAGGCCGCAACGCTGTAGCCGGTGGCGGGCCTGGCGCTGTGGCCGTGTCCGCGCTGGTCGAAGGCGATGCTCGCGGGGCGGTCATCGCCGAGCGCTGCAATCGTCGGTCCCCAGACCTCAGCCACACCGGTGAGACCGTGGAGGAAGATCGCTCCGGGGTCTGCGCCGTCCCACAATACGGCACGGTATTCGCCTGCCTCGAGGGTAAAGAGGATCGGCGTGGGCTGGTAGAACGGGCTCTCCACTGGGTCCGCATCGTGACGGGAAGCGCCGGATATCGCAACCAGCCCATCGACAACGCCCTCCCAAGCCTCGACAATCAGTGAAGTGCCGCAATTCCACTCAACCGCCCCCGTCGCCGACCGAGCGTATCTCGTTGCGGCGGAACTCCAGGGCTCCCTTCTTCCCGTCCGGGAATCGCTCGAGGAACTCGCTGAACTGGCGAGGACCGCCGGCGCTGAGGTCGTCGGCCGCGCGTCGCAACGCCTGGAGCACCCAAGCGTCGCGACCTACATCGGCAAGGGCAAGCTGGAAGAAGTGAAGGAACTGAGCCGCGAGCTTGGGGCGAACGTCGTCGTTTTCGACGACGAGCTGTCGCCCTCCCAGCAGCGAAACCTCGAACGGGAGCTGGGCGCCAAGGTCATCGACAGGACCGCGCTCATCCTCGATATCTTCGCCACGCGAGCCCACACGCGGGAGGGGCGGCTCCAGGTCGCGCTCGCTCAGATGGAATACCTCCTGCCGCGGTTGGCGGGCCAGTGGAGCCACCTGGAGCGCATGGAAGGCGCCATCGGGACGCGCGGTCCGGGCGAAACCCAGATCGAAACGGACCGACGGCTCATCCGCGGACGCATTTCGCGGATCAAGCGCGACCTCGAGGAGGTGCGGACGCAGCGCGCGCTGTACCGGCGAAACCGCCAGCGCAACAACGTCCCTGTCGTGGCCCTCGTGGGGTACACGAACGCGGGCAAGTCGACGCTCATGAAGGCGCTTTCCGGGGCTGATGTGCTCGTCGAGAATAAGCTCTTCGCGACGCTCGACCCGGTGACACGGCGCCTCCGGCTCCCGTCGGGTGAAACCGTGCTGCTGACTGACACGGTCGGCTTCATCCAGAAGCTTCCGACGCAGCTGGTGGCCGCCTTCCGTGCGACCCTGGAGGAGCTCCAGGAAGCGGATGTGCTCCTCCATGTCGTTGACCTGTCACACGAGAACGCATTCGAACACACCCAGGCGGTCGATACCACCCTTCGCGACCTGGGCGTGGATGGCCGGCTCCAGATCCTGGCGCTCAACAAGGTGGACCTTCTACGGCGGCCGGACGGCGAGTTTGTGGCGTCGTTCGATGAGGCAAAAGGGCTCATCCACGGCGCCGGCGCGCCCCCGGCAAACGTGGCTCTTGTGTCGGCGGCGAAGCGCTGGGGGCTCGATGCCCTTCTTCGCCGCATCGAGGGCGCTCTCGAGGGCGAACTCGAAGGTCTCCCGGCTCCTTCGGAGTTGCTGGCGCGCAGTGGTTGAGGCTGTTTGAGCAACGCCTCACAAACAGGTAGAACTAGCATTCGAATGCCTGCTGAATCACCGGCTCCCATCCCACACACCACTGGCCCGCTTTCGGGCTACCGCGTCCTCGATTTCGCCGACGAAAAGGGGCAGCTTTGCGCGCGCCTGCTCGGCGAGCTCGGGGCGGATGTCATCAAGGTTGAGCCACGCGATGGCGATTCCACCCGCAACAACGGCCCCTTTTTCAAGAACGAACAGGGTCCCGAGACCAGTCTCTGGTGGTGGGCGATGAACGCGGGCAAGCGTTCCGTCACGTGCGAACTCCGCCTCGAGGCCGGTCGCGAAATCGCGCGCAAACTCGCCGCCAGCGCCGACTTCGTGATCGAGACGTTCGCGCCGGGGAAAGCTGCCGAGGTGGGCCTCGACTACGCCTCCCTGGCGGCCCTGAACCCGGGGATCATCGTCACCTCAATCACGCCCTACGGGCTCACAGGTCCATACAAGGACCGCGTGGCGACGGACATCGTTGGTGTGGCAACCGGGGGGTTGATGTACCTCTGTGGCGACGACGAACATGGTCCCGTTCGGCCCCTGGCGCCGCAGGCCTACACGCAGGTGAATGTCCAGGCCGCTGTCGGCGCCATGGTTGCCCTCAATGCGCGGGCAGCAAACGGCGGCCGTGGCCAGCACGTCGATGTTTCCATGCAAGAGGCCGTGGCCAATGCGATGGACAACAATCAGCAGATTTGGGACATCCGTCGAATCAACCCGAGCGGCCCCGGCATCGCCCGGAACACGGCGGGTGTCCGGGGGTCTCGCTACCTGTTTGAGACGAAGGACGGATGGGTTGCAGCAGGCGCGCTGGGCGGACTTTTTGGCCCGCGCTCCGGGGAGATCATTGACTGGCTGGCGGAGACCGGCGAAGCCAGGGATCTGGCAACCCCCGCATGGCGGCAACGGCTGGCCGGTCCGACGCCCTTGAGTCCGGACGAGCGTCCCTATGTTGAGGAGACGCTCGCCGCCTTCTGCCGGACACGGCCCAAGGAGGAGCTGGTGGCCGGAGCTCAGGCGCGCGGGGCTGGTTGGGCACCGGTGTTCGGGCCACGCGAAATCGTTGAGAGCAAGCAACTGGCAGCACGGGACTATTGGATTCGTGTGCACCACGAGGATCTGGGCGAGTCGTTCGTCTACCCCGGCCCGCCATTCCGTTTGTCCGAAACTCCCTGGGTGCACCGTGGGCGGGCGCCGCACATCGGAGAACACAATGCGCAGGTCTACGGGGACCTCCTTGGGATGACCGAGCAGGAACTTCGCCGCCTCAAGATGAGAATGGTGTTGTGATGACAGAAGCCGAATCGTTGTCGGTGAAGCCGTTCGCCGGGCTGCGCGTCGCGGATTTTGCCTGGGTAGGAGTTGGTCCGACCGTTTCGAAGTACCTGGCAGACAATGGTGCGGAAGTCATCCGCGTCGAATCTTCGACATACCCGGAGACCCTCCGGCGGGGAGGCCCTTTCGTCAACGACACGCCAGGAATCGATAACTCTGGCTATTTCGCCAATTTCAACAGCTCAAAGCTGGGAATGACGGTCAATCTCAAGCACCCGCGCGGCCCGGAACTGGCCGGGCGCCTCGTCGCGTCTTGCGACATCGTCACGGAGTCGTTCACGCCGGGCACGATGGCCCGCTTCGGCCTCGACTACGCGGAACTCTCGAAGGGTCGGGACGACCTCCTGATGATTTCGATGCCGCTGTTCGGTTCGACCGGTCCGTGGTCGAGCTATATGGGCTACGGACACATTCTCCAGGCTGCAACCGGATTCAACCACCTCACGGGTTGGGAAGACGGTCCCCCCATCGGTACCGGCGTGGCCTATACCGATTTCCTCGTTCCCCACTTCGCGACCGTGGCGCTCATGGCCGCCATCGACTACCGCCGGCGCACGGGCAGGGGACAGTGGATTGACTTCGGCCAGATGGAGGCGGCGGTACACGGGTTGGGAACCGCCATCCTCGACTGGACAGTGAACGGGCACGAACAGAAGCGCATGGGCAACCACGACTTCGACGCCTGCCCGCACAACGCCTACCGCTGCGCAGATGGCCGCTACGTGGCCGTCGCCTGCCACACGGAATACCACTGGGAGCGCCTCAAGGCCGCGTTGGGCCGCCCGGAGTGGTGCGACATGGACCGCATGCGGCGCAAGCCGCAACGGCTCGCGGAAGAGCGTGAAGTAGACCGGCACCTGGCGTTCTGGATCGAAGACTACACCTACGACCCGAACAAGCCGCTTCCGCCTCTGCCCGAGGACGCTCCCGAAGGCGCCCGCATCACGCTGCTCACGACGGAGGAGCTGGTCCAGCTGTTCCAGGAGTTTGGTGTGCCCTGCGGCATCGTGCAGTCACCCCAGGCGATGCACGAAGACCCTCAGATGATTCATCGCGGGCACTACTGGAAGCTCCAGCACCCGACGATGGGGCTGCGCACGTATGACGGCCCGGCGTTCCGCCTCTCGATGACGCCCAGCAAGCTGACGAAGGCCTCGCCGCTCCTTGGGGAGGACAACGAGTACGTCTACAAGGACATCATCGGCCTCAGCGACGACGAGTTCGTCGAACTGCTCGCCGAAGGCGCCTTCGAGTAGTTCCTACTTTCGGCCATCCCCAAAACGGAACGGGCCGCCAGTTTGGCGGCCCGTTTGTCAGCTCCCGATGGTGATCGCTACCTGGCGGCCGGCGAGGCCGCGGCGGGCGCCGCGGCGGCAGCGCCGGGCACGGGCGCGCCGTCCTTCACGACCAGGTCTCCCTTCATCTCAGTAGGATGGAGGTCACACTGGAAGAAGTAGGTTCCAGCTCCCGGCGTGGTAAAGGTCAACACCTGCTTTTCACCGCCACCGACGAAGGCGGTGTTCGAACCAGAGCCGGCCGCCAGCGTGGAACCGTTCGGCTTGTCGTAGAAGTGCAGATTGTGCAACACCTTGCCCTTGTTGGTCATGGTGAAGGTGACGCTGACGTTCGGGGGCGCCTCCAGCGTCGTCCTGTCAAACTTGTTGTCGGTGGCGGTGATTGCGCCAGGGTCGGTCACAGTGGGAGTGCCACCGCCGCCACCGTTTTCCGCCGCAACGTGTTCGCCTTCGAAGAGATTGAGCCCGGCGCCGACCATGAAGCCACCGACGATGAGCCCGCCGAGGAGCGCAGTGGCTGCGCCCTTGCTGAAGCGCACGGCGACGTCCTTCGTGTCGCGGACCACTTCCATGTCGAACACCTGGACAGAGCCGGGCACTGCCTGGTCCGGGAAGCTATTCACAATGTCGAGCATCGTCCTGCGCGTCTCTTCGTAGGTCGCGAGACCTTCTCGTGCCGCCCAGGTGGTTTCGACAAGAACCTGTGTAGGCCCTTCAGTTCCGCCGGGGGCGGCGATGATGCGCAGGTCCTGGAACCCGGTGAGGTCGCGAAGTGAGCTGTCGGCTTTGTCCATCGCGTGGAGCACGCCGGAATCGCGCGCGGCGTCGTACTGACCTTCGGCCAACGCGAAGGTGACCACCTGGGTGTAGCGGGCGTCGCGTTCGGACTTTACGTGGCCTTCTTCGGCCTTCCGCTTCATCACGCCGTCCTGGTAGGCCCACCCGCCGCCTGCCACGAGGGTCACTGCGATGGCGACCCCGAGGAGGGGGCCGGTGAAGTTGCCGTCCGGGTTATCGGCCCACCAGATGAGGGCAGCGCCCAGCACCAGAGCCGCAAAGCCCGCGACAAAGGGCCAGATGCTGGGATCCGGAAGATGGATCTCACCATGTTCTTCGTGTGCTGCGCCGCTGCCGTGATCACTCATACGATGCCGATTCCCCCAAGAATGTCCCTACCCACCAAAGATGTAGAGCGTCGCGAAGAGCGCGATCCAGACCACATCAACAAAGTGCCAGTAAAACGAGCAAGCCTCAACCGCCTCGTGGTGTTGGGATGAGAATTGGCCCCCCAACGCGCGTAAGAGGATGACGATCATGAAGATCACGCCGCCGGCGACGTGGGCGCCGTGGAAGCCCGTGAGCGTGTAGAACGTCGTCCCGTAGACGGTGTCGCTCGCTGTGAAGGGCAGCTGCGAATAGTCGTACAGCTGCATCGTGAGAAAGACGAGGCCCATCGCGATGCTGATGAAGAGACCCCAGATGAGGCCCGTGCGATTGCCCCGGGCGATGGACATCACGGCCCACTGGATAACGAACGAACTCGACACCAGGATGATTGTGGCGATGAGCGGGAGGGCGATTTCGAGTTCGAGCTCAGCGCTCTGAGCGGCCGTTCCCGCCTCCTTCATGCGTTCCAACACGTCGTGTGGGGGCCATTGGACTGAATCGGCCCGCGCGATGAAGTAGGCGGCGAAGAGGCCGCCGAAGAACATGACTTCCGAGGCCACGAACAGGATGAAGCCGAGCATGCCATTGCTCAGC
>CAYYSD010000127.1:0-8797 GCA_964474285.1 uncultured Anaerolineaceae bacterium | reverse complement strand
GTCATGGGTCCCGCATCCGATGATCGATTCCCAACGCGACGGCGAGCGCCCGGTCAAGTGCGTCGGTCTCGACGGGGCCAAGTGACCCAACGTAGTCAGTTAGTCTCTCGCGCATCACTGCCATCAGGTCATCGCACCGGATGCTGCTTTCGTGCTTCATTCCGGAAGCCGGCCCGATCGGAACCTCCGTCGCGAGGCCCGAGTATCGGGAGTAGACCGGCGCGCAGGTGGCCGTCGAGTACTGAACGGCCAGGAACTGGTCCCGGCTCACCACGACGACGACACGGTACTGCCGCGGATCTCGGCGCGGCGACGGTATCCGGTACAGATCACCTCGCCGGAGTGACAAAGTCATCCTCCGCGAAGTCATCCCCCAGCGCCTCGAAGCCCACCGCGATGTCATCATCACCTTCGATTGGACCCGCCGCTTCAAGGTGCGCGTAGATCTCAGCATCTCGCCGATCTCGCCCGATGCGTTCCATTTCGCGAAGGGCCGTTTCGACCGACCGTTCAATGAACGCCGACCGGCCCTGTGGACCTGAGACGCGATCGATCGCCGCAATGAGCTCCGGGCTGAGCGTTACTGATGTCTTGATCTTCATACCACCATCATACCACCGCACCAGGCCCCGCCAGCATTAACCGCCTTGCGCACTCCACAGGTACGTCGCCGCCAGCGAACGGTTGGGCCGCCATGCGGCCGACCGCTCCTCCAACCAGCGCTGTCGCGCCGTCCCCTCGACCCCGCAAAACGCCCCCGCCGCTCGCAGCAACCCGAGGTCACTGCCGGGGAACGCGTCCGGGTGCCCGGCCGCCCGCAACGCGATCATGTGGGCCGTCCACGGGCCGATCCCGGGCAGTTCGCAGAGTCCTCCCACCAGGCGGTCGATATCCTGGCCGGCGTCGAAACGCACCTCCCCGGCCGCCCATGCCCAGCTGAAGGCACGAATGCTCTCAGCGCGTGCACGCGTCAGACCAAGTTCCGCAAGCCGCGAGACCGAAATCTCCGCGATGACGTCCGCCGCGGGAAACAAATGCGACAACCCCATCGGACCAAGGCCAGGCACGGGGCGTCCCAATGCCCGGACCAGTCTGCCACTCAGCGTCGTAGCGCCCGCCACCGATACCTGTTGCCCCAGGATGATCCGGATGGCGGTCTCGAACGGGTCCCACGAGCCTGCCACGCGTACGCCCGGGTTCCGGGCAACGGCACTCCCGAGGACCGGGTCGTTGAGCAGAAATGTCTCACCTCCGGCCGGCCGGTCGAGGCCGAACAGCCTTCGGCAACGCTCGACCTCGTGGATCATCGTGCCGAGGGACGGCAGATGCGCCACCAGGCGGAGATGCCGCCCGTCTGCCTCATCCGACACTTCGACCACGCCCGGATACCCGCAAACGTCGATCGTTCGCCGGTACACGTTCCCCTCAACCACTTCCACGCCCTGGATGGCCCTCGCGGCCCGATGTGCGAGCATCTCCCGGAACAACAGCGGGCCCCGGTAGGGCACCCGCACCGCAAGTCCCCCGTCGGCCACCAGCCGGTCCGCGTTCCTCCGCCGGGAGCGGAGTTCTGAAGGCGTGAAATGGAATATGTCGAGCATCACGCGGTTCATCTGCCGGACGCTCGCGAACCCCGCCGCGAACGCGATCTCCGAGACCTGCAGGTCGCTCTCGTCCAACAAACGCCTGGCGAAATGTGCCCGCCGTGTCCGCGCGACATGCGACGGCGTCGCCCCAATGCGCTCGATGAACAGCCTCCGGAGGTGACGAGCGCTGATCCCGAGGCGGGAGGCCAGCACATCTTCTCCCGCGCTGTCCAGCGCGCCCTCAGAAATCAGCCCGATGGCCCGCGCCACGATCCCGGTCGCATCCGAGTCCACGTAGGGCGGGAGGCGGTCCGGTCGGCATCGCAAACAGGGCCGGTATCCCGCGCTTTCGGCGCCCATGGCCGTCCCAAACCGCAGCGTGTTCTGTTCCAACGGACGCGCCGAACACCCGTCGCGGCAATAAATGCCAGTCGTCCGCACAGCCGTTACACCAGCGTCCATCGCCAAATCATCGCGCTTCGCCAGCTGCCCCGCGAGACAGATTCGGACATACTTCCCCGAATGTCCGAAAACGGCCGAGACGCACCGCGAACTGCTGCAACGATCGTTCACCGGCCCACCGATGTGCGCCAAATCTGCACGGGAGTCTTCAATGCCAACGATTCGCAAGGAAGTCCTGATCAACGCCGCGGCCAACGAAGCCTGGGACGCTGTCCGCGACTTCCACAATCCGCACACCCGTCTCGCTCCAGCCTTCATCCTCGACTCCAGGAGCGAGGGCGACGACCGGATCCTCAACTTCGACAGCGGCGTCACCGCCCGCGAGCGGCTCATTGGCATGATGACCAGGCACATCGGCTCTGCTACGCCATCCTCGAACAACGATTCGCCCATCGCAGCGCTTCCATGCAGCTCTTCCCGGAAGGCGCCGCCACGCGTTTGGTCTGGATCACCGACCTCCTCCCGGCGGGCTACGTCGACTACATGAGCGCCCAGATGGACATCGGAATCGCCGACATCAAGCAGACGATCGAGCGGGGCGGCGAGAGCTCCCGCGAAGCCGTGCCGAACGCGGGGCATGGAGCGTAGCCCGCCACCCTCCGAGACTGCATGAATGCTGGGTTGCCTGCCTTGCGCCGATTCCTGCAGGGTGTGCTTCAAGCCCATCGTGGGCAGGCAACGCGTCTACTGTTCGGCGAAATGCCGTGGCGTCTACTACCGCAACCACCAGTGGATTTGGGCCCGGCGCGCCGCCAGGTTTCGCGCGCGACGCCGGGCAGGCCGCAAAGTGCTGCCCGGTTGGGAGTGCGCTCGCTGCGGCCAGGTGACCTTCGAACCCCAGGTGAACCACATCGTTCCGCTCAACGGTGACCGCACGAACCTCTCGTGCCTGCACCACCAGGCGAACCTCGAGGTCCTTTGCCGGAAGCCGTGCCATCTCGAAGCGACAGCCCGCCAGCGCACGGCCGGTCTCATCGGGAACGCGGCGAAGCCCGGCCTCAATCCACGTGGGAGAATCGAAGCAGGCGTGGCTCCCGGTGCCAGGCGCCCGCCCGGCCTCGCCTAAAGGCCATACTCCGCGGACCGCGTCCGCAGCCATTCGCCCACCATTTCGCCGATCATGATGCTCGTGAGGTTGGTGTTTGCGCGCGGCACGGCAGGCATAATGGAGGCGTCGGCCACCACCAGCCCGGCCACCTGGTGCGCGCGCCCGAACTGGTCAACGACCGCACCAGGATCCGTCGCCGGGCCCATCTTTACCGTCCCGCACGGGTGAAACCCACTGGCTGCGAACCTCCGCAGGAGGGTCGCGAGCGTATCGTCGTCGAGGCCGCGGCCCGGGTTGGGGAAAATCACTTCGTCGATCATCTCGGCGAGCGGGGTGGCCTGCGTGAACGCGATCGTGTCCCGGAAACAGGTCATCAGCCGGGTAAGGTCGCGTTCGTCCTCCAGAAACCGCTGTTCCGTGACCGGCCCATCGTGTGGGTCCGACGAACGCAGCGAAACGGTCCCCGTCCCGTACGACTGCTCCAGCACCGCAGCGATCGCCATCGTGCGCAGCTCACCGCCGCCGCGAGGCGAAAACGAAAACTGTTCGATCTGCAGGTCGTTCCGCTGGTCGCTGCCCGGAGCGGTGTACCTGAGGATGGTCTGTACGATCGGCTGGTCCGAATCGAGCAGCGACGGGTCTTTCACCGTGCAGGCCACCGCCAGCGCCGGGTGGTCGCACAGGTTCTTTCCCACCGCCTGCACATCCCGGACAACGTCTATCCCGAGAGACTCCAGCTCCGCTCTCGCACCGATCCCCGACCGCATCAAGATTGCCGGCGACTGCAGCGCCCCGGCGCTGAGCACGAACAACCGCCCTCGCACGATCTGGACCGTCCCGTTTCGTTCGACCTCTACCGAGGCCACGCGTCCGCCTTCGACGATGAGGCGCCGTGTGACGGTGTTCGCGCTGATGGCCAGGTTCGGCCTCGCCCGCGCTGCCGCCAGGTAGCCAATGGCGGTCGAGATACGAAGCCGGCCGAGTTTGTTCATTGGGTGCGGACCGGCGCCCCAGCTTTGAGGGTCGTTCGCGTCGGGACAATCGGGGTAGCCCAGCGTGCGCGCCGCTTCCAGCCACGCCTGGTGCACGGGCGTCATTTCCTTTGTCCGGTAGCGGCGAATGGAGATGGGGCCCGCGTCGCCGTGATACGGCTCGTTGCCGTAGTCCAGGTCGCGTTCGAGGCGCCGGAATGCCGGCAGGACGCGCTCCCACGCCCATTCGGGGTTGCCCATCGCTGCCCAGCCGTCGTAGTCCTCGGGCATGCCCCGGAGCGCAATCGTCGTGTTCACCGCGCTCGAACCGCCGGTCACGCGCCCCCGCGGGAACGCCTGGCTGCGGCCCGCAGCCGTGGCCTGGTAGCTGAATCCCCAGTCGTGTGCGGTGTACGAGTTGTTGTGGCTGTTAACCAGGTCGAACGGCGTCTGTGCGGTATGGGCGTAGTCCGGCCCGGCTTCCAGGAGCAGCACAGAGCGCGCCGGGTCTTCGCTCGCCCGCGAAGCAATCACGGCTCCGGCGGACCCGGCCCCGATCACCACAATGTCGAAGGTCTCCCCCAGGTTCGCTTGCACCATGCCTCAGGCAGCCTCCTCCATCTCGGTCGGCGCGGATTGTAACCCCGCCGGAGTGCCTGCGTACGACCGCCTGTGCACCCTGCCGCCGCGAAACCCTTCGTTCGCGCCCTTTTCCAAACCATGACGATCGACGGAACCGAGTGAACACCCGCAGCGTTGGCGACACCATGGAAACCACATCTGCCGATCCCGCCTCACGACATCAGCCCGGCCTGGCCATCCTTGCCGCGGCGGCCCTGCTCGGCCTCGCCGGCGACCTGCTGCTGAGCGCCTGGCCCCCGGGCGTCAACGTCGGAGTCTGGGTGGCACTCCTCGTCGGCACGCTCCTGACGCTGGCTCGGGTGACCGCACTACCGCTTCGCGGCGAGGGCCGTTGGCTGCTCCCGGTCGCCTTCCTGTTCGCCGCCGCATTCGCCTGGCGCGCCTCGCCCGTCCTTCAGGCGCTCAATGCCACCGCGCTGGGCATAGCCCTGTTCTGTGCGCTCTTCCGCGTGCGCGAAGGCACGATTCGGCTGGGCGGAGCGAGCGATTTTGTCGTCGCGCAGGCAGCGGGTATCGGCTCGTGGTTCGCCGGTCTCGCCATGCTTGCAGTGGTAAACGTCGACTGGAGGACGCTCCATGTCCGGGGCCGCTCGTCCCGCGCGACCGCGCTCCTCCGCGGCGCGTTGATCGCAGTGCCGCTGTTGTTCGTATTCGGCGCGCTGTTCGCATCCGCCGATGCGGTGTTCGCGAACATGCTCGACGGCCTCTGGCGCATTGATGCACTCGCCGCGATCCGCCACGCCGGGTGGACGCTCTTCTGGACGTGGGCTTCGGCCGGCCTTCTCTGGCAGGCGTTCCTGTTTGATTCGCCCCGGCCGATGGCGGTGCGTCCAGCATCGTTCCTGCGCCTCGGCAGGACCGAAGTCTCCACGGCGCTTGGGCTCATCGACCTGCTCTTCGCCATGTTCGTGGTGATCCAGTGCGCTACCTCTTCGGAGGCGCCGATCTCGTCCAATCCTCAGTTGGGCTCACCTACTCGGAATACGCGCGTCGTGGCTTCTTCGAACTGCTCGCCGTGGCCGCGCTGGTGCTCCCGGTCATCCTTGGGGTGCACTGGCTCCTTCGGGACGCCACCCGGGGCCTCCAAAGGACGTTCACATTCTTTGCCGGTCTGTTCCTTCTGCTCCTCTTCGTCGTCATCGCTTCAGCGCTCCAGCGCTCCAGCGCATGCGTGCCTACGTCGACGAGTTCGGCCTGACGCAACTCCGCCTCTACAGCACCGCGGCGATGGCATGGCTCGCCATCGTCTTCCCATGGCTCGCCCTGACCGTTTTCCGAGGCCACCGGAGGGCGTTCGCACCGGGCGCGGTCGCCGGCGCACTGCTCGTGGTCATCGCCCTCAATGCCATCAACCCCGACCGAGTCATCGTCGAAGCCAATGCGGCGAACTCGGGGCGCCCGTTCGACGCGGGATACGCTGCATCCCTCAGCCCCGACGCCACACCCACCATCATCGCGAAACTGGCGGCGCTGTCGCCCGGAGCTCGCTGCGACCTGGCGCGCGAACTCCTCTCGCGCGAAACGAATGACGACTGGCGCTCCTGGAACCTCTCGCGCGCACAGGCCGAGTCCACGATCGACCGGCATCGCGCCGAGCTCGAACAAGCCTGCGAGTGACCCCTGACCATCCGGCCCAATCAGAGCGGATGTACAATACCCTGGAGAGAGGGCCTCATGCGCGACGGCTTCACGGCGGTGATACAGGAACAAGACGGTTGGTGGATTGGCTGGATCGCCGAGATCCCGGGCGTGAACGCGCAGGAAGTGACGCGCGAGGCACTCCTCGACAGCCTCTCGGTCGTGCTCGATGAAGCCCTGGAAATGAACCGCGAAGCTGCGCGCCTCTCTGCCGAAGGCCCGTTCGAAGAAGTCTCCATCCCTGCATGAGCCGCCGGGACTTGCTCGCACACCTCGCCCGTCACGGGTGCCTGCTGGTGAGAGAAGGCGGCAACCACTCCTGGTGGGAAAGTCCCCAAACCCGACGGAGAACGGCCGTTCCCCGTCACACCGAGATCCACGACATTTTGGCCCGGAAGATCTGCCGGGACCTCGGAATCCCGGCGCCGGGCGCGCGCCAACAGTGACGCAAGGCGAGCGGGCGCGTGTCCGCCAGCCTTCTACGCCGTTTCCGACGTGCAAACTGCGCCTCCGGCTCCCTCAAGCTCCCTCAAAGTGAAGGCTCGAAGGGGCCTGCCGCGACTCTAGCGGCTGCCACGGAAATTCCCTTGAATCCGCTTTCGCCGCCCGAGTAGGATGCGAAAGCCGTGCGAATCGCAAGACACCTTCGCATCAGCCTGCTCGTGGCCGCCGCGCTGCTTCCACTTGCCACCGCCCTCAGCGAAGGGCCGATCCCGATTAACAGCAACACGGTCTTTGTGCCGTTCATCGGCGCCGAAGGCGTTTCCGACTTCCAGTCCCACAAACCGCCGACAGAACCGGGCCTCGTCTGCTATCTCGTCGACTCGTACGAGTATGGTGAGTGGAAACGCGGGGGGCCGCGATTCACCCGCCCGGACGGGACAGGGGCCTGGGGCGAGCGGCTTCTCCCCTCCCCCAATCTCGTCCCCATCCGGGCCTACTACCGCGCCGTCCAGCCGCAGTTCATACAGTCCACCGGCGAAGACCTCACGGGCCACTATTACGGACCCGCGTTCGTCCCCCGGGAGCTGCCCGATGGCAGCTACAGCGCCGAGGGTTGGTCACCGTTGCCCTTCTTCTCGGAGTTCGAAATCCCTTACGTGGAACTGTGCGTCGAATGGGCCGAACGGCCGGCTCTCCTCAACTTCATTGACTTGGGCGGCGGAAACATCCTCCTAACGAACAACGGCCCGGCCCCTTTGGGCAACGTCATCATCCACTGGGACCCGGCCCCGGGAGCGGCAATGGTGGGTGGTCAGGACCCGGTTCTGATCGCGCCCAACGGCGGCTCCATCCCCATCAACACCCCCATCCAGGTTCAGTCGCCGTTCTTCCCGCCGGGCACGCCCATCATCCTCGACGGCGTCGCGCCCTTCCCTCCGTCCACCACGATCACGCCCACGGGCATCTTCCCCGGCGCCCCTCTGCCCAATCAGACTGCCGTCACCTTCGATGTCATCCCTTCGACGAACATCTTCAACCTCTTCATGAGCTGCACCACTCCGGCCGGCTCGGGCACGGTTCCTCTGCCCTACCCGATTCTCGCCGGCGAAACTCAGCCGTTCGCGCTCATCTTCACCAATCTCCCCGGCAACCCGACTCTTTCCAACTTCGCCTGCACCCCCGGCGCAAGCACGCCCCTTGCGAACGCCCCCGCGCCCGCCCAACTCCTGCTCGAACAGACTTCCTACACATTCCAGTTCGACGACCAGGGCGCCTGGGCTGGCTGGCAGGAAGTCATCGGCATCTACAACCCCTTGCCCGACGACGTGGACCTCAGCGGATGGAGCCTGAGCACGTTCCTCCTTATCGACGAAACGCCGATCGCCTACGCCCAAACGGCGCTCGACGAGACAATCCCGGCCGGTGGCTGGCGATGGGTGAAAATCGACGACATCACCCATCTCTACGACGGAGGCCAGCTCAACGACCTCGACCAACTCGGAACATTCGGCTCATTCCAGGTCCAGAGCAATATCTACCGGCCGCTCATCACCGCGCCGTAGCCGGACCCTCGCCGCCTCCAGCACTCACGACTAACCTCGCGTACAATTCGCGCCACCAACATTTCTTGCCCGTGAGGCCCTCATGTCGTTCGCCGAAACCGTCGCGCGCGCCCGCGCCGAAGGCCGCACCCTCCTCAACGAAGTCGAAGCCAAGGACGCCCTCCGCGATGCCGGCGTGCCCGTCACGCTCACCACGCTCGCCACGTCTCGCGAAGAAGCGCAGGCCCAGGCGGAAGCCGCCGGCTATCCTGTCGTCCTCAAGATCGTCTCGCCCGACATCGTTCACAAGAGCGATGTCGGCGGCGTGAAACTCAACCTGAACAGCAAAGACGAGGTCGGCTCCGCCTATGACGCCATCCTCGCGAACTCAAAGGCCGCTGTGCCGGGCGCCAACATCAAGGGCGTCGCCGTCCAGCACATGGCCCCGCAGGGCACCGAGGTCAT
>CAYYSD010000126.1:0-8856 GCA_964474285.1 uncultured Anaerolineaceae bacterium | reverse complement strand
CCAGCACGGCCGTTTCCATAACCATTGGACAGGCGTGCCGTGAATTCCTCGATTCCCTCAAACCGGACCAGCGCGTCACCTGTGAGCGCTACGTCCGGAAGTACGTACAGAACGCATCTGGCGGCGAACACCTCGAAACGCGGCGGCTTACGGGCAGCCTCGTCGAAAGCTATGCCGAAGCCTATATCAAGGCTTCCGACCCACTCGCCCATGAACAGGTCCTCGCGCTCAAGTCGTGGTTCCAGTTCCTCAAGAAGAAGTCCTACACCGAGCAGAACTTTGGCGTGCTCATCCGTGTTCGTCGTACGGCGAACCGTCCCGGCGGTTCGTCCCCGGCCCAGCGTGCGGAAGAAGCCCCTGTCGAGATGACCGCCGAGGGTCTCGAAGCCCTCAAGTCGGAACTCGCCGAAGTGACAGGGCGCCGGCCGCAACTGGTGGCCGCGGTGGCTCTCGCCCGCGAGGACAAGGACTTCCGCGAAAACAGCCCGCTCGAGGCCGCTCGCGAAGCGCTCGCCTTCGCCGATCAGCGTCAGAAACAGATTGAGAATGCCCTCAAGCGTGCTCGCGTCGTGGAAGCGACCGAGGACGATCGCGCCGGGGTAGGCTCCACCGTCACGGTGACTCGCGTCGACAGCGGTGCGGTCAACACGTATCGCCTGGTGGGCGCCCGCGAGGCGAATGCGCGCGAACAGAAGATCTCTGTGGAGTCGCCGGTCGGCAAGGAGCTCATCGGCCGCCGCCCGGGGGACGAAGTCACAGTGAAGGCCCCAACGGGGGACATCCTCTTTCGCGTCGAGTCTGTCTCGAAAGGTTAACCAGGATTCACCCGGACAGGTGACCACGAGAACCGTGGCTGTCGTAGATCATCTCATCAGGCTCCTCGGGAAACCGGGGAAGGGACGTGCAGCGGCGCGGGTTCTCCCTTATCCCCGCTACTTCACGTTCTACTGATACTGCGCCCGGAAGGACGGGGAGTGAGATGTTTGTGACCGGTGAATTGAAATGCCTCCATTGTGGATTCGTGAGCGGGAAGTGGGTCGGTGAACGCGGCCACGCCCTAACGGCCAGCGGGTTCAAAGGCCTCCCGGCGGAGACGCCGCGGACGGATGCGAGCGGCAATGTGGCGTGTACACGCTGCGCGGGGCCGGTGTTCCTGGATGATGTGGCGCCCGTGATTTCGAGCTACCGGCTGCGCCGCATCCAGCGCCTGCGAGAACAGATCGCCGCACTCGACCGGCAGCCGCGGCGGGCCGCCTGAATTTACGCGGGTCCACGACCTGAGCGCCGGCTGGACTGGCGCCGGAACGCTCGCCGGGTCCGCAGGTCGTGCGTGCAAGATTTCACAAACCTGTTACGTGTGATATCATTCCGCGCGGCCTGACCATCAGGCCATTCAGTCGATTCCCGGGCCCGAAGAGGGTCCGGTGTGAGGCAGGAGGGCCCGGCCAGGCGTGAATATTGTCGTTTGTGTCAAGCAGATCCCGGATCCGGAAACGCCCGCAGCGTCGTTCAAGGTCGACGAAGCGGCGAAGAAGGTCATCCCCGCCCAGGGTATTGCCCCCGTGGTGAACCCCTATGACCCGCAGGCCACGGAAGCGGCCCTTCGCCTGAAGGATGCCGCCGGCGGGGGAAAAGTGACCGTCATCAGCCTCGGGCCGGACAGCGCCCGCGACGCCATCAAGCATGCGCTCGCGATGGGCGCAGACGAGGGCGTCCTCATCACCGATGCGGCCCTCGAAGGCATCGACAACTTCCAGACCGCGAATGCCCTTGCGAAGGCCATCCAGAAGGTTGGGGATTTCGACCTCATCCTGATGGGCCGCGCATCTGCCGACTGGGACATGGGCGTGGTGCCCATGGGCGTCGGCCAGATCCTCAACGTACCGGTCGTGACCGTCGCCAAGGCCATCGAAGGCACAGGCCCGCTCAAGGTGGAGCGCGTGCTGGACGATGGATTCCAGACGGTGGAAGTCTCCACGCCCGCTGTCATTTCGATTTCGAACGAATTCGGCGAACCGCGCTATCCGCAGCTCCGCCAGATCATGATGGCCGCGAAGAAGACCGTGCAGGTCTGGAGCGCCGCCGATCTCGGCCTCGGCGGCGACGAAACGGGTTCGGCCAACCGGCTGCTCCCGCTCGAAGCCCTCTATGTGCCGAAGGTGGAGAGCAACGTCGAGATCATCGAAGGCGACACCCCCGAAGAAAAGGCGAAGAACCTCGCGCTCAAGCTGCGCGCGGCCAAGCTCGTCTAGATTCGACCGTGTAGAGGCCGCGCGCCGAGTGGCGGCGCGGGCCAAGGAGGCCAGGGAATGTCCGGGATTCTGGTTGTAGCTGAGGCAGCGGAAGGGGCGGTTACGCCGTTCAGCCTCGAAGTCATCGGCGCGGCGCGCCAGCTTTCCGCCCAGGGCGGCGGCACTATCACCGCCGTCATCGCGGGCGGGGAAGACCTCGCCAAGGCCCTGATTGCCGGCGGCGCGGATTCCGCGATCGCCGCGACGAACGGCGCGCTTTCCAGCGGCACGGTGGATGCGCTCCTCCCCGCCGTCCAGGCCGCCATTGACCAGTCGGGCGCCGATATCGTGCTCCTGCCCCAGAGCAGCCTCGGCCGCGACCTCGGCCCGGCGCTCGCGTTCAAGAACAACACGGCCATCGCGATGGACTGTGTCGAACTCAAGATCGACGGCGGCCGCCTGCGCGCGACGCGCTCCTGCTATGGCGGGAACGCCCGCGCGGAAGTCACCTTCAAGAACCCGCTCCAGATTGCGACCGTTAAGGGCAAGTCGTTCGACGCTGCCACCGCCGCGGGCAGTGGCTCGGTGACGACGATCGATGCCGCGGGCGATTCGCGGGTGAAGGTGCTGGGCACCGAGAAGGCGAAGAGCGAAGGCATCAAGCTCGAAGACGCGCCCGTGGTGGTCAGCGGCGGCCGCGGACTCGGCGATCCTTCGGCGTTCAAGCAGCTCGAAGAGCTCGCGAACCTGCTCAAGGGAGCGACCGGTGCAAGCCGCGCGGCCTGCGACCTGGGCTGGTACCCGCCTTCTCAGCAGGTCGGCCTCACCGGGAAGACCGTGTCGCCGAACCTCTACATCGCCGTCGCCATCAGCGGCGCGAGCCAGCACATGGCCGGCATGTCCGGCTCCAAGAACATCGTTGCCATCAACAAGGACGCGGACGCGAACATCGTGAAGGTGAGCAAGTTCGCGATCATCGAGGACTACAAGAAGATCGTCCCCGCGCTGATCGAGGAGATCAAGAAGCTCCCCTGACGGGCGTCGCCCCAATCACCACAACGAACAGGCCCCGATGTGCATCGGGGCCTGTTTGCTTGTGCTGCGGAATTCGGTGGGTGGTTACCGCATCGCGCGGAGACGCTTAATCCGCTCTTCCATCGGCGGGTGCGTGCTGAACAGCTTGCCCATGCCCCCGCTGCGGAAGGGGTGGACGATGTAGAGCGCCGCCACGGCTTCCTGGGCAGGGCTGTCCTGCATCGGCCGAAGCTCGACGCCGCGGTGCAGCTTCTCCAGGGCACTGGCGAGCGCTTCCGGGTCGCCCGTCACCTTCGCACCCGTCGCGTCCGCCGCGTATTCACGCGTGCGGCTGATGCCGAGCTGGATGAGCGTTGCCGCGATGGGAGCGATGAGCATCGCCGCCAGCGAGAGCAACGGGTTGCGGTTGTCGTCGCGCCCGAAGAGGCTGCTGAACATCATCATCTGCGCGATCATCTGGATGGCGCCTGCCACGGTGGCAACGATGGAACTCGTGAGAATGTCGCGGTTCTTGACGTGACCCATTTCGTGGCCAAGAACGCCGCGGAGTTCGCGGTCCGTGAGGATACGGCGAATACCGGTGGTGACGGCCACGACGCCGTGCTCCGGGTTGCGGCCCGTCGCGAAGGCGTTGGGTGAATCGCTCTCGATGACGTACACGCGGGGCATGGGCATCTTCGAGAGCTGCGCCACTTCGCGAACCATCGCGAAGAGGTGGGGCTCTTGCGCTTCCGAGACCTCACGCGCACCCGACATGCGGAGCGCCATCTTGTCGCTGAACCAGTAAGCGGTGAAGTTCATCACCGCGGCCAGCACGAGGAAGAGGGCGGCGCCGCCGGTGCCGCCAACGAGACCGCCCACGGCCACCAGGATGCCCGTGAGCGTGCCAAGTAGCAGGGTGGTTTGAACGAACTTCATTGTGGTTGTGTGGATACCTCCTGTATCTGGAGACCATTTTACCCGTTTCCGGCCGGGCAGTTGGTAAAGGACGCTTCGCATGCGGCCTGTTGGCGGGCATCGAACAGGAAGCGCCGGGCGCGTAGCATCCCTTGCCGAAGAGACCGCAGGAGGATGCACGATGGAGCGCACCCGGATCGACCACGCAGCGAGGCTGGCGGGGCTTTCACTGGAGCCCGGCACCGACATCACGATCGAGGGCGACGACCCCGTGCTTGCCTCGCCATTTCACCTGGGTGAAGGCGCGGCCACGGCACTCGCGCTCGTCGGCCAGGAAGCGAACCGCACCTGGCAACTACGCGGGGGCAAGCCCCAGGCGCTTTCGATCGACATCCGCCACGCGGCTGCGTCGCTCAGCAGCTATACCGCCATCAAGGTCGACGGTGCGCCGTCGCCGCTCAACCCGCGGGGCGGGCCAAACGTTACGGCGATCTGGGAATGCGGCGACGGGCGCTTCATCTACCTTCATGGCAGCTTCACCCATACCCCCGGCCACCTCGAAGGACTCGGGTTGGACGAGACAGCGACTCCGGAAGATGTCGCCGCAGCAGTGAAACGGCGCGGCGCGTTCGAACTCGAAGACGCGCTCGCGGCCAAAGGCCTCTGCTGCGCCGTCTGCCGGACTGCCGACGAGTGGGCCGCCCACCCGCAGGGAAAGGTGCTCGCGGCGAAACCGGTCGTCGAAGTCGTCCGCATCGGTGATGGGCCGCCGGCGCCGCTCGGCGAGGCGGCGCGGCCGTTGAGCGGCGTGCGCGTCCTCGACCTCACGCGCGTACTGGCCGGGCCGACCTGCGCGCGCACCCTCGCCGAGCACGGTGCAGACGTGCTCCATGTGGCATCGCCCAACCTGCCCACCATCCCGGGCTTCGAAATCGACACGGGCCACGGCAAGCGCCAGGCCTACCTCGACCTGTCCCAGCCCGCCGAAGCCGCCCGGCTGCACGAGCTGGTGCGCGAATGCGACGTGTTCTCACAGGGCTTCCAGCACGGCTCGCTGGGGCGGCGCGGCTTCGGACCAGAGCAACTGGCGGCGGAGCGCCCCGGCATCATCTATGTCTCCGAGAACGCGTTCGGCCTGGACGGGCCGTGGGCGCAGCGGCCGGGCTGGGAACAGCTCGCACAGGCGACGACCGGCGTGTGCGTGGTGCAGGGGATCGAGCGGCCCATCCTCGCGCCGGCGGCAATGAACGACTACACGACGGGCTATTTCGCCGCCCTCGGCACGATGGTCGCGCTCCAGCGGCGCGCGACCGAAGGCGGCTCGTGGTGGGTGAAGGTGTCGCTCTCGCAGACGAGCATGTGGTATTACCGCCTCGGGACGGACCTCGACAGGGACCAGGCGCAAGGCCTCGGTAACATCACGCCCTTCCTCGAAGACCACGTGAGCGGCTACGGCAAGGTGACACACCTGCGGCCGCCGCTTCGCATGTCGGAGACGATGCCGCATTGGGATCTGCCGACAGCGCCGCTCGGCAGCGGAACGGCAGAGTGGCTGCCACGCTGAGCCGTGCGGCCGCCGCGTTGCTGGCCCTCGCGGGCCCCGCCATCGCGGCGTGCTCGGACCGGGAGAGCGACAGCCTGGCAGCGCCCATCGCGTCGGTGGCAGCAACAGCGGTGGCCAGTCCGGCGCCGACCGCCACCCCGTCGTTCACGCCCGCGAGCGTTCCCAGCCCGCCCCGGCCGCCAACGCCCGGCCCCGGCCTCAGCCCGGAGAACGCCCCGTGGAACCGTGACGTCGTCATCACGCGCTCAACGGACGGCCTGGCCTTCGGCGCCACGACGGTTTTGGTGGAGCGTGCCGGTGTACCGAACGTCATCCGCGATACGAGCGGGCGGCTGATCGCGGTGTTCCAGTGGTTCCCGTTCGACCGGCGCGAGGCGTTCGACCGCGTCGCCGTTGCGTTCTCCCTGGACGAAGGCGCCACCTGGTCCGCACCCTTTCCGCTGAACGTGACCGGACTCCCCGGAGAACTCACGCGGCCGTTTGACCCGACCATTGTCGAATTGCCGGATGGCCGCTTCCGGCTCTACTTCACGTCCAACCAGCGAGCGCCCGGTGCAAGTCCCGCGATCTACTCGGCGATCGGGTCGGCCGTGGACGGCTCCTTCGCCTTCGAGCCGGGCGCGCGGTTCGCCCCTTCGGGCGGGACGGTGGACGCTTCGATCGTGTTCTTCAGGGGCGCGTGGCAGCTGTTTTCGCACACACAGCAGGCGAACACCGGCCGCGGATTCCACGCTGCATCCGCGGACGGGCTCACGTTCGCTCAGGAGCCTGATCTCGCCATCGGCCAGGGCCGCCAGTGGATCGGCAACGCGGTTGTGTCAGGAGACCGGCTCCGCTACTACGGGTCGGGCGCCGGAGGCGTCTGGTCCGCGACCTCGGCGGACGGCTCGACGTGGATCCTCGAGGAGGGTGTACGGCTCAACGCAGGCGATCCTTCAGCGGTCGTCCTGGGCGACGGCACGGTGCTGCTGGCGGCCGTCGGCCCGGTGCGGCCCGATGCCGGGCCAGCACCGTTCACGAACCCATAACGTTTGACGCTTGTTCAACACTAGCCCGCGAGGGTTCATCTCGTGGACAATGCAGCCAACAACCTTTCACCCGGCACCCAAGCGAGGATACGCGTTGACAACAATCGAACGTACACCCTTTACCACCATCGGCTCTCGACCCATCCGCATGGACGGCTATGAAAAGGTCATGGGGCGCGCCCGCTATGGGAACGACGTCAAACTTCCCGGCCAGCTCGCGGGCAAGATCCTGCGCTCGCCGCACGCTCACGCGCGCATCCTGAGCATCGACACCTCGAAAGCGGCAGCGCTGCCGGGCGTGCACGCCATCGTCACGGGGGCCGACATGGCCCACGTACCGGCCGAGCTCAGCGTCCAGTCCGAAGGCTCCCTGGTGAACCTGGGCATGAACGCGATGAACGTCATCGCCCGTGACAAGGCGCTCTATCGTGGCCACCCCATCGCCGCCGTCGCCGCCGACACAGCAGCCATCGCGGAACAGGCCGCCGCGCTCATCGAGGTAAGGTACGAGGTCCTGAAGCCCGTCATGGACGGTCTCGAGGCGATGCAGCCCGGCGCTCCCGTCCTCATGGAGGACCTCAAGACCAACCGCGTCACGCTCTTCCGCGGTGGTGGCCTGCGCGACGCCAACGAACCGCAGGAGCACACGAACGTCGCGACCAGCTTCACGATGCAGATCGGCGACCTGGCCAACGGCTTCGAATCGTCCGACGTAATCCTCGAACACGATTACTACTCGAACGGCGCCCACCAGGCCTACATCGAACCCCAGAGCGCGACGGCCGCCTGGACGCCCGACGGATACGCGACGATCTGGTGCAGCTCGCAATCGCCCTTCACGATTCGCGATTCGACGGCGGTCATGCTCGGCGTCCCGGCCGGGCATATCAAGGTGGTGCCGATGGAAATCGGCGGTGGCTTCGGTGCGAAGCTTCATCCGCTCATCGAACCGATCGTGGCGCTGCTGGCAAAGAAATCCGGCCGCCCCGTGAAAGTGGCGATGGACCGCACCGAAGTGTTCGACGCTGTCGGCGCCACTTCGGCCGCGCACATTCACCTGAAGATGGGCTTCACGAACGAAGGCCGGATCGTTGCCGCGGACGCGCGCCTCGTCTTCGAAGCGGGCGCCTACCCGGGCTCGCCCGTGAGCGGTGGGGCCAACTGCATGTTCGCGCCTTACGACATCCCGAACGCGCGCGTTGAGGGCCACGACGTCGTCGTGAACAAGCCGAAGGTCACCGCCTATCGCGCCCCGGGCGCCCCGGCCGCATCGTTTGCGGTCGAAGCAATGATCGACGAGTTCTGCGATTCCGCCGGGCTCGACCCGCTGGAGATGCGCGTCAAGAACGCAGCCCAGGAAGGCTCGCAGCGCGTGAACGGCAGCTCTGCGCCGAAGCTCGGCTTCATGGAAGTGCTGGAGGCGGCGCGCAACTCCGACCACTGGCGATCACCGATCGAGGGGCCGTACCGGGGCCGCGGAATCGCTGCAGGCTTCTGGCACAACGCCGCCGGCCAGGCTTCGATGACGGCGAGCATCCTCCCGGACGGCTCCGTCTCGCTCGTGGAAGGTTCGACGGACATCGGCGGCACCCGCGTGACGGCAGCGATGCAGCTTGCGGAAGCGCTCGGCATCCCTGTCTCCCAGGTGCACCCGGAGGTGGTCGACACCGATTCCATCGGCTACACGTCGGCGACGGGCGGGAGCAGCGTGACTTTCAAGCAGGGCTGGGCCGCTCACCTCACCGCCGAAGACATCAAGCGGCAGATGCGGGAACGCGCCGCCGCCATCTGGCGGGTGGAACTCGATGACGTGACCTATGAGGCCGGCGTCCTTCGCAACACGAAGAACCCCGACCAATCCATGACGTTCAAGCAAATGGCGGCCCGCCTCGCCAGCTCCGGCGCACCGATCGTCGGCCGCGCCACCGTCGCCCCTCGCGGTGTGGGCGCCTCGCATGCCATTCACATCGCCGATGTCGAAGTCGACCCCGAGACCGGCAAGGTGCAGGTCACGCGGTTCACCGCCATCGTCGATGCGGGCACGGCGATCCACCCGAGCTACGTCGAAGGCCAGATGCAGGGCGGCGTCGCCCAGGGCATC
>CAYYSD010000125.1:2443-8945 GCA_964474285.1 uncultured Anaerolineaceae bacterium | reverse complement strand
CGCTTCCCTCCCGCCTACACCTCCACCGGCGCCCAAACCCTGTCAATCATCTCGTTGACCTCTTCGTCGGCGATGGCGATAACCCGTCCCTCGTCGTATTCGGCCATCACGAGGTCGAGGACGCGGAGGAGGCGGGGGTCGCGCTTCTCCAGGCCCGCCGCTTCGATCGGACGGTGCTCCTGCATCCACATCAACAGTCCCGCCGCGCCGCTCTTGTCAGTGATCGCCACCCCGGGCGGCCGGTTCAGCAGTCCGGTCGTGTCGAACGGGTTGTAGATCTCCTCGTCCTTGATCATGCCATCTGCGTGAATGCCGGCCCGCGTGACGTTGAAGTTCGACCCCACGAACGGCAGCCGCTGGTCGACCACCTCGCCGATAGAGCGGTAGTAGTCCGCGATCTCCGTGATAACGGTCGTGTCGATGCCGTGCGTTTCGCCGGTCAGACCGATGAGCCAGAACACCAGCGCCTCGATTGGCGTGTTGCCGCTGCGTTCGCCAATCCCCAGGAGCGTCCCGTTGTTCGAAGCGCACCCATACAGCCACGCCGCGACCGCGTTCGGGATGATCGCGTTGAGATCGTTCTGGCCGTGGAACTCCAACGCCTCCGAAGGCACACCGCCCTCGGTTCGCAGCAGGTGCGTGAGCCGCGGGATGCCGCGCGGAAGCGCCGCGTGGGGATCCGGCACGCCCACGCCCATCGTGTCCGGGTAGCGCACCTTGATCTGCACCCCCGCCTGCTGCCCGCGCTCCATGAGCGCCTGCACGAACGGCAGCACGACGCCGTAGAAGTCCGCCCGTGTGCTGTCTTCGATGTGGCACCGCGGAATGACCCCATCCGCCAGCGCCGCGTCGACCACCTCCAGGTAGCTCGCGATCACGGCTTCCCGGTTCGACCCGAGCTTCTTGAAGATGTGGTAGTCGGAGATCGAGGTGAGAATGCCCGTCTCCTTCAGGCCCGCCGAGCGCACGAGCTGGTAGTCCGCCATGGTCCCACGAATCCACCCCGTGATCTCCGGGAAGGCGAAGCCGTAGTCCTGGCAGCGTTCGACCGCCTGCCGGTCCTTTTTCGTGTACAGGAAGAACTCCGACTGCCGGACCATCCCCTTCGGCCCGCCAAGGCGGTGGAGCATCTCGAACAACCTTCCGATCTGTTCCACCGAATACGGCGCCCGGCTCTGCTGGCCGTCCCGGAAGGTGGTGTCCGTGATCCAGATCTCCGGGGCGGGTTGGAGCGGCACCGGCTCCCGTTCGAAGTGCACGATTGGCGGCATCGTGTAGGGAAAGGCGTCGCGGAAGTAGTCCGGCCCCACCTGGGAGACGTGTTCGCCGGCATCAGCAAACTTCAGCCAGGATGGTATGCCGCCGGGCGTGCGGCCGTTCGGATGCGATGATGAGGTCACGTTGATGGCTCCGGAGGTGATGCAGCCATCAGAGCACAGTTGTATACAATCTCAAATCGCGCACTGCCTATGGCTGGCGGCCCGGCCATCGAATTGGTCGAAGGCTGTAATCAGGGGCGTTGCCCGGAGCACCACACCGGCACCTCCGGCACGCTCTCAGCCTGACGCGTTTTCCGCCACAGGCTCAGACCATCCTCGTCGCGTACCAGGTCGAAGCCGAGCCGGCTTAGCGCCGCCAGGCACGCGTCGAAGCCCGCACGCTCATCGTCCACGGGGATCTGTCCGTATTTGTCCAGCACCACCCATTCCGCATCAAGCAGCCGCGGGAACTGGTAAACCTTCGGCCGCGCCGCCAGGTGCGCCACCAGCGGAGACTGCGCGCTCACGATGGCGCCCGCAGGCACCTCCCCCACGAAGTCGCGCGCGACCGACGCATGGTGGTCTACCACGAAGCGGTCCAACTCGGCCCCGCGCGACGGAGGGAGAGGAGACTGGGAGAGATAGACCGCCGCGGCCGAAATCACCAGCCCCACGGACATGAACGTGGCCAGCCGTGCACGGCTCACCCACCGGTCCAGGAATCTCGGCGGATCGGTCGCGACCAGCGATCCGATGGCGATGGCAACCGTCGTCGGCACAAGCAGATAGTGCAGCTGGAGCGACCCTTGCTGCCCATCGAGCGAAAGCAGGGGCGCTGCGACCACGAGCGCGAGCGCCGGCAGATAGCGCCATGACAGCAGCGGCAGCAGCGCCGCTGAAACCACCACCCAAACCAGCGCCATGGCCACGTCCCCCCTCCAGAGCCGCTCGACGACCCGGTCCGGGTGGACAGCCATGTTCAGCACGATCTCCGCGATGGAATCGCCCAGGTAGCCGTACCGCTCGCGCAACGGATTCAGGTCATCGCCACGGTAGCGCGGCATGAGCCAGCCCAGCACGACGGCGGAGTAGGCCAGCGCAACCCCCGTCACGACCAGCGGCTCCCTCCGCCAGCCGAACCGGACTACGGCCAGCCAGGCCATCGCCCCGACAAGGAGGACGCTGTCCTCCTTGAGCGTGAGGGTCGCGATGAGCGCGGCGGCGAACACGAACCGTCGCCTGGTCGCCAGCGCCCACAGCGCCGTGAACGCCAACAACGGTGCTGCCGTTTCGAGGTGGAAGTCGAACGACACCGCGCGCGCCACACCGAGGCTGAACAGGTACGAGGCCAGGAATGCCCATTGGAGCCGCCGATCGCCCCCGAGCGCCCCCACGGCAGCCTTCAGCGGGACCGCCGCCGCGGCCAACAGGATCCCCTGGATGACCAGCAGCGTCCCGGCGCCGCCACCCAGCCACACGACCGGCACGAGCAGCAGCAGTGCAGGCTGCCAGTGGTCGCCGGCATAGCTTATGTCGCGAAACGTGTATTCGAACGGCTCTCCCCGCGCCGTGTTCCAGACAACCTGGTGGAGGATGCCCAGGTCCCAGCCGTTCGAGTGGAACGAGTAGTGAATGAGGAGGGCCGCGGCGCTATAGAACGCCGCAAACACCAGGGCCGCACCGATGACTGCCCGATTGTCGCGGACCACGCTCAGCATCCGATCAGTCTCGCCTGAGCCGGGAAGGATGGCGAGTAAGCGGCGCGAAAAGAAGTGCCCTATATGATACCCTACATCTGCTATGAAGAAGACAAGTGTGTATCTCTCGGAGGAAGACCGGGCACGCCTCGCACGCCTCGCTGAACGCGAAGGGCGTTCGCAGGCGCGCATCCTCCGCGAAGCCCTCGCCCTCTACGACGCCTCCCACCCGGACAAGAACTTCGAGATCTTCGATGCACTCAAAGGCCTGGACCTGCCTCCGCTCCCTGAGTTCAAGGACTCACAGGAGTTCCAGGACTACATCGACAACGTCCTGATGAAGGGATTCGGCGCGGACAGTCTCGGCGAACTCCCGGAGTGACGGTCATCGTCGATGCCGCGCCGGTGGCGGCCCAGGCCGAACCAGACCACCCGTACGGCCCCGCTGCGCGGCGGTTTCTCCTCAGCGAACGCGGCCAACCGATCATGCCCGCGCCGATAGCGACAGAGGTGGACTACCTCTTCCAGGCGCGGGGAGGGCTCCCGGGCAATCGAACGTTCATCCGCGACCTCGCGGCCGGGCGATTTCTGCTCCCCTGCCTGGAACCCTCCGATTACATCACGATTGCGGCCCTGAACGAACAGTATCGGGACCTGAACGTTGGCCTCGCTGATCTCTCTATCGTCATCATGGCGGCCCGCTTTCGCACCACCCGGATCCTGACCTTCGATCAGCGGCACTTCAGGGTCTTGCGCCCGCTCTTGGGCGGAACGTTCACGCTGTTGCCCTTCGACGAGCCATAACGCACGGGTCTGGTACAATCGCACTTGTGTTCCACCACTCTGCCCCCACGGTGATAGATCCCCCGCGGCAATCCCGCGGGGCTGTGATTGCGGGCCACTAGCAGTAACCCCACGTTCGCCCGTTCGCCGTTCCGTGGCGCGCACACGCCAGGCGGCCATTCGTCACCTCGGGGAATTCCACGTTCATGCCTACCGACCGCGTTCAGCTCTACGACACCACCCTGCGCGATGGCTCCCAGATGGAGGGCATCTCACTCTCCGTCGAGGACAAAGTCCGCATCACCAGGAAGCTCGACGAACTCGGCCTCGAGTGGATCGAGGGCGGCTTTCCGGGTTCCAATCCCAAGGATGCCGAGTACTTCCGGCGCCTCCGCGATGTGAAGCTGCGCAACGCGAAGGTCAGCGCCTTCGGCGGCACCCGCAAACCCGGTATCACCTGCGAAGCCGACCCCAACATCCAGAGCATGGCCGCTGCCGATACCCCGGGAATCACGCTCGTCGGCAAAGCCAGCATGTACCAGGTGCGCGAAATCCTCGAGACGAGCCCCGAAGAGAACCTGGCGATGATCGCCGACACGGTTCGCTACTTCAAAGAGCTGGGCAAGACCGTGTTCTTCGATGCCGAGCACTACTTCGACGGCTTCCGCGATGACCCTGACTATTCGCTCCAATGCCTCGCCACGGCCGCCCGCGCCGGCGCCGATGCGCTGGTACTCTGCGATACCAACGGCGGCATGACGACGTTCGGCATGCTCCGCGCCATCGACGCCATCCAGCACCGCATGGCCGATGTTCGCCTCGGCATCCACTGCCACAACGATGCCGGCCTCGCCGTCGCCAACTCGTTGGCTGCCGTCGAAGCGGGCATCTGGCAGGTGCAGGGCTGCGTCAACGGCTACGGCGAACGCTGCGGCAACGCCGACATCCTCACCATCCTCGCTAACCTCAAGCTCAAGATGGGTCTCCAGGTGGTTGAAGACGAACAGCTCGCGCGCCTCACCGAGGTCTCCAACTACGTGAGTGAGCTGGCAAACCTGGTGCCGGACGCACAGGCGCCGTACGTCGGCGCCAGCGCATTCGCCCATAAGGCCGGGTACCACGTCGCTGGAATCATGAAAGACGAGCGCGCCTATCAGCACATCGACCCCGCAGCCGTTGGCAACACCAGCCGTGTCCTGGTCAGCGAACTGTCGGGCCAGCGCAACCTCCTGATGAAGCTCGAAGAACTCCACATCGACTACCCCTTCACACAGGCCGAAGTGAAACAACTCCTGGAGACGGTGAAGGAGCGCGAAAGCCAGGGCTACCAGTACGAAGGGGCCGAAGCCAGCTTCGAACTGCTCGTGCGCAGGACGCTCCCCGGCTATCGCCAGCCGTTCGATCTCGAAGATTTCTTCATCGTGGAGCGTCGCCGCCAGAACAAGGCGAGCGAACAACTCAACGAGATGCTGGCCGAGGCCATCGTGAAGCTCCGCGTGCATGGCGAACTCCACCACACAGCGGCCGAAGGCAACGGCCCTGTGAACGCACTCGACGCCGCCGTGCGCAAGGCTCTCGGCATCCCCTTCCCGTCCCTCGCGGATGTGAAGCTGGTCGACTACAAGGTGCGCATCCTCGATAGCCAGGCAGCCACGGGCGCCAGGGTCCGGGTCCTCATCGAATCGACGGACGGTACACGCTACTGGACCACTGTCGGCTCCTCCACGGACATCATCGAAGCCAGTTGGCTCGCGCTCGCCGACGCCTTCGAATACGCCCTCACCGTCGAGGGGTGAACAGGCCGACGGCGTCGGCTACGATTGGCCCATGACCCCCACCCACCAGGCTGCACTCAACGTCACCCGCGACTCACTCGCCATGCTCCGCGACACACTCAGCGGCCTCCCCGATGAGGCGATGGACTGGAGCCCCGCGCCCGGCGTCATGAACCCGCTCGGCGTCCTGATAGCTCACAGCCTCACGGCCTCGAAGTTCCTGCTCGCCGCGGGCTGCGGCAAGGCCGGCTCGCTCGTCGAATACCGGGCATCGGAACGCACGCCGGCCTTCGCGACCGCGGGCCTGACCGCCGCCCAACTGGCCGAACGCATTGATGCCGCCCTCCCGCCGCTGAGGGCGCTTCTCGAATCCGGCACCCAGGGGCACCTCGAAGCCTGGGTCGATTTCCCCGAAGACCCATCGTTCGCGAAGTCCGGCGCGCAGTGCCTGGTCCACGCCACCGCCCACCTCCGGGAACACGTCGGCCACGCCCAGGCGCTCCACGACCTCTGGCTCGCCGGCGCGGGCCGCTGAGGCCATGTCCGAACCGTCCGCGTTCATGCGCGCCGCGCTCGAAGCGGCAAACAGCGTGCGCGGACACACGTCTCCAAACCCCTGGGTTGGCGCGGTCGTCGTGCGGGACGGTCACATCATCGGTACCGGCGCTACCGAGCCTCCGCCCGGCCGGCACGCGGAAGCCGTCGCCCTCGCGAACACCACCGATGTTCGCGGAGCCGACGTCTATGTCACCCTCGAACCCTGCGCGCCCTTCCCGGGAAAGCGCACTCCGCCCTGTTCGCAGGCCCTCATTGAAGCCGGCGTGCGGCGCGTGGTCGCCGCCCTGGAAGACCCTCACCCCGGCGTCGCAGGCTCCGGCGTCGCGGCGCTCCGGGCGGCAGGAGTTGAAGTCGAGGTGGGCGATGGCGCTGAGCAGGCCCGCGAACTGCTCCGGCCCTATCTCACACACCGCCTCACCGGCCTGCCCCA
>CAYYSD010000125.1:0-2343 GCA_964474285.1 uncultured Anaerolineaceae bacterium | reverse complement strand
CGCGGGCGCATCCCGGCCTCGGCGAAGGTGCTCAACGGCCCGGGCCGCACCATCGTGGCGACCACTCCGGCCTCGCCCTCAGCGTGGCGCGCCAGCATCCAGGCTGCCGGGGCAACCATCGTCCTCTGCGAACCCGCTGAACGCGGACTGAACCTCGACCAGCTCCTCCACGTCCTTGCCGAACGCGGCGTCCTCTCTGCCTGGGCCGAAGGCGGCGCCGGGCTTCTCGGCTCCCTCTTCGATGGCGGCCATGTCGATGAGGTCTGGGCATTCATTGCGCCACTGATCCTCGGCGGGAGCGCCCTCCCCGCCGTGGGCGGCGATGGAGTGTCCTGGGTTGCCGACGCCTGGCGGCTGCGGAAACCCGAAGTCCGCCAGGTTGGAGCGGATGTCCTGGTGCGCGGCCTCCTGCGCGATGCCACCGATCCTCCGGGCTGATCGGGTAGCATGTTCCGCACACCGTTCGGAGGCACCACATGGCACGCTACTGGGTTGTGGTCGGCGGACCCGAAATCTATGGCAAGACGGCGGAGATGGGCTTCACACGCCACGGCTTCAAGAGCACCCGCCGCGTTATGGCGAGCAAAATCGCTCCCGGCGACCTGCTCGCGTTCTACGTGACGGGCAAGAAGCAGTTCGCCGCCATCGCCCGCGTCACCAGCGAAGTGAGCGAAGACCGCACGCCCATCTGGATCAACACGAAGAAGCCCGGCGAACCCTACCCGTATCGCGCCACCATCGAGCCCGTCGTCGTCCTCCCGGACGATCGGTGGATCGATGCGGAACCCTACCACGATCGTTTCTCCTGGACCCAGAAGTGGCCGCGGGCAAACTGGACACTCGCCTACCAGGGCAACCTCCACGAAGTCACCGCGAGCGACATGGAGATGCTCCAGGCGGACATGGAACGAGCAGCCTCTGCGCCTCTAACGCGCGTCTAACATTACTGATTGCCGGGGGATACTTCTGCTGGTAGTATCCCGCCGGTAAACGGGGAGGGTGGGGATGTACCAATTTCCTAAGTGTCGTAAGTGCGAAGATGGGGACCTCGTGCCGTTCTCTGATTTCGGCAGCCAGGGTGCACCCATTATGTTCAAGGCCTGGGTGTGCACGAACCCCGACTGCGGTTACAACATCAAGATTCGCAACGGCGAACTGTTCATCGAAGAACCAATCAACGACGGCCAATACCACGTCGGCCGCGCCCGCTAGAGACCCTGCGATAACGCCGGCTGAAGAGGGTCCGCCGGCGCCTCAGCGGCCGGGCACGCACCAACCTTTGTGATAGACTGCACGAGCTATGGCGAACGCCGCGAACAAGATCTACCAACCCCTACCGCTCCATCTCGATACCAACATCGAGGAAGAAGTTCAGCAAAACATCATGGTCACCAGCGTCGACCAGGTGCTCAACTGGGCACGCCGGTCGTCGCTCTGGCCCGCCATGTTCGGCCTGGCCTGCTGCGCGATCGAGATGATCGCCGCCGTCACCCCGCGCTATGACCTCGCCCGCTTCGGCGCCGAAATCTTCCGCGCTTCGCCGCGGCAGGCCGACCTGCTGCTCGTCCCCGGCACCGTCACCTGGAAGATGGCCCCCGCCGTCCGCCGCATCTGGCTCCAGATGCCGGAGCCGAAATGGGCGCTCGCCATGGGCGGTTGCGCCATCATGGGTGGCCCCTTCGCCTATGCCTATAGCGTCACCCCTGGCGTGAACACCCTGCTCCCGGTCGATGTCTACGTTCCCGGCTGCCCTCCGCGCCCCGAATCGCTGCTCACCGGCATCATGCTGCTCCAGGACAAGATCAAGCAGGACACCATCGGCAAGGGCTGGCAGCGCCGCGATGTCGAACCCCAGTTCCATCGCTATCTGCCCGAGGGCGACCCTATCCGCAAGGAGCTTGAGACGCTCTGGCCACCGTTCGTGAACTACGACGTTCCCTACATCGGCGAGACGTTCCAGGACTAATCCCGGCATCCAACCCGAAAACAGAACTGGCCCCACCGGAACCGGCGAGGGCAGAGGAGAAGGCTGTGGCAAAGGCAAAGTGGGAAGACATCGAAGCCCTCGTCAAAGATTGGTTCGACGAAGGTATGCAGCCGGCGCGCGAAGACATGATGGACCGCGCCTATGAACGCGACTGCGACGACGACATCATCGATGCCATCGACGCGCTCAACGGCAAGCCGCTGGCATCGCTCGAAATGCTCAAGCAGCAGATGACCGAGCTCGGCGTCATCGAATAGCCGCTACCCCGGCGCCATCCCGCCCGTGAAGGCCCGCGTGAGCGTGTTCGCCTCGAGGTCCAGGCGCCATGCGTCCGGGAAGGTCAACGCCTTCCAGAA
>CAYYSD010000124.1:0-9235 GCA_964474285.1 uncultured Anaerolineaceae bacterium | reverse complement strand
AACTCATCTGGTGGTATGGGCCCAGGGTGCCGGCCGCGCTCCGCGAGCTGCGGCGCCTCCTGGCGGAAGAAGAAGGCGGAAGATGATGAAGACGCGCCTGGCGACGGTCGCGGCAGTGGCAGGAGCAGGGTTCGTGGCGCTCCGCCTCCTGCGCGACGGAAGTCCGCTTCCGCCGCCACCGGGATTCGTGCGCGAAATCGACGGCGAGCGCATCCACTACCTCGACGAGGGTTCAGGACCGGCGATGGTGCTCATCCACGGGTTCGGATGCAGCACCTTCTCCTGGCGGCACGTGATGCCACAGCTGACCGGGCGGCACCGTGTGATCGCGCTCGATCTGCCTGGCTTCGGCTACAGCGACCGTTCAGGAGCGCTCGTATACAGCCTGGAGCGGCATGCAGACCGCGTCGTCCGCCTGTTGGACACCCTCGGCGTGGGCCGTGCCACAATCGTCGGGCATTCGATGGGTGGGGCCGTGGCGCAGCGAGTTGCGACGGGCTACCCCGGCCGGGTGAACCGGCTCGTCTTGTTGAACGCCGTGGACGCAAGCGACTCCGAACGCTGGAATGCCATGCACGGCCGCTACCGTTGGGCGATGCGCCCCGCCGTCGTGGGAATGCGCTCGCGGCGCGTTGTGGAGACGGTCGTGCGCTCCAGCCTGCGCCAGTCCTGGCGCGACCCTGCCCTGATTACGCCCGAGGCCGTGACGGGACTCGTGGACCCGCTGATGCTGCGCGGCACTGCGGCCTGCTTCCTTCGCCTTTCGAACGACTCCGCCCTCGACGGCCCGGCGCCCCTCGATGAGATCGCTGTGCCGACGCTGGTGGTCGCGGGCGAACACGATCGCATCGTCCCGCCGCCGGTCGCGAAGGCGCTCGCGACGAAGATCCGCGGGGCGCGCCATGTGATCGTGCCGGGCATCGGACACAGCCCACCGGAAGAATGCCCGGACGCGCTCGTGGACATGCTGCTCACGTTCACAGCGGAACGGCCCGCGCCCGCCGCGGTGAGCCAGCCCGAGCCCGTCGCCGGTTAGCTCCGGCAAGCCACAGCCCCGGCTAGCGAACCAGCGTGCCGAGCGTGCGCTCGATCTGGTCGGCCGTCCCGGAAGGCATGCTGATGATGGGCATGTCCACTCCCAGTTGGCGGCGCTCTTCGATGCCCGCTGCGACCGTTTCGAGATCGCCGTAAATGGCACACTCATCGAGCATCCGGTCGCCCATCGCAGCCATGATCTCCGGGTTCGTGCCGAAAGGAGCGGGCTTATGCGTTTCGCCCGCCTTTCGCATCGCCTTCACCTCTTCCCCGAAGCCGTTCCGCGTCAGCATGCGATGGTAGAAGTCGCCCATGTTCGTCACGTACCAGGAGATGGGGCCGGCCGCGAGGACCCTCGCCTTCTCCGGGTCGTCGTTGATCACGGTCGTCAGCGAAGCCATGCATTCGACGGACTTCGGGTCGCGCCCGGCGGCGATAGCGCCTTTGCGAACCGTGTCCATCCCTTCCTTGAACTTCGACTTCGGCCAGTAGATCGGCTGCCAACCATCAGCAAAGGCGCCGAGGTTCTCGATGGCTTTGGGCGAGATCGAGGCGATCTGGATCGGGATGTGTTTGCGCACGGGCTCGAAGAGGAGCTTGAAGCCGCGCTGCAGCTTGAAGATCTCGCCCTCGTAGACGAGTCGTTCGCCGCTCACGATCAGGTTGATGATCTCGCAGTATTCCTTGACGCGCTGGAGCGGCTTTTCGAACTTCTCGCCATGCCAGTGTTCGATGACTCGATCGCCGGATGTGCCCAGGCCAATGATCACGCGGCCGCCCGAGAGCTCGTCGAGCGTCGCAAACGTCATTGCGAGCACGGCGGGGGAGCGGCCGAATACGGGCGCGATCCCGGTCCCGATCTTGATCTTCGAGGTCTGCAGGGCGATCTGAGTGAGCAGTGAGAACTGGTCCCGGCCCCAGGTCTCGGCAGTGTAGACCGCCTCCACACCCACGGATTCGGCGATCTGGATGCGCTTGATGAGTTCCTTGTTCTGCTCCGGGTTTCCGGTGAATCCGACGGAGACGGCCAGGCGGCGCGGCATGGTTTGGTCCTTGTGATGGAGTCCGTTGCTTTTCGCAACGGGGCAGCGTCACGCTACCAGAGGCGGCGGGCAACGACCACTGCGCCGGAACCCCGGAGACCCGCCCGATCCCAGGCTCGCATCCCCAACTTGTCCAGGATTGCCCACGAGACCTCGCCAGCCTGTACGCCGGGCATACCGCTTCGCTCATCGGGGGCGTCTGGCGCCGGGCGTCCTCTGAGCCAGTCCCGCCCGGGCAAGGTATTGTTCACAACCAGCCATAACGCGCTTTAGCGACCCGGCGGGCCGGTGTAGACTTGCACTCCCGGATATGTTCACTCATCTACACACTCATACCGAGTATTCGCTGCTCGACGGGATGTCCAGGATTGCCCCCCTGATGGACCGCGTGAAGGCCCTGGGCCAGGAAGCGGTCGCGATGACAGACCACGGGGCGCTCTATGGCGCTATCGATTTCTATCGCGAAGCACGCGAACGCGGAATCAAGCCGATCATTGGCGTTGAGGCATACGTGGCGCAGGGAAGCCGCCACAGTCGCGAGCGCGGCGACAACCAGCCCTATCACCTCATCCTCCTCGCGAGAAACCTGGAGGGCTACAAGAACCTCATTGCGCTCGTCACGAAGGCAAACCTGGAGGGCTACTACTACAAGCCCCGCGTGGACCGGGAGTTGTTGGAGCTTCACAGCTCCGGGCTGACCGTCCTCAGCGGATGCCCTTCGGCGGAATTCCACCGCCGCATCCAGGAGGGCGACCGCGAAGGTGCCATCGCTGTGACGAAGTGGTACCGCGAGGTGTTCGACAACCATTACTACCTCGAAGTCCAGGACCACGCCGACGAGAAGTTCACGAAGTTCAACCCGGTGATCGCGGACCTCGGGCGGGAGCTCGGCATTCCCGTTGTGGCCACGAACGACAGCCACTACACCCTCAGCGAGGAGGCAGCGGCCCACGACACGCTGCTTTGCATCGGCACCAACTCCACGGTCGACCAGGAGAACCGCTTCAAAATCGATGGGCACGGCTACCACGTGAAGAGCGAAGCCGAAATGCTGCAGTCCTTTGGCGACCACCCGGAGTTCATCACAAACACCGGGCTTGTCGCCGACGAGTGCGACCTGGACCTGCATTTCGACCGGCAACTGCTGCCCGCACCTCCCATCCCCCCCGGGCGTGAGAGCGCCGAATACCTCGCCGAACTCTGCTTCAAGGGCCTCCACCGGCGCTTCGACCACGTGACGAGCGAACTCGAACAGCGGCTTCTGTATGAGCTGGATGTGCTCAAGCAGACAGGGTTCACCGACTACATTTATGTCGTCAAAGAAATCGCGGACTACGCCCGCTCCCACGGCATCCGCATGGGTGTTCGCGGCTCGGCTGCCGCGTCGCTTGTGCTCTACGTGCTCGATGTGACCGACATCGATCCCGTGGCCAACAGGCTCGTCTTCGAGCGCTTCCTGAACCTCGAACGGCGCGAGATGCCGGATGTCGATTTCGACTTCGCGGACGACCGGCGCGACGAGATGATCAAGTTCGCCTACGACCATTACGGTCACGACCGCGTGGCGCAGATCATCACCTTCGGAACCCTTGGGGCGAAGGCGGCCATCCGGGACGTTGGACGCGCGCTGGGCATGAGTTACGGCGATACGGATCGTATCGCGCGCCTGGTGCCGAATGAATTGCACATCAAGCTCGGCGAAGCGCTCGAACAGAACCAGGAGATGCGCGACGCGGTCGATGCGGACCCCCGCGTGAAGCGGCTCGTGGAGACCGCACAACAGCTCGAGGGCGTGTCGCGGCACGCGAGCACCCACGCCGCCGGCGTCGTCATCTCGCGTGAGCCCCTCATCGAACACGTGCCGTTGCAGCGCCCCAACCGCGGTGACGAGACGAGCGTGCCAACCACGCAGTATGCGATGGACCAGGTCGCCAGGATCGGCCTCCTGAAGGTCGATTTCCTCGGGCTTTCGAACCTGACCATCCTCGGGCGCGCCGTGCAACTCATTCGCGAAACGACGGGCGAGGAGGTGGACCTCCTGCAGATCCCCGACGCAGACCCGAAGACGATGCAGATGCTCGGGAAGGGCGAGACGTTTGGCGTGTTCCAGCTGGAATCCAGCGGGATGCGCCGCTACGTCCAGGACCTCCAGCCCACCAACATCGCGGACCTCTGCGCCCTCGTCGCGCTTTACCGTCCCGGCCCGATGGAACACATCCCGACGTACATCAAGGGCAAGCACGGCGAGATCGAGATCCGCTACCCCCACCCGGACCTGAAAGAGATCCTCGACGAGACCTATGGCGTCATCGTCTACCAGGACCAGGTGCTGCTGATCGCCCGGCGATTTGGCGGCTACACGCTTGGCCAGGCCGACATCATGCGGAAAGCGATGGGCAAAAAGAAGGCCGAGATCATGGTCGCCGAGCGCGAGCGCTTCGTCTCGGGCGCCATCGCCAATGGCTATTCGGAGCAGGACGCCACCGCCGTCTTCAACCTCATCGAACCATTCGCCGGCTACGCCTTCAATAAGGCCCACAGTTGGAGTTACGGCACGATCGCCTACCAGACGGCCTACCTCAAGGCGAACTACCCGGTGCAATACATGACGGCCGTCCTGCAGATGGCCAAGAGCGCTCCCGACCCGCAGCTTCGCGTCGGTTCAGCCATCGCCGAGTGCACCAGGCTGGGCATCGACGTGCTCCCGCCCCACATCAACGAAAGCAGCGAGAACTTCAGCGTCGAGCGCCGCACGGACGGGTCGATGGCGATCCGCTTCGGCCTCGGCACCATCAAGAACGTAGGTGCTGCGGCCGTCGAAGGCATCATCGCCGCGCGAATCGAGGGCGGGCCGTACAAGGACCTGGAGGACTTCTGCAAGCGGGCGGACCTCGCCGGGGCCACCAGCCGAACGATCGAGCACCTGGCGCAGGCGGGCGCGTTCACCGGCATGGGCTACAACCGGGCCACACTCAACGCACACAGCGAACGGATCATGAACCTCGCCCGCCGTGAGCGTGAACTGCGCGAAAGCGGCCAGGCCACGATGTTCGACCTTTTCGGGAGCCAGGTGGACACACCGATGCCCGCCCTTGAACTGGAAGCAGCGCCGGAGAAGCAGGACGTCGTCCTCGCCTGGGAGCGCGACCTTCTCGGCGTCTACGTCAGCGAGCACCCGTTCCGTTCTGTGGCCAGTGCAGTCATGCCGTTGACGAGCCATGCACTCGCCGACCTGACGATGGAGGTTGCCGGCCAGACCGTGACCGTGGCCGGGATGGTGAACCGCGTGCAGGCCCGGAGCACACGCGACGGGCGCAAGTTTTATGTGGTCGATCTCGAAGACCTCTCCGGTTCCGCCGAACTGACGGTCTGGAGCGACACGATTGAGCTCACCGGTGAAGAACTCTGGGCAGAAGGCCAGGTGCTCGTCGTGAGCCTCGAATGCCGGGATCGCGGAGACCGCCTTGGTCTGAGTGTGCGGAAGGCTGCGGCGTTCGATCGCAACGAAGGGACCGTCGTCGGCTTCGCGCCCGAACAGTGGCAGGTGGAGAAGGCGAAAGCGCCACGACAGCGCCCTCCGGACGAGGGGGAGCGGCGCGGCAACGGTTCCGTGAAGGGCAACGGCTCCGCCAAACCGAACGGCAATGGTTACCAGCGTCCACAAGTTGCTCAACGCCACGAGGCGACAGCGGCGCCCGCGGCGACCACCGAGGCAGCCCGCCCTGGCGTCACGCCCCCGGTCAGCGGGGATGCAGCCCGCCTGGTAGTCACCATCTTCGAAACCGAAGACGAGGTCGCGGACCGCTACCTGTTGAACGCGGTCATGGGCATGCTCAAGGAGCACCCGGGCGGAGACGAAGTGCGGCTGGTCATTCACGACGCCGAAGGGCAGGACTCCGAGTTCGACCTGCCTCACGCCGCCGTGACCGAAGACCTGGCACGGAGCATTCGCAGCGTCCTCAACAGCCGTGGCAACGTCCGCCTCGTAAGCGCCCCTCGGGTGGCCGCATAACGGACGCGCGGCGGCCCCGCTTGCTATCATGTCCTGGCATCGAAAGGTCAGCGATATGACGACTGCAGCGCGTTCTCACATTCACGAAGGCATCCCTCCGCTGGAGAACGGCGACCGCCTTTCGCGCCCCGAATTCGAGCGGCGATATGAGGCCACTCCCGAGGATTTCAAGGCGGAGCTCATCGAAGGAGTGGTCTACGTGGCATCACCAGCGCGGGCGGACCAGCACGGCGACCCGGCATTCGACGTCATCACGTGGCTCGGCATCTACCGAAGCCAGGTTCCCAACGTCATCGGTTCAGACAACGCCACCGTGCGACTGGACCTCGACAATGAGCCTCAGCCAGACATCTGCCTGCGCTACATGGAAGGGGGCCAGACGAGGCTGGTCGACGGATACATCGAGGGCGCTCCGGAGCTTGTGGTCGAGATCAGCGCCAGCAGCGCCTCCATCGACCTGCACCTCAAGAAGAACGCCTACCGGCGCAACGGTGTGCAGGAGTACATCGTCTGGCGGACGCGGGACGAAGCCATCGACTGGTTTGCTCTCGAGAACGGCGAGTACGTCGCGTTGTCGACCGACGCGAACGGCATCATCCAGAGCCGTATCTTCCCGGGCCTGCGCCTCGCGATACCGGCGATGATCGACGGCGACATGGCCCGCGTAATCGCCACCCAATCAACGTCCGCATAGCCCTCGGGCACCCATGGCGCGCCCGAATGTTTACACAGCGGTTACCCGACGCTGCTTGTTTGCGACCCTGCCGCTGTCGATGGTGCAAATGAATTCGCGGGCGGAGGCAGCACATGCATCGACGTTGGCTACCAGGGACAATTGTCGCCGCGGCGATGCTCTCGATGGGAGTGATGGCGGCGGCCGCGAGCTCCACCGACACCACTCTGAGCGGCGGGGACAGTCTCCGTGTCGGATGCACCGGCGATCGCCTGACGACCTCGCGGGTCGATTCGAAGACGATCATCGCCCAGTGCCGGCCGGGTTCAACCACGTTCCCAACAGCGACCAACACCCCCGGCCAGTCGCCGACCGCGAACCCGACGAACACGAACACACCGGTTCCGCCCACCGCAACGAGAACGAACACGCCGGCGCCACCGACCCCGACCGCCACTCCGACGCCAACCCCAACTCCCACACCGCCTCCCGGCGGAGTCACGATGCTGGCGGGGTGCCAGGTGTTCCCTCAGAACAACGCATGGAACCAGGATGTCTCCACGCTCCCGGTCCACCCGAACTCTGCGAACTTCATGGCGAGCATCAACAGCTGGGGCAAAACGAAATTGCACCCGGACTTTGGGTCTCAGTACGGGATCCCGTTCATCACGGTCCCTTCGAACCAGCCCAATCTGCCCGTCAACTTCGTCGCGAGCTGGGCGGACGAGAGCGACCCCGGACCCGGCTTCGGCTCGACATGGCCCCCTTCCGGGGTACCACCGTACGTCGGCCAGTACCCGATACCGCTGAACGCGCCAATCGAGGGCGGCGGCGACCGGCACGTCCTGGTCCTGAAGCAATCGACATGCCTGCTCTACGAGATCTATCGTGCATTCCCGGGCGCAACGAGCTGGACCGCCGACAACGGCGCCATCTGGGACCTCAACTCCAACGCCCTGCGCCCGGCGGGATGGACATCGGCCGATGCCGCCGGACTGCCAATCCTCCCCGGCCTCGTGCGCTACGACGAGGTGAAGTCCGGCCAGATCACGCACGCCCTCCGCTTCACGGTTTCGCACACCCAGAAGGGATACATCCTGCCCGCGACGCACTGGGCGAGCAGCTCCACCAACGCGAACTACCCGCCCATGGGCCTGCGCCTGCGCATCAAGTCCAACATCGACCTTTCCGGCTACACCGGCGATGTGCGAGTCATCCTCGAAGCGCTCAAGAAGTACGGCATGATCGTCGCCGACAACGGCTCGGACTGGTACATCACCGGCGCCCTCGACCCGCGATGGGACGACGAGGCGCTGAACCCGCTCAAGAACGTCCCTTCGTCCTGGTTCGAAGTGGTGAACACCGGTCCTATCGTGACGCCATCGTCGGGCTTGAGCGCCGACGGAGCCGACGACCGCAGCGACTGGGGGACCGAGGCCCCTTAACCGGCGAAGGGCTATTCTCCCGGCGTGAAGCAGGCACCGCGCCCGGAGAGCATCCGCGAAGTCGCCGGGTACTTCCTCCGGCTTGGCTTCATCGCCTTCGGGGGTCCGGCCGCGCACGTCGCCCTGATGCGCCGCGAACTGGTGCAGCAGCGGAAGTGGGTCACCGACGAGCAGTTCGTAGACATGCTCGGCGTCACGAACCTCATCCCGGGCCCAAACTCCACCGAAATGACGATGCACCTCGGCGGCCAGCGGGCGGGCTGGCGCGGGGTCTGGGTCGGCGGAGCCTGCTTCATCGCCCCGGCCGTGACCATCGTCCTCGCCATCGCGTGGGCCTATGAGCGCTGGGGAACCACCCCGGCGGGCGAAAGCCTGATCTGGGGAATCCAAACGCTCTTCCTGGCCATCATCGTGCAAGCGATCTGGGGCCTGCGAACGGCGGCGATTAAGGGGTGGTGGACGGCCGTCATCGTTGTTGTGGCGGCCGGGTTGTCGCTTCTCGATGTGAACCAGCTCATCGTGTTGCTGGGCGCCGGCCTCGCCCCGCTCGCCGCATTCGAAGCCAGGCGGTTGATGGCGTCCGCGAAAGAGCGAGCGGCAGCGTTCGCACCCATGGTCCTGCTCCAGTCGGAGGCCACGAGCCGGCCGCTGCTCGAACTGTTCCTCGTGTTCCTGAAGATCGGCGCGCTGCTTTACGGCAGCGGATACGTCCTCTTCGCCTTCCTCGAAGAGGAGTTTGTGACCAACCGGGGGTGGCTGACGAAGGAAGTTCTCGTCGACGCGATCGCCGTGGGGCAATTCACTCCAGGTCCCCTGTTCACATCGGCCACATTTGTGGGCTACGTCACGCGCGGATGGGAGGGCGCGGCAGTGGCAACGCTTGGCATCTTCCTGCCGTCCTTCTTCTTTGTCGCCCTCACCCATCCGCTGGTCCCGCGGTTGCGGCAGTCGCGTCGGCTCTCACCATTCCTCGACGGCGTGAACGCGGCGGCGATCGCGCTCATGGGCGTCGTCACCGTGTCGCTGG
>CAYYSD010000123.1:5542-9290 GCA_964474285.1 uncultured Anaerolineaceae bacterium | reverse complement strand
GGTTCCGCGGCGATTGGCCCACGGCATTGGCAATGGTGTGGCCCTTCCGGCAACCACTTCTCCGCAACGACGATGGCGTTCTACCCCCTGACGACGAAAGGGCCAACGATGACCGCTCACTCACGGGAACCGCGGAACGCCGGCACACTCCTCCTCGAAGGCAGGTTCGTCCGCCTCGAGCCACTCCAGGTCGATCACATCCCCGCCCTCGTGCGCGCGGCGTCCGAGGACCGATCGAGCTATGGGTTCACCCACGTGCCGAACGGCGAAGCGGAGATGTGCGCCTATGTGGAAGCGGCGCTGGCGGGCCGTGAACAGGGCGCGTGCGTGCCGTTCGCCACGATCTCCCGGGAGACCGGCGAAGTGGTGGGCACGACGCGGTTCGCGAACTTCGGCTATTATCCGTGGCCGCCGGGCAGCCCTCTGCAGCGCGGCGACCATCTGCCCGACGAAGTAGAGATCGGCTGGACGTGGCTGGCGGCCAGCGCCCAGCGGACCGCAATCAACACCGATGCCAAGCTTCAGATGCTCCGGCATGCGTTCGAAGAGTGGCAGGTGTATGTGGTGAGGCTCAAGACCGACCGGCGCAATGAACGTTCGCGCAATGCCATCTTGAGGCTGGGGACCACCTTCGATGGCATCCTGCGGGCCCATTCGCCCGCGAGCGACGGCACGATGCGCGACTCGGCCTACTACTCGCTGCGCGATACCGAATTCGGGGCCGTGCGAGCGAACCTGGAAGCCCGCCTCGCGGCCCGCGGATGAGTTCGTGGGCCTTACGGGTATTGGAGGCGCACCATCCGCGCCAGGTTGCGGCGCAGGCTGGCTTCCTGCTTCTCCAGACGGCGTTCGAGACGTTCGCACCGTGCAATGGCGAGTGCAGCCGACGACAGCATCGTTGCCGCCCGTTCGCGTTCATAGTCCTCAATTCGGGAGATGGCGAGTTCTTCGTACATATGTGCCCGCTTCCTTTCGGTAGAAATTGTGGTGCGAAGGACCACACTTCTACCTTTCAGCCCGGATGTGAACGAAACAAGACAATACCCGCGGCTGTTCAGAATCGAGAACATCACCATTTTCTATGCGGCAAGGTGCGCGGCTTCACCGCACGAACGGCCTTTACGTTCGGTCGCTCGAAACCGGACAAAGCGAAGGGCCACCCCGGGAACGAGGGTGGCCCTTCTGGGCGTGCCCGGATAGGGACGGGCACACGAGGAGAGAGAACGACTGGAGAGATGGACCGGACCCTGGCGCCTAGCCCCAGCGCCATTCCGGGACTGCTACGTGGCAGTTCGGGCAGTAGCGATCGCGCACTTCATAGCCTGTGGCGCATTCGGGACAGCGGCGCAGCGCGGCCGGACGTACGGGCACGTATGCAGGAACCTGTGCCTGTGCGAAGAGGCGCTGCCACCAGGGCTTGTGTGCTTCACGAATCAATCGTGACCTCCTTGGCCGGGGCACGCGAATCGATGCCAGCAATCGCGGCACCAAACGCGCACCGGGGTTCTGAGAGGTTCATCGCGGCAGGCTGAGCGGCTGCCACGCCTCTCCCTTCACGTCTACGGGGTTAGCTGACGGGTTCGGTGAGGGGAGTCACCTATGCCGGTTTCCCGGCAATTCACCCCAAAGGAATTGGTTCCCCCGTTTCGTCTCGCGACGAATTCGACACTCCAGTTATACCACGCCCCACCGTGGCAAAGTGTTAATCGGCTGTAAATTGAGCCCTGCGCATCGTTACAGTTCCATCTCAACGCCCTCCGGGCCCCCGCCCGCCGCGCCGCCTCCGCGCTTGACGGCCGGGCCGCGACGGCTACGCTTACGCTCACCTGCATGGAGGAACTTCAGATGGGCGAATTGGTAACGTTTGCATCCAACGGTGGCACCGCCCAGGGCTACCTTGCGAAACCCGCTTCCGGGAACGGCAAAGGTGTCGTCGTCTTCCAGGAGTGGTGGGGACTCAACGACAACATCAAGGGCATCTGCGATCGCTTCGCTGCCGAAGGCTTCGTTGCTCTCGCTCCCGATATGTACCACGGCACCGTCACCAGGGAACCCGACGAAGCCGGCAAGCTCCTCATGGCCCTCAATATCGAGCAGGCCGAAAAGGACGCCCGCGGCGCCGTGAACTACCTCAAAGAGATGACCGGCGGCCCCGTGGGCACGACGGGCTTCTGCATGGGCGGTGCGCTCAGCCTCTTCACCGCCTGCAAGAACGGCGACAGCGTCGGCGCATGCATCGACTACTACGGCGGCCACCCGGCTGTGACGTACGACTGGGACTCGCTCACCGCGCCGGTGCTCGCCTTCTGGGCCGAACACGATGGTTTCGTGAACCCCAACATCCCGCGCTACGAAGAAGCGCTAAAGTCGCGGAACAAGCGCTACGAGGCGATCCAGTATCCGGGCACCCAGCACGCCTTTTTCAACGACGAACGAACCGACGGCGGCTTCGACAAGAACGCAGCCGACGATAGCTGGCGCCGCTCCCTCGAATTCTTCCGCGCGAACCTCTAGGCAGACTCCGGGGCGGTATACTCCGCACATGACTTCCGCCCCGACCCTCACCCCCGGCGACGCTCCGTCTCCGCGGTTCGCCATCTACGAGATGACCTTCGAAGAGTATCGCCATGCAAGCTTCGATGGAGTGGCCGAATGGGTCGACGGGCACGTCGAGGTCGATATGTCCGTCGGCAAACCCCACTTCCTCATCGTCGATTTCTTGCGTGACCTGATCAAAGGCTTCCTGCTGGTCCACCCACGGGGCCGATTACTCGCCGAACCATATGCAATGCGCGCCGTGGCAGGCGGCAATTTGCGGCTCCCCGACCTCTTCTTCGTCGACGCCTCTCACCTCGATCGCTTCGGCGACGATGCGCTGGAAGGTCCGGCCGACCTTTGTATCGAGGTCGTCTCGCCCGGGAGCATCGAGAAGGACTACCGCACAAAGCTGCTGGAGTACCAGGCCAACGGTGTGCGCGAATACTGGGTCATTGATCCGACGGCTTCACCCGAACGGGTTGAGTTCTATGTCCTCGCGCTGGATCCCGTGCACCGCGGCCAGCTCACGTTTCGCCCGGTGCCAATCGACGAAGACGGCATCTATCGTTCCACGGTCATCGAGGGCTTCTGGCTCCAGGTCGGCTGGCTCTGGGATCGAACCGCCGATGCTCAGCGCTGCCTCTCGGAGGTCGTTGGCGCTGCCGCCATGCTCGACGCTCTCCGCCAGCGCACGGCCGATCGATAAGTCCCGCCCCCAACGCCAGCCACGACGAAGCCCCCGGGGTAACCCGGGGGCTTCGTACTTCTTCGCAGCAGCCTGAAGGCTAGTAGTCCTCGGGCGGGGGCGGAGCGGCCATCGGCGGCTGCGGGATCTCCGCAACCAGCGTCTCGGTCGTGAGCACAAGCGAGCTGATGCTGACGGCGTTTTCCAGCGCCGACCGCGTCACCTTCACCGGGTCCACGATGCCGAGTTCCATCATGTCGCCCCACTTGTTGTTCTCGGCGTCCCAACCATGGTTCGGGTTTTCGAGAGCGCGGATGCGGTTGACGATGACGGCCCCTTCGAGACCGGCGTTTTCGGCGATGACGTAGGTCGGCTCGGTCAGGGCTTCGGAGAGCAGGTTGATGCCGACGATTTCGTCCTCGGCCATGCCCTTCGTGGCCGCGAGGGCGGTCAGCGCCTTCTGGGCGCGGATGAGGGCGACACCGCCGCCCACGACCACGCCTTCGTCGACAGCGGCGCGGGTGG
>CAYYSD010000123.1:0-5532 GCA_964474285.1 uncultured Anaerolineaceae bacterium | reverse complement strand
GTGGCGCTGAGGGCGTCCTCCACGCGCTGCTTCTTCTCTCGAAGTTCCACTTCAGTGGCCGCGCCGACCTTGATGACGGCGACGCCGCCGGCCAGCTTGGCAAGCCGTTCCTGCATCTTCTCGCGCTCGAAGTCCGTCGTGGCGTCGTCGATCTGAGCCTTGATCTGCTTGATCCGGGCCTGGATCGCTTCGTCGGTGCCCGCACCTTCGATGATCGTCGTGTCGTCTTTGCTCGAAACGATGCGGCGGGCGCGGCCAAGGTCGGCGGCGGTTGCCGACTCGAGCCGGCGGCCGAGTTCTTCCGTGATGAACGTGCCGCCCGTGAGGATGGCGATGTCTTCGAGCATCGACTTGCGGCGGTCGCCGAAGCCCGGCGCCTTCACGGCAAGGATGTTGATCGTGCCGCGCAGTTTGTTCACCACCATGGTGGCGAGAGCTTCGCCTTCCATGTCATCGCAGATGATGGCGATGTCCTTTGTGATCTGCAGCACGCGTTCGAGGACCGGCAGGATTTCCTGTACGGCCGTGATCTTCTTGTCGGTGATGAGAATCACCGGGTTGTCGAGCACGGCTTCCTGGCGGTCGGAGTTCGTGATGAAGTACGGCGAAACGAAGCCGCGGTCGAGCTGGAGACCGTCGGTGAACTCGGTTTCGAACTTGATCCCGCGCGACTCTTCGACGGTGATGACACCGTCCTTGCCCACCTTCTCCATGACATCGGCGATGAGTTCACCGATCTCCTTGTCGTTGGCAGAGATGGAGGCCACGTGGGCGATCTGGTCCTTCGTGAGCACAGGGCGGGCCTGGGCGCGAAGGTCGGCGATCGCCGTCGCGAGGCCCTTTTCGATGCCGCGCTTCACGGCCATCGGGTTGGTGCCGCTGGCCGTGATCTTGAGCGCACCGCGAACGAGCGACTGCGCGAGCACGGTCGCCGTCGTCGTGCCGTCGCCGGCCACATCGTTCGTCTTCGTCGCGACCTGCTTGGCGAGCTGGGCGCCCATGTTCTCGAACGGGTCTTCGAGTTCGATTTCGCGCGCGACGGTCACACCGTCTTTGGTGATCGTAGGCGCGCCATACTTCTTATCGATGACGACGTTGCGGCCGCGCGGACCAAGGGTGACCTTGACCGCGTCGGCGAGGGCGTCGACGCCCTCCTTCAGGCGCTTACGGGCCGCCTCGTCGAACAACAGTTGCTTCGCAACCATGAAACCTTCCTCTTTCCTGACACGACGCAAACAGGGACCGGCGGCGGCCCAGGGCCGCGGCTTCAGTCCCTGTGAGCAGGAGGCTTAAACGACGAGCTTGGCGAGAATGTCCTTGTCGTTGAGGACGATGTAGTCCTCGCCGTCGAGCTTGACCTCTGTGCCGGTGTACTTCGCGTAGAGAATGCGGTCACCGACAACGACGTCCATCGGGACGCGCTTGCCGTCATCATCCAGGCGGCCGGGGCCGACAGCGACGACTTCGCCCTGCTGCGGCTTTTCCTTGGCGGTATCGGGAATCACGAGTCCGCTGGCGGTCACTTCTTCCTGCTTGAGAGGCGTAATCACGATCCGATCGGCGAGCGGAACGAGCTTGGTCTTGGTCTTGGCGGCGGCTGCCTTCGTGGCCATAGGGTGCAATCCTCCTCGGAGTGTGCAGTGGTATTAGCAGAGGGGATGTTAGCACTCTCTTGCCGAGAGTGCTAGATCCCGTCGCCCGGGTCTTCCTTGAAGGCACCTTCCTGCGCGCTTGGACCCATCGGTCCCGTGTCTCGGGACCATCCGGACCATTTCACGCTCGCCCTTCGGACCCAGAATGACATCGGCCGGCAGGACGTGGTGGCGGGCCAGAAGGGGATGGACAATGAGCGACGCAGCGCGTGCCGCAAGAGAGCCCCAGCACGACCGCTGGAGCGTCGATGTCGCAACGGGCCGGATCGTCCGGCACCATTGCCTCGATTGCGATGCCGGCCGGCCGGAAAGCTCTGCTATGGCGCAGAATGCGCCCGCGCCACCTGCGGAGGCGGCGACTAACAGGCCGGGAGTTGCTGCATGACCGCAAGGAAACGGGGATTGTTCGAACGCTTTGGACTCCCGTTCAAGAAGGCCCTCCCGGGCGGCGCGGAGGTCCGCCGCGCAACGCGTCACAACATGCGCAACGCTGCGGCGCAGCTGGATCCGCAAGAAGGTGACCTTCGCGTTGTCGTCCCGGAGCAGGGGCCGTCCGTCGCCGCGGAGCCCCCACGCGAAACCGGCCCCGAACACACCGAGCCCGTCCATCGGGCTGGCTATGTCCACGAGGGCGAAAACATGGAGCGTCGCGGCTAGCGCGCCTCGCGCGGGTGCCGGTTCAGGCCGCCGGCTGCCGTCCGCTGCTGCTGTCCATGACGGGCGTGCGGGCGCGCTTGCCCCGGCGCGGAGCCGCCAGGATTTCGTTAGCGTGGCGCAGTTCTGTCGAACTGACTCGCGGGCCTGCCTTCCTCAGTACCGGTTCCAGCCAGGCGTGCGCATCCCCGTCGTCTTCGAAAAGCTGCACGGCATCGCCCATCCCCGAGAAGGCGATGAAACGGTCGGCGAAGGCGCCCTGGCCGGCCCCTCCCACCAGGGCGAGCCGCATGCCCGGCTGAAAGCGCAGGGCAACCAGCGCCGCGACCTTCAAAAGACCGGCCGGGCCGCGCTGAAGCCCTCGTAGATCACAGGCAACGGCCCGGAGACCGCCTGCCTCCGCGAGCGCCGCTGCTTGCGCCACGGCCCTGACCGCCTCCGCCGTGACCATCCGCCCGCTGAACTCCACTTCCAGCACGTGGCGCCTGGTGTCGACCCTGATTGCGTACATCTGCGTGCCCCTTCCCGGTAGACGTACCGAACACCCCTTAACCTTTGCCAAGTGTGGGCGTATTTGCCGGGCGCAGCATTCGGGAAAGTGCCCTAGGTGTTCACCCTGCGAGTTCGAGCCGCTGCCGTGGAGAAATCTCGAGGCGCTCCACCACTTCGAACGTGCAGCGGTCTCCCAGCAGCGCTTGCAGCCGGGCCGCCACCCTCGGTGCGTCTGCTCGCGGCGCCTTCAGCGTCATGAGGATGTGATCGCCCGCACACCCGATCTCATCGTAGCCGCGGCAGAAACGCTTCACCGCCCAGGCCACATCGAATCGAACCTGGCCGCTGCGCGGCGCGATCCGCAACACGGGGCGTTCCGTGGTTCCGCCATGCACAACCGGCAGGCAGAACGCGGGGTCCCACGTGGCCGGGACCCCGGGCCCGGTACGCCCCCTGACCAGCGCCGCCGTCAGCTGTTGGGGGGTCAGGGGGATGGTGAGCCAATCGGATGCGCCCACATCCAGGGCCGCTGCCAGGTCCGCATGGGCCGAGAGGGGCGCGAGCACGATCGCGCGGGCAGCGTGCGGCGAGAGTCGCAGACGTTGGGTTGCGCGGTCAGGATGGCGCGCTTCGATGATACGCAGCGCGCCGCCGGCATCCTCGGCATGCTCTTCGATGACGACGCCCATCGCCCTGCATGTGGCGCGGACGACGGCGTTCGTCACTTCGTCCTGGACATCAAGGGAGACACGCAGGCCGCCGAGGTTCGGGTGCAGCCAGCGGCCATACGCTCCATCGAGGGTACGCGATGCCTCGCCTCGGGCGGAACGCCCGTCGTCCGCGACCGAGGCGAGCCAGGCGTCGCACGCCATGCATGCGAGGATAGGCTGCCACGAGGTCACCCCGGCGGTCCCTGCCACACACTCCACGAGGCTGGCGTCCAGGTGCACGATCTCCCGGCAAAGGTGGCACTGGTCTTCGAACACGAGCGAACGCGTCCCTCCGAACGGTGCGCCCAGGATGGGAGCCGAGCTGTTCACCGTAGCATGCCGGACGTCACCGACAATCGCTGAGAGCCAGCTATAGCAGTCGTCGCAAAGGCGGTGACGGGCCTCCCCGGCCCCCATCCGGAGACGTCCGGACTCCAGTGTGACGGGACGCCGCCGCAGCTCGGCCACGATCCGGCGCGGGCGCGCGCAACAGTGGCACAAAGTCGTTGCAGCCATAGTCGATCATCGGCGCCGCACTACGGGACTTTACGGATGCCGCCGCCAGAGCTTCGGTCAGGCCAGGCGGGGACGCACGCCCGCGCGTCGCAGCGAATCCACGAGGCGCGCGGACTGGGCCGGTCCCGGGTCCGTCTCGAACGTCATGATGGCCACACCGCTTGCCACATCGCTGTGAACGAGCGCCTGGATGATCCCTTCGAACACCGCCCAGGCGGACTCGGGCCCCTCAGCGATGCGCGCCTTCAGCTCCGCAGGGAGCGCGAAGCCCAGGCGGACCTCGATGCGTTTCGCCGCTTCGATCGAAAGAAGGGGCATCGCCATCGGCACCAGGTAGGCGCCTGGCGCCGCAGCGAGGACGGTGCGCCCCACCGATTCGAACCCGGCGATATCGAACACCGGCTGCGTCTGAACGTACATCGCCCCGGCACGAAGCTTGGGCAACAGGTTTTTGAGCGCCGCACCGGTGTCCGGCGCATTCTGATTGAAGGTGGCGCCGACCAGTGCGCCGGGCAGCCCTTCGCGCACAAGTTCCACCGCGTCGCGAACCTTCAGCTGGTCCGGCCGGTCGCTCGAGGTCGAACTGTCCCCGAGGATGCAAAGGACGTGCCGGATGCCGTGCACGCGCGCCGTTGCGATTTCAGCGAGCACCTCTTCCCGCGTCCGTCCCCGAACGGTCAGGTGCCAGACGGGCTCCACGGCGCGCGTGTGGAGCGCGATCGAAGCCTCCAGGCTCGACTGGCGCCCGGGCCGCTGGATGACGTTGATTGCGGTGGCGTAGGGCTCGATCGTCCGGGCGCGCCGTTCGAGGACGCGCGGCAACGGCGTCTTTGGCGGCGTGATCTCCAGGGCCACAGGGAACCGCCGATGTTCGAAAGCCTCGCGCAATGTCACACCCAAAGCGTGCCGGTCCGCATGGAAACGGAAAAGGGGTTCAGCTTCCCGGCCGCAGCCAGGCCCGTTCGGCGTCGTCGTATCCTGCGAGGAACGGGAGCGCCCGAAGGCCTTCGACCCTGGCGCTGGCGGCCCGGTAGTTGAGCGGCGAGCCGATCCAGACAGGCCCCGGGGCCGTGATCAGGTCGCGCTGAATCTCATGCAATAGCGCGAGCCGCGCGGGCGCATCCAGCATCACCCGCTGCCGTTCCAGTTTCGCGTCGAGGGCGGGATTCACCAGGTGGCCGTGGTTCGCGCCGCCGCTGCGCGAATGGTGATACGCGTAGAGCTGCGCGTCGGGGTAGGGTCCCGCGACAGCAACGCCAAGAGCGAGGGTGAAGTTCCCCGAGACAAGCTGGGATTGGAACTGGCTGTACGGCCCCGGGATCTCCGTGATCTCCAGGTGGATGCCCGCCTCCGCGAGACTCGCCTGCGCTCGCCGCGCCAACGCCGGCAGACCTTCCGCCGCCGAGGTGATCAGCGGCACCACGAACCCGTCCGGCGTCGAGCCGGCCGCCTTCATGAGCAGCGCCGCTTCGTTGAGGTCGGTGCCGCGCGCGAGGTATCCGGGGAGT
>CAYYSD010000122.1:0-9375 GCA_964474285.1 uncultured Anaerolineaceae bacterium | reverse complement strand
TCGCGCGGCTGTTCGTGGCGGATCTGGCGGATGGCTTCGATGAACGCCTCGCCTTCGATGTCGCCGACGGTGCCGCCGACTTCGCAGATGATGACTTCGTAGCCATGCGCGGCCGCCCGGATGCGCGCCTTGATCTCGTTGGTAAGGTGCGGAACGTGCTGGATCGTGCCGCCCAGGTAGTCGCCGTGGCGTTCACGCTCCAACACCGAGAGGTACACCTGCCCGCTCGTGATGGATGCGAGGCGGGTGAGGTCCTGATCGAGGAAGCGCTCGTAGTGACCAAGGTCGAGATCCGTCTCGGCGCCGTCGTTGGTCACGAACACTTCACCATGCTGGTAGGGCGACATGGTGCCGGGATCGACGTTGAGATAGGGGTCGAGCTTCTGGATGGTGACGGAGATGCCGCGCGACTTGAGGATTCTGCCGAGGGAGGCGGTGGTGATGCCCTTACCGACTGAACTGACCACTCCGCCGGTGACAAAAATGTATTTCGGCATGGCCCCCCGCATAGATCCTTGCTCGAAAAAGACTACGGGCGCCCTCCCAACGTGTCAACGAACATTTGTGTTACGTGGTATGCCTATGGGCGGCGGACGGCATGCGCGCGCGTCCGGCGGCGCCTGCCCGTGCGCGGAAAATCGATCGCGATAGACTTACGCCATGCAAGGTGTGGTCACAGTATTGGAGGGCGAAGGCGCCGAGGCGTTTGCCTCCGCGGTGGAAGGGATTCGCAGGGAGTTCGGCATTGCGCTCACGGGGAACGACGCGATTCCGCACCTTTCGTGGCACGTCTCGGAAGCGTACGACCTGGAACGGCTGGATGCGGCAGTGAAGAGCCTGGCACGGAGCGAAGCCCCTTTCGCGACGGCGACCGCGGGCCTGGGCCTGTTCCCCGGTGACGCCCCGCTGGTCCACCTCCCCGTCTTGCGAACGCCGCGTGTCTCGCTGCTCCAGCGGGTGCTCTTCCAGGAGGCCTCGCTCGCGCTGAAGACTGAGGTGTCGCCGTTTGTAACGCCGGAGGGCTGGGTCCCGCACGTCACGCTCGGGCAGGCGGGCCTCACGCCTGAGGTCGCCGGGAAAGCCGTGGCGTGGCTGCTTCAGCAGCCCATCGCAGGTTCGCTCCCGCTCCCCATCTCGCACCTGGCCATCGGCGAGGACACGCCCACCGGACAGCGCATCCTTTCGCGGCACACGCTCCAGGGATGAACGACCTCTGCTTCGCTTGACGGGGCGAAGCATCTCCGTAGGCTGATGACTTCGCTGCCGCTCGCCGTGCGGAGCGCTGGAGGGACGCCATGGCCGTTCTGGGATGGGTGCTCGTGCAGACCGAAGTGGGCCGCGCACGCGCCGTGGCCGATGCGTTTGCCACTGTGAGCGCGCCAGGGGTGCGAATCATCAGCTCTGATACCGTGACCGGCCCGCACGATGTCATCGTTCATGTGGAGGCGGAGTCGCTCGATGGGTTCGGGTCGGCGGTGGAAGCAGTCGCGCATGTTGTGGATGGTATTGTGAACACCATCACCTGCCTCACGCTGGGCACAGCTTCGGCCTGAGGCGCAAAGGAGCGCACCATGGAAGTTGCCTCGTTCGCGGACATCGCCGCGGAGTTCGAAGCCCGCGTGAGCCGTATCGTCTGGTGCACCGTGACCACCGTCGATCGCAGGGGCCGTCCGCGGTCGCGCATCCTTCACCCGATGTGGGAGGGCTCTACCGGCTGGATCATGACCGGCCGGAACAGCTTCAAAGCGAAGCACATCGCGAACAACCCGAATGTGGCGCTGAGTTATTGGGACCAGAAGCATAAGAACGTCTATGCCGAGTGCACGGCCGAATGGGTGGACGAGATACCGGCGAAGCAGCGCATCCGCGACCTGTTCAAGAACACGCCCGAACCCTATGGCTATGACGCGTCGAGCTTCTTCCCGCCCTCGGAAAACCCGGGGTTCGGCGTTCTGAAGCTCACGCCCAGGCGCATTGAGCTTTCGGAACTGGGCCCGAACCCGCCGCAGGTGTGGCGCGCCTGACGGCTCACCGCTGGGTTTCTCGCGGGGGACGGCGAAGTTCTTCCGCGCGCGCTTCCCACATCACGTAGTCGCAGGCGTGAACGAAGCCCATCCGCTGGTAGACCCGGTATCCCATGAGCGATGCCTGGAGCGCGCCGGCCACGCAGCCCAGTGCGAAACCGTCACTCGCCGCCCGCCAGGCCATCGCACTGCCGATGCCGCGCCCGCGCAGCCGGGGAACCGTCCCGACGTTGTAGATCCCGGCGATACGCGCGCCAATGACCAGCGTCGCGGTCGCGACAGGTTCGCTGTCCACAAAACCCAGGTAGTTGGAGACGCCCGGCGCATCGGCGACGCCCGGGCGCCCATAGACATCGAACACGGCTCGCGTCGCTCCGAATGCCCGGGCCGCGGTCTTCACAAACAGGGCGGACTCGGCGAGAGAGACCGCGCGGATGTCGAGCCCTTCGGGCGCGGAGGGCGGGGCGCTGCCGGGCAAGAGGAGCATTGCCGGGAGCGGTGAAAGCTTCGTCAGCCCGGCGGCCTCGGCACACGGCCCGACGGTCGCGGCCGCCTCCGGGCCTACGCAGAGTGACCAGGGCACCCCCCGTTCGCCGAAGAAGCTGCGGGCGCGCCCGAGCACCGCCGGGGCCGCTCGCAGCGGCTCGATGATGAACAGCCGGTTGAACATGGCGTAGGGCAGGCCGGAGGAAGCCATCACGCAGCCGGGCGATTCCTCCACGACTCCGTTCGGCATGGCCCGCGCGATGATGCGGAACTGCTCGACGAGGGCTCCATGCGAACGCGCGAGGACATCGACGGGGATATCGGCCGCTGGCATGTGCCAAAGCCTACTCCGATTACACTGGGCGAGCCCCGATGTTCGGTACGAGATCACCCGTCGGCGCCGTGTCACCCGATCGGTGCCCACCGGAGAACGCCGTGAGTCGTACGACGCTAGATGTCCGCGGCCACGGATTCCGATGACGTGCTAATATCGGCCCAGATGCCAGAGCGAGCGACCCCTGCGCCGGAGAGCTTCAACCGCTCGGCTGAGCTCCCATATCAACTCCGCACAGCAGATTTCAGCCTTGCCCTTCAGGACCTGTACGACTTTCTCTTCGACGTCAATTCTCTGCTCCAGTCACGCGACCTCCCGCGATTGGAAGACACCGTCCGCCCCGCGGTATTCAGTGGGATCGTGAGCGACATGCTATCGGCAAGTCTGGCGAAGCACTCACGGGTCCTCCGTACCAACGCATTCCACAACGGTCATCCAGACCTGGTCCCGGGCGGACGTTACCCAGGAGACAGAGTCTCATCCGGGGCCGATGGTGTGGAGGTGAAGGCCACCAAAGGTACGGGTGCTGTCGATGCGCACGGAGTGCGGCCCGGGTGGCTTTGCGTCTTTCGATACGAAGTGGATGGCGTGACGCAACCGGCGGTGGAACGTTCGCCTACCCTCATCCGAGAGATCCTGTTAGCAAAGCTGGAACCGGCCGACTTCCGCAGGAACGATCGGGGCGAACTGGGAACCCGCACTGCAAGCGCGAATGCCGCCGGGCTACTCAAGCTTCGGAGCAACTGGGTTTACCGTCTCCCTAGCCGCTCACCTTGAAGGTGGCCAGCTGAGGGACGGCCTTCCGAGCCACCTCGACGTAGTGAGGGTCTTTCTCCACGCCGATAGATGCGTAGCCGACGGCTTCAGCCGCGGCCAGCGTTGAGCCGGACCCAGCGAACGGATCCAGGACAACGCCTTCTCCGAGGGGAAGGGACGCTCGTACGATCTGGCGCAAGAACGCCTGCGGTTTTAGGCTCGGGTGGGCGGCGATGGCGCGTTCCCGCGGCCGGGTAGGGTGCGAAACGATCACGTCGCCAAACGGTTGTTCTGCCGAGCGACGCCTCAGTCCTCCGGTCTTCCACTTCCGGAGATTGTCCTGAACCCGCCCGTCGATCGGTTTGCGAAATACCAGCCAGGGCTCGTACATCGAGCGTGGCATCACGGTGACATCGGAGAACTCGTTGTGCGCGTTCTTAGGTCGGTCGCCGCCGCGCATTGTCATGACCAGGCGTACAATTTCACCCCGCCGTTCAAATCCCGCTGCCACGATTGCGGACGACACCGCATAGGACACCAGTGGATTTGACGCCACGAATACATGTGCGCCGGGAGTAAGCACAGGCAACAGCAACCGTCCCCATCGTCGGAAGAACGATTCAAGGGAGCCAATGTCGGTCGGCGTCAGGACCGAGAACCTTGGGAGCGGGGCCCTCTGGTGGCCATCGAAAGAAGGAGGGATTCGCCACACGCCACCTCTTCCCGAGCGGAGCTTCCGTTGTTCCAGATCCGAGTATTCGATCAGGCCGTATGGAGGATCCGTGACCACGGCCTGGATCGAGTTCGGTGGCTGCCGCTCCAGCCAATCAAAACAGTCTGCTTCGAACAGAGTGGAGGAACCAAAGGTGATCGCCGGCACGATGGGGTAGGCCTTCTGAGAATCGTACTCGGTTGCCGCCTCAGGTAGGGCGTACTGTCCCCGCTTCACTCGAACGAAAGCGGAACCTTCATTGAGCGCGAGGTATGACCGCACTGACGATGGCGAACAGTCGCCGTCGAGTGTCGCGACCACTCCGTCCACAATGGCCCCGACTGAGGCGCACCCGCCTTCGCTCTCCAGGAACGTGAAGATAGCGTCACGTACTTCGCCGGGTCGCCGTCGCAACTTGGAGTACTCCACGTCCAAGGAATACTAGAGTTGATGACGTCTAGACGTCAATCGTACGTCGCACTTGGGTCGATGATCGTGCCAGGGACCGGCGTCCGCCTCAGTCCGGTGCGCCGCCCCGTGAGCCGTCAGTGTTCGCCGCACTCGGGCCCCCAGAACACCACCCAGGTCTGGAAATCCTCGCTGAAATCCTCGAAGCGGTGGGGGGCGCCGGCGGCTACGAAGATGAGGTCGCCCGGCCCGAACGGGACCCGTTCATCGCCGCGCACAAAATGGCCCGTTCCGGAAACCACGACGTAGATCTCGTCGCGGGTGTGCGGCTGCTGCGGGTCCGTGCCGCGGGGCGTGTAGAGCCCGGCCATCATGGTGCCGTGACGCATGGCCTCGGCGAACGGCAGGCGAGCCCCGGCCGGGATCTTCGCCCCTGCGGCGGCCACGGATACGGCGATCGGATCGTTCGGTTCACTCATGGCGCCGAGCGTACCGCACCGGCGCCGGCAGGCACGGGCCAGATCCAGGGAGCACGTCTGCGCCAATCCGATCACCGGCCCCGGCGGCCGCGGGCGATGCGCGGCGGGCCCGCGTCTTGCGCGGCCGCGAGGCAGAGGGCCAGGCTCGTGACGTAGTCGTCGTGGCCGGCGATGTTACCCCACGTCATGCGTCCTCCCGGCAGGTACTCCCGCGCGCAGAGGCGCAACTGGCGGCGGCACGTTTGGGACTCTTCGCTGCCGTCGTCTTCGTAGAGGACAAGCCGGTTCGTTTCCGCGGCTGCCACGAGGGCGTGGCCAAGTGCCGCCTTCGACCCCGCGCTGAAGACGAACGGTTCGACCATCGCTCCCAGTCTTCGCCCAAGCGCTGAGGCCAGGGGACCGCCCAGCCCCGTCGCGTCGGCGACGAGCCGTTCGATGCGCCAGCGCCCGGCGAGCGCGGCCACTTCGCGTTCGACCGTGCTGAACGCCGCCGCCTGCCAGGCTACGTGCTGGACCACTTCGCAGCGGTCGCCGTCGACGCGGGCGATCGTGAGGACCGTGGCATCGGCCTGGCTGCCTTCGCCGCCGAAATCCAGCCCGGCGCAGTAGCGTTCGCCCTGGACCGGCGCCCAGAGACGAGGGTGCGGACCTTCGAGCAGCAGGAGTTGCGTGGGCGAGAACAGCCTTCCCTTTGACAGTGACGACGTGAGTTCGTACTGGCTCAGGAAGAGCGGATTGTTCGCGCCCAGGCGTTCGCGTTGTTCGCGAACGAAGTTGCCATAGGCCGGGCGCTCCTTTTCCACCTCTTCCCAGGGCACCTGGTGGTGGAGCCGTGGATGCCCGAACGCGGCGTCATCTTCGCGGTTGCGCGCCGCCTCGCGTTCGAGGAGCGATGTGCCGTCCCAGGCGGTACCGAACATCACGACGGGTGCGGCGGTGGATGCCGTCATCGGCCGGAACTGGCGTTCGAACCAGCCGGCGTCGATTTCCTGCGCCTCGTCCACGATGAGGGCGAGCGACGCCGTGTGCCCGGCGACGTGAGCCTCCGGCCGCGCGGTGAGGAAGAGGACTTCGGCGGCACCCCAGCGCAGGCGATATCCGCTGCTCTGCTCGCGGAACGCGTGCATGACGTGGCCCGAGCGCACCAATGCCCGCCGCGTGCGCTCCAGGCTGATGCGGGCCTGGGGTGTGAACGATGGTGCGCAGACCACCACGCACCCGCCCGTCACGGCGTTGCGATGAAGGAGGGACGTGACGAGCGCCGCGCTGACTTCGTTCTTGCCCGCCTGGCGCGGAAACATGACGGTGAAGGTGCGTCCGTGGCCATGGCCCCAGTGCGCGAGCAGGCCGTTGAGCACTTTGAGCTGGTAGCGCCGGAGGTGGAGGAGGCCGGAAGGTCCCGAGTGCATGCCCCATTGCCGCCGTGGCCGTGACGGAACTGCCACGCTCACAGGGCACAGAGGGCACTGCCTTGTCCTGCGTTGTCGCGAGGGCGGCGGGACGGCAGGGATCAGGCCGGGCGGGTCAGGCCTGTGTCGTCCTCCACATCGAAGCGGGAACGTGACGTCCCCCGGCGGGGAGCGGAGGGCGCTCCGGGCTCCGCAGGGCCCGCGCTCCGGAAGGACCGTTCGTAGCTGCCGAGGATGGAGAGCAGGAGGTCTTCGAGGCGGCCGCGAGTCCACTGGCCGTTGCGCCGTTCCGGCCCGGCCATCACGCCTTCGCCACCCGTCGCGGCGGAGGAGTAGGAGACACTCACATACCAGTGCTGCACCGTGAGGCGGCGCCGTTCGAGCAACGAGAGCGTCAGGACGTGGCTCCCGCCGAGGGAAACGGTGAACGCCGGCGAGACGTCGTCGCGGCGGGGCACGGGACTGATTTCGGCGGGGAGCTCGTTGCCGTACACGCTCCGGATGTCCTCGATGGCCCCCGTTGCCCACCGGTGAAGGGCGAGCAGGAGTCGCAACTGTGAGTCGCGATCGTGCGCGCTGGCCAATGCCTTCACCTCGCGCCGCTCCTGCCACGATTCGTGCGACGTTCTGACGCGCGCAGCAAAGGGCTCAGTGTGCACCGGCAAACGCTCCCCCGACGGCACACTGCCCATTGTTCTTCATCGCATGAAGCCTACTCAGGAGCGGTTTCCAGCGCTTTGCCGCTGTGTTACGGCTGGGTTTCGCCGAATCTCCGCTGCGCGCCAACGCAAAGGTAACTTTCCGCTTCATCGTCGCGTTGTTCGGTTGCCGGTGACACCACATGGGGGAAAGCCGTGACTATTCGGGCCGTGCTCTGGGATGTCGGTGGGCCGCTTGATACGGAGGTGGAGTCGGAGCGCTCCATCGATGGGCAGCTTCGAGCGCTCGTGGAGTCTGCAGGCATCCGGGTGAGCGACGATGACTACGCCGCCGCCTGCCGCTGGGCCGTGGAGAGCTTCGCCCCATCGACCTATAAGGCCATCCTCTGGCGGCTTTGCGGCGCGCGCGTCGAACTCGTGGAGCGCATCGGCGATTACTACTTCCCCGGGCGCCGGTTCGAACTGCGGGAAGGCGTTGGCGACGTACTCCGTTGGCTCCAGGGGCGCGGATTGCGCCTCGGCCTCGCGGCAAACCAGCCCGCGCGCGTCCTCGAAGAGCTCGACCGGCTCGGCATCGGGCAGTACTTCTCTCACCGGGAAGTGAGCGGCCATCACGGCTTCCGCAAGCCGGATGTGCGCCTTTTCCTGCGCGCCTGCGACGACCTGGGCGTGGCGCCGGAGGAGTGCATCATGGTCGGCGACCGGATAGACAACGACATCGCGCCGGCCCGGTTGCTGGGCATGCGCACCGTCCTGTTTCGCACCGGCCGCCATATCGACCAGCAACCTCGTTCGCTCGAAGAGGTGCCGCACGCCGAAGTCCGCGACATTGCCGGGCTGCAGGCGGCGCTGGATCACCTGCTGGCGAGCGACGGCGCGTGACGCCGGGCATGGCCCGGTCAGCCCGGCGTAGGCGCTTTCAGCAGCGCCGACGTATGGTGCGGACATGCGAATCATCGGCATCGACCCGGGACTCAACCTCACCGGATACGGCGTGATCGAAATCGAAGGCGGGCGCTGCACGCACATCGCGCACGGTGTTGTTCGCACGAAGGTGGCGGACGGAACGGCGCGGCGCCTGGTCGCCATTCGCGACGGGGTTCGGGCGGCGGCGGCCGAATACGGCGCGGGCAGCGGCGCGATCGAGGCTTCCTTCGTGGGTTCCAATGTGAAGACGGCGATGGCCCTTGGCCAGGCGCGGGCGGCGGCGATGCTCGGCCTTGCGGATGCGGGCCTCGAAGTCCACGAATACGCCCCGACGCTCGTGAAGCAGACGGTGGCAGGCTACGGCCGCGGCGAAAAGTCGCAGGTGAGCCTGATGGTGCGGCTGCAACTGGAGATGGCCGTGGAACCCGCGCCCGCCGATGCAGCCGACGCGCTCGCGATCGCGATCACGCACTGGGCGCACACTCGGCTGAACATCTGAAGGCCCTGCTGCGGTGGCGCTGGGGGCGCCCCTCCGCAGAGGGGCGCCCATCGTCGTGTCCAATGAAATAACGTCTCCCGGCGCAGAAAGGTTCCCTGACGCGCGGGTTTAGTCTTGCCGTTCAACTACAGCGTCGCTGTGACGCCGCTCAGTACCGTCCGCCGAGCTTGGTGTGGTCCCATGAATAGATGTCGTCCGGCTTGATTCGGACGACCACTCGCTTGGAGGCGGCCTTCAGCCGCGCCTCCGAGGTGTCCGTGGGCACCGGCACACCGTTGTACTTCGACCCAACCAGCGCCATGATGCGCGCCGTTTCGGCGTTGTCCTCGTCGATCTCGCCGGTGCCTTCGATCACGAGCCCCTTGAGTTCGTTGTAGGCCCGGCCGGATTCGAGCATTGCCGTGATCTTCGGATTCCGCTTCAGGTTGAGGATCTTCTGGCTCTTCCCGAACGTTGTGAACGTGACCATCCCGTTGTCCACGACGTACCACATGGCAACAAGGTGTGGGTACCCCTTGTGACCAACAGACGCGATCTGGATCGTCCAGCCGTCCTTCAGGAACTGCTCCTGCTCTTCCTGCGTGAGGGCGATTGAGGACCGTCGGCTTGGCATGGGCTTTCCTCGATTCGGGTGTAGTCTGGTAAATCTACACGCACGATCGAACCGCGGCACCAACCCTCC
>CAYYSD010000121.1:2653-9437 GCA_964474285.1 uncultured Anaerolineaceae bacterium | reverse complement strand
CGCCCCGCCAAACCGAGCCCCGAACGGAGTGAGGGGGACCCCGGTCCGCGGCTCGGCAACGAGGAGCACCGCCCTCTCCCGCTCCCCGCCGATGAAGCCCCGCACCATCCCACGGCTCACTTCCGTGCGCCGCTCGGTCTCGAACCGTGCACACCGAGGCGCGCGCGTAAGCAAGCGCTCGAGCGCGCCCGTCCCGGCTTTCCAGGAGTCAGTTCAGATTCTCGCCCGCGACCGCAACGCCCTCAGAACCGCCGCGGCCCCCGGCTTTCGTCCACTTCCTGCGTCACCAGCCGGATGGCCAACAGGATCGCCACAACGATGAACACGACGCCCAGTGGTATCAGGCCCACAGCGATATTCAGCACACCCGCGATGAAGAGAAAGAGCAGCGTCGTGCCGCGAAACGTCGCCAGCCGCGACTTGATCCGGTCCCAGTCCCAATCGAGCGGGTTCATCGGCTAACCCTGCCAGATCGGGTTGTAACAGGCGACCGAACGTTCGTGTGACCCTTCCATCGGGATGAGCCCCGGGGCAGGCTCCTGGCGGCAGCTGTTCATCACCTTGTTGCAGCGTGGCAGAAACGGGCAGTGTTCGGAAGGAGCCGAAAGCTCCGGCGCGTGCCCGGGAATCGCGTGCAGCGCCTCCCGACGCGCGTCCATCCGCGGCAGCGTGGCCAGGAGGGCGTGGCTGTACGGATGGAGTGGCGACTTCATCACGTCGAAGGCGTCCCCGAACTCCGCCGCCCGCCCGGCGTACATGACTGCCACTTCGTCTGCCATTTGCGCAACCACGCCGAAATTGTGCGTGATCAGGAGGATGGTCGTGCCCCGGCGGTGCCGCAGCTCGTTCAGCTGGTGCAGGATCTGCGCCTGCACCGTGACATCGAGCGCGCTGGTCGGCTCATCGGCGATGAGCACATCCGGGTCGAGTGCCGTGGCGATCCCGATCATGACGCGCTGGCACATGCCCCCGGAGAGCTGGAACGGATACGACTTCGCGACACGCTCCGGGTCGGCCAGTCCGACATCGTGCAGGATGCCGACGGCGCGCTTCTGGGCTTCCTTCTTGTGCATTCCCGTGTGGCTCGTCAGGATCTCGGCGACCTGCTGGCCGATCGCGATCACGGGGTTCAGCCCTGCCACGGGGTCCTGGAAGATCATCGCGATGCGGCGCCCGCGCATCGAACGGAGCTGTTCTTCGCCGACGGCAAGGAGGTCCTGCCCCTCGAACTCAACGCGCCCGCCGAGCACTTCGGCCTCCATGGGCAGGAGGCGCAAGATCGACATTGCCGCGGTCGTCTTCCCGGAACCGGATTCGCCCACGAGCGCGAGCACCTTGCCGCGTTGCAGCTCGAACGAAAGGTCGTCGACCGCGTAGGTCGTCTGTTCCTTCGTCTTGAAACGAACCGAAAGGTTGTGCACGGAAAGGACGGTGTCGCGCATCGGGATGTTCGAATTCCCCCTGGCTGCAAAGCATGCGAAGCGGCATTTCCGGCGGCAGATGCCCCGGCTGGCCCGATGCGACAGGGGTCGAATCCGCTAGTCGCTGGGGCGGAGCGAAGAGATGAACCGTCCCTGTATTTCTACGTTGTCCGGCGTGGTGTAGATGGGCTCCATCGTACTGTTGGCCGGTTGCAGCCGCACGCGCCCGTTCTCCAGGTAAAAGCGCTTGAGCGTCACTTCACCGCGATCCTTCAGCCAGACCGCCACCTTGTCCCCGTTCTGGGCCGATTGCGCCGGCTCCAGGAAGACGATGTCGCCGTCGTCGATAAGGTCCTCGATCATGGACTTACCCTTGACGCGGAGTGCGAACACGTCAGAACGTCCGCGGACCATGTCTTCGGTCACGGCGACGCTCTCGTCCGCGTCGTTCGCCCAGCGCTCGCTGGTCGGCACCGGGATAGGCTGTCCGGCAGCGATCTGGCCAAGCACGGGGATATCGATGATCCTCGGCCGGCGTCCGCGCGCCCCGAGCACTTCGATGCCGCGCGACACTTCACGGTCCCGCCGGATGTAGTTTTTCTCTTCCAGCTTCCGAAGGTTGTAGTCCACGACGGATGTGCTGCTGATTCCGCAACCGTCCTGGATATCGCGAATGCTCGGCGGATAGTCCTTCTCTTCGATGAACTCGCGAAGAAACTCGAGGATCTGGGCCTGCTTTTCGGAGAGCTTTTCCACGTGGGACCGACCTTTACGAACGAACGTTCGTTCGCAATTTAGCAACCTGCCCTGATTATCGTCAAGACCCGTTCGGAACATCTGTGCGCATCAGGTTCACGCTGCCGGGCCGCCGCGCCTGTGGCTTACAATCCGGGCCACACGTTTGGGAGGACACCGATGGCCGAGACGCAATCCAGGGACTACACGGACAGCATGGCAGAGGCGGCCGCCGCGGCCGGCATCCGGCCCACCGCCATCGTCCAGCCCGCCGACCATTGGGTGGCCCTGAACGGCATCCGGTTCCACTACCTGGATTGGGGCAACGAGCACCTGCCCCACGTGGTCCTTCTCCACGGCGGCTCCCTCACCGCGCATACCTGGGACATGGCCGCCCTCATCCTCCGCGACCACTACCATCTCGTCGCCCTCGACCAGCGTGGCCATGGCGACACCGAGTGGACGCCGGAGGCGCAACTCGGCGAGGACAACAACGACCTGATGGCGGAGGACACGCGGCTGTTCATCGAATTCCTCGGCTATGACCACCTGGCGCTGGTGGGAATGTCGATGGGCGGGATGAACACCATCCGCTACTCGGCCCACCACCCGGAGCGGCTCGACGCGGTGGGCATCGTCGATGTGGCCCCGGAGACGATGCGCGAAGGCCAGATCGAGATGGAGCAATTCCGCGAAGCGACGGAGACGCTCTCCGCCTTCGATGACTTCCTCAACCGCGCCATGAAGTTTATGCCTCACCGGCCACCGGCCCACCTCCGCTATAGCCTGAGCCACAGCCTGAAGCAGACTGCCGAAGGCTGGACGTGGAAGCAGGACCACCGCCGACGCCCCTATGCCGCCCCCGCCGTCAGCGCCGAACGCTCCGCGGAATTTGCGCGGCGCACAGAGACCCTGTGGAACGACGTCAAGGCGATAAAGCCGCCGGTGGTGCTGTTCCGCGGAGAGAACAGCAAGATCCTCTCGGCCGAAGTGGCGGAAAAGACCGTGGCAGCGATGCAGGATGCCGAACTCGTCGTCATCCCGCGCGCCACCCACAACGTCCACAGCGACAACCCGGTCGATTTCGCCGCGGCGTTGCACGCGTTCCTGCAGCGCCGCCTGCCGAAGCGCTGAAGGAGCCTCAGCGCCCGAGCGTCTCAAACAGGAACTCGACTTCCACCGGCGCGCCGAACGGCAGCTGGGCCACGCCAACCGCCACCCGCGCATGGCGGCCCGCCTGTTCGCCAAAGACGTCGATCAGGATCTGCGAGGCGCCGTTCACGACGCGCGGGTGCTCCACGAACTCTGCGCCGCTATGGACGTACCCGGCGACGCGAACCACTTTGCTCACGCGGTCGAGCGTCCCGAGCGTCTGCCGGACGATAGCGAGCGCATTGATGGCGCAGATTCGAGCGAGGGCCGCCGCCTCATCGATCGTGACCGATTCGCCGCACTTGCCATGCCGCAGCGGGACGCCTTCCTGCGTGGGCAACTGGCCGGAGATGTAGAGCAGGGGCCCGGTCTGAACCGCTGGCGCATAGAGACCGGCGGGCGCCGGCGGTTCCGGCAGCACGATTCCAAGCTCCCTGAGCCGCTCTTCGGCGCTCACTCCTCGTCTCCGATCAGCATGTCGATGACGTGCTCGAACTCCTCCGCGGAATAGCACTCGATCGTGATCTTCGCGCCCTTCCTCTGGGGAAGCACCGACACGCGGGTGCTCAGCGCCCGGCGCAGGCGCGCCTCAATGTCGGCGATGGTCGCATCGCGGCGGGCGGTGGCCGCGCCGGCGCTGGACGACGTCTCGGGCGTCGCGTTCAGCGTCCGCCGCACGAGGCCCTCCGTGTCGCGCACCGTCAGCGCGCGCTTCACGACCTCGCGCCAGGCGTTCATGCGGTTGCGGCTGTCCGCCAGCCCGAGCAGGGCCCGCGCGTGACCCTCGGTGATTTCGCCCGCGACCAGGCTCCGGCGAATCTCCGGCTCGAGCTGGAGCAGGCGAAGTGCGTTTGCCACGGCTGCACGGCTCTTGCCGACGCGCCGCGCCGCTTCCTCCTGCGTCATGCCGTACTCGTCCGTGAGTCGGCGGTAGGCCATCGCCTCTTCAATCGCGTTCAGGTCTGCGCGCTGGATGTTCTCGATGAGGGCGAGTTCGAGCAATTCGGAATCGACGGCATCGCGAATGACGACGGGGACGACGGCGAGCCCGGCCAGCCGCGCCGCCTGGAGACGCCGCTCGCCGGCAATCAGGCGGAAACCGCCGTCCGGGTCCCGGCTCACCACCAGTGGCTGGATGATGCCGTGCTCCGAAATCGAATCCGCCAGCTCGCGCAGTTTCTCAGGCTCGAAGTTCGTGCGCGGCTGCTCGGGGTTCGGGGAAATGAGGTCGATATCGACCTCGTCGGGCCCTCCGCGGCGCACGTCCCGCGCCGGTTCTTGCGGGAGGTTGGCAGGGCCAGCGGGCGGGGCGGCCTCGACTGAGGGCGTCAGCGAGGGAGTCGGCGCGGCAACCGCAGCCGCGGGGGGGACGAACGGTGCACTCACAGGCGTTGGTGCCGGTTCCGCGGGCACCGCGGGGGCCACGACGGGAGGGGCGGGAGCCTGGGCAACAGAAGGTGCCGGGGCCTCGGGTTCCGGAGCCCTATACACGGGCACAGGCGCCGCTGCAGGCGCTGGCGGGGCCGCAGGCGGGGCCTCGTAGACGGGTGTCTCGGCCACCGGCGGCGGGGCCGGGGGGACGTAGGCGGGTGGAGCTTCCACCGCAGCTACTGGAGCGGGAGGCGGCGCGGCCTCCGGAGAAGCTGTCACTGGCGGGGGCGCGGCTGCTGGGGCCTCGTTCACAGGCGCCGGCTCGGGCGCGGGTTCCGGTTCCGGAACTCGCTGGGGCGGCGGAGGCGGCGCCACCGCCGGGCCTCCTCCAAACAGTGCATCGAGTCCACGTCCAAGGCCTCGTCGTGGTTGGGTCATACGGGTACCTCCACACGTTCAAGGAGTTCGACCGCGAGCGCGTCATACGCCGAGGCCGGGCGACCGCCGGGTTCGTAGTTGAAGATGCTGATGCCGTGGCTGGGCGCTTCGCTCAACCGCACCGCTCGCGGGATGACGGTGACGAACGTCTGCGGAAAGTGCGTCCGCACTTCGTCCACCACCTGCTGTGCCAGTCGCGTCCTCCCATCGAACATCGTCAGGAGCACGCCCAACACGGTGAGGCCCGGGTTCAAGTTCCGCCGGACCAGTTCCAGCGTCTCCATCAACCGCGTGAGCCCTTCGAGGGCCATGTACTCGCACTGCACGGGGATGATGACGCTGTCGCTCGCGGTGAGCGCATTGATCGTCAGCAGCCCCAGGGAGGGAGGGCAGTCGATGAAGATCCAGTCATACTCCGCGCGCAACGGTTCCAACGCCGCCGAAAGCCGCCGCTCGCGCGCCATCACCGGCACGAGTTCCACTTCGGCGCCCGAAAGCGCGGTGCTCGCGGGCAACAGCCAGAACGCCTCGCCCGGAACCTCGGTGATGCCCGCGTGCGCCTCGGCGTCCTCCATCAGCGCCTCATAGACGCCGGGCTGGTCTCGGCCATCCACGCCCAGCGCGCTCGTCGCATTCGCCTGCGCATCCAGGTCGACAAGCAAGACACGTTTGCCATGCCGCGAAAGCGCCGCAGCCAACGAAACCGCCGACGTCGTCTTGCCGACGCCCCCCTTCTGATTCACCAGCGAAACGATTCGAGCACCCATCAGGCGGCCACCATTTCCAGCCGCCGTTCGATAGCGGCCCGTGAGGGAATCCCGGCGAGCCCGGGTGCTTCGACAGCGAGCGCGCCCGCGGCCAGCGCGAATCGCATCGCCCCGTCGATGTCGTTGATCTCGGCGAATCGCACGATGAACGCGGTCGCGAAACAGTCCCCCGCCCCGGTCGGGTCCACCGGATTGCCCGGCAAGGCGCGGAAATCACGCCGTGCGCCAGCCCGGTAGAGGCTCGCGCCGTTCGCCCCGCGCGTGACGACGACCGTAGCGCCCGCGGCTTCCGAAAGCCGCCCCGCGAGGCGGTCCCCGTCGCCTGTGTCCTCTTCGCTCAGGAAGGCGAACATTCCGCGATGCACGAACGGAGCAACGGCCTCGAAGGCGTCCTCGCGGGGCTTCACCCGACCCTCCGGGTCCACGGTCCGCAGCAGGCCCTGGAGCGCGATTGCACGGTGGCGAGCACAGGGAAACGGCCACTCGGACACTTCGTGGAAGGCCGGCGCCAGCAAGAATGCGTCCTGGGGCGCATCGCAGGCGAGCAACTCCGCCGGGATCGGCTCGCCGGGCTCCAGGAGCAACTGCGTGCGTGACCCCCCGGCGCCATAGCGGTTGGCGTAGCGCGCCGCGTGCAATGCGCTTTCGGCCTTCACCTCGATGCCTTCGAGCGGTCCAGGCGGATAACCGGCAGGCAGCCTGGTGATGAGCGTGACCTCCCAGCCGAGCGCCGCGGCCGCGAGGGCGGAATAGAGGGACGGTCCGCCAGGCGCCCACCCGCTGGGAACCTGGTCTTCGACGACGTTTCCGGCGACGACGATGTGCGTGGTGTCCTCCCTCCCGGCCGTGCTAACGCTTACTGATCACGACCTTACGGTTGTCTCCATCCCCGATGCTGTT
>CAYYSD010000121.1:0-2553 GCA_964474285.1 uncultured Anaerolineaceae bacterium | reverse complement strand
ACCTCCTCCGCGTTGATGTCCGGGTCGATGCGCGGCTCTTCGTCACGCTGGCGGCGGCGGGAACGCCCCTCGTCGCTCGAAGCGCGCTGCGGCCGTTCGGGCCTCGGGGGCCGTTCCGCCCGTGGCGGACCTGAGGGGGCATCTGCGCGTCCGGGACTCCCGCCGCGAACTGGCTGCTTCGGCCTGGCAAAGTCATCGGCGGAAAGCCTGGGGGCTGCCGCATCAAGGCCCGAACGGCTCTGCGGCCGGCCGCCGCCAGCCCGGGCGCCCCGATCGGGACGGTCTGCGCGGTCCCCCTGGGGCCGCGGTCCACGTTGAGCGCCTGCTGCGCCCCCGGTGCGTTCCCGCCCGCCTCGCGATGCTCCCTGGCCCCGATTCTGACCACGGGGAATGCGCGTGTCGATGTTCTCGCGGCTGGATCCCCCGGCTTCCGCCGGTTGGTCCGTCCGCTCGACGCGCACCACCCAGTCCTTCGCTCCGCGGCCGAAAAGGCCGCCCTTTCGCCCTTCGTCCAATATGACGAATTCGACTTCTTCCCGGCGTGCGCCGAGCTTGGCGAGTGCCCGGTTAAGGGCGTCTTCGACGGTTTTGCCGCTTGCTTCGGCCTGGTCCATTGGCTGTCCTCAGTTCTCGAGCGGAGATGGCTTGACCGGCGGGCAATGCGCCAGGGCCGGCCGGGATAGGTTGTGCGGCCGGAGCGCGCACTTTCACCAGGGGTTTGATGTTCAGCGCCGGGAACCCATAGGTGACGACATTGGTCGCGATGCCCACAAGGCTGTTGACGACCCAGTAAATGCTCACGCCTGTTGGAAAACTCAAGGCAAAGAACGCGAACATGACCGGCATCATGTACGCCATCATTTGTTGCTGCGCACGCTGGCGTTCATCCGTGGTGACGGTGATGGTGGTCTTCGTCTGCGCCCACGTGGTGACACCCACAAGCACCACAAGGAGCCAGGCCACACTCAGGTACGGCGAATCGTTCGGCGTCTGCCGAAGATCGAGGCCCAGGAAGTGCGTTTCCAGCGGAACTGCGTGCTGGATGTAGCTCCACGAGTAAAGATGCCCGCTGAGGTTCTCCAACGCTTCCGGCGATTCCGGGAGCACCTGGCGAATCGCGTAGAAGAGGGCAATGAAAATCGGGATCTGGATGAGCATCGGCCCGAGACAACCGAGCGGATTGGCCCCCGCCTCCCGGTATGCCCGCATGATCTCTTCCTGGCGGCGCTTGGGATCGGTGAACTTCTTCTGAATTTCGGAAATGCGGGGCTGGAGCTGCTGCATCGCGCGGGTGCTGTGAAGCTGACGCAGCGTCAGCGGAAAAGCAGCGACGCGAATAACAATCGTGAATGCGATGATCGCCAGCCCGAAACTGCCGAATAGCACGTTGCTCAGCAACACGAGGAAGTTCATCATCGGGTCGAGCAGGAGCAGGGTGAACAGCGCGCCGATCGTTGCCACTACCGGTCACCCCCGATCGGAACCGGCAGCACCGACAGCTCGGCCGGGTTCGCACGGAAGAGTTCGCCCTTCGTGCTAATCGCGTAGACGCTGCCTTCGAAGACGGTCAGCCCTGCGCGAATCGTCCCCGACTCACCCGCCTGGACCTTGTTCTTGAATGAACCTGACGCCAGATCGAAGAAGTGAATGTAGCGGTCGCGGTCCGCCACGATGAGCATGTCGCCAACAATAACAGGTGACGACTTCACCTTCTTGCCGGTCTCGCCAAGTTCGTGAGACTCGCCGCTCGTTATGTCCAGTGAATACAGCTTGCCGTTGAAGTCGGCAAAATACGCCACGTTGCCCTTCATGGCGGGCGCCATCCAGATCCAGTGCGACGCTTGCGCCGGCTCGAACGCACTCGTGCCGGACTTCGTGTCGACGATATACGCACGCTTGTTCAGGCTTGGAACAAACAGCTTCCCGGGAGCAGCCAGGGCCAGTTCCGGAATGGCAGCGCTGATGTGATAGGGCTCGGACCACGCCTCCGATGCGTCGCTCAGCCGTATCGCGTGCAAGTCGCCGCCCATCGTCGCAAAAAAAGCGACACCGTCCTCGACCACTGCCGAGGCCCATACCGGATCGTTGAACTTAAACCCGTCCGCAGGCCATCCTGCCGTGGTTGCACCCGAATCCGCATCCAGGGACCAGCCACGGCCTTCGATGGTACCGAAGACGAGCGCTCCGTTGGCCAAAACGAGCGAACCAGTGACGCCGCCCTTCAAGCCACCGCGCCGCCAGATGATCGAGCCATCATCCTCGTTCAGCGCGAACACTTCGCCTTCATACGTCGCCATGTAGACACGGCCGTCCGCAACGATGGGCTCGCCGTAGACAGCACGAACGTCTATATCTTTCTGCTCCTGGTTGTCCGGATTCGGGAACCGCCACTTCGCCGCGGGATTGGCCGTCAGCGAGGGCACGAACGAAAGCCGCTCCTTGTTGCGGAAAAGGAAGGCTCCATCGCCGGACACGACAGGCTCAGCCCAGCCTTCCGGGTTCTTCACACCCCCGCAGGCTGACGCGAGCAACGAAATTGTGACGACAAGAAGG
>CAYYSD010000120.1:0-9465 GCA_964474285.1 uncultured Anaerolineaceae bacterium | reverse complement strand
CCGATCCAGACGAGGAACATGGTCCCCGCGGCCAGCGTAAACAACGTCGCGAACGTGCCCATCATGTCGTTCGAAAAGCCGAAATCGCTGATGACCGGCGCCCCGCTCTGGGAGTTGATGAAGACGATCTGGCCATAGCCCTGCACGAACGCCATCGGCACGGCAAGCCAGTGGGTGTACACCTGGATGCGCCGCCGGCCCTGCTCGCCCTCTTCCTGCAGCGAACGCAGCTGTGGAACAAGCGGGGTGACAATCTGGACAATGATCGAGGCCGTGATGTATGGGTAGACGCCGAGCGCCGCCACGCTCAGGTTTTGGAGCGCCCCACCGGAGAAGATGCTCAGGAAATCAAGCAGCGAACTCTGGTTGAACGCGAGCTCCAGGTTGTCCCGGTCCACGTTGGGCACGGGAACGTGCGCCACGAACCGGAACACGACCAGCATCGCGAGCGTGAAGATAAGCTTCCGCCGGACGTCTTCCTGGCGGAAGGCGTCAAGCATTGCCTGCATGAGCTTCGGCCGCGATGCCGCCTGTGCCGTCATGAGCTGGCTTCCTCGTCGCTCCCGGCCGTGAGAGCCGTCGCCGTACCGCCGGCAGCTTCAATCGCCGCCTTCGCCGACGCGCTGAACCTGTGCGCGACAACGTCGAGCTTCTTCGAAATCGCGCCGTCGCCCAGCACCTTCACCGGGTTGCGGAGGTGCTTGAGCATGCCTGTATCGCGCAGCAGTTCCGGCGTCACCGTCGTCCCCGCCTCGAAGCGGTCGAGCGCAGCCAGGTTGATCGGCTGATATTCCGTCCGCCACTTGTTGTTGAAGCCGCGAAGCACGTGGAGCTTGCGCGAAAGCGGCGCCTGTCCGCCTTCGAAGTGCAGACCGACGCTTTTGCCCGAACGCGACTTCTGGCCCTTGAGGCCCTTGCCGGAATACGTGCCGTGGCCGCTGCCGTTGCCACGGCCCACGCGCTTCCTGGAATGCGTCGCCCCGGGATCGGGCGCGAGTTCGCTCGCGTCGATTCTCATGACGCCTCTCCTTCACGGACATCCACGAGGTGGGTCACCTTGGCGACCATCCCGCGGATAGCCTCTGAATCTTCATGCGCCACCGTCTGGTTCAGGCGGCGGAGTCCCAGCTTCTTGATCGTGTCCTTCTGGTCCTGCTTGTAGCCGATGGCGCTCTTGCGATAGGTGATGTGCAGCATGCTCATTACTTCGCCGCCTGTGCCAGCGCCAACCGCCGGGCGCGGGCGCCTTCCGGGTCCTGCAGCGAAGACAGCCCCTGGAGCGTCGCACGTGCCACATTGATCGGGTTCCGGCTTCCGAGCGATTTCGCCAGGATGTCGGTCACGCCCGCCGATTCCATGATCGCGCGCACCGCGCCGCCGGCGATGACCCCCGTGCCATGGCTGGCCGGCTTCATCATCACGCGGGCCGCACTGTATTCCGCCAGCAGCGGATGCGCGATCGTGCCGCCCTTCATCGGGATGCGGACCATCGTCTTGCGGGCGAGCGTCGCCCCCTTGCGGATAGCTTCCGGCACCTCGTTCGCCTTGCCCAAACCGATGCCGACACTGCCATTGCCATCGCCCACCACGATGAGCGCGCTGAAGCTGAATCGGCGGCCGCCTTTCACCACCTTCGCCACGCGGTTGATGTAGATCACCTTCTCGGTGAGGTCTTCCTGTTGGCTTCGTTCGTACTGGCTCATTTAGATACCCAATCCCGCTTCGCGCGCCGCTTCCGCAAGCGCTCGAACACGTCCGTGGTAGAGGAAGCCGCCGCGATCGAACACAACCAGTTCAACCCCGGCCGCCTTCGCGCGCTCGGCGATGGCCTTGCCGACCGCCGTCGCGCGTTCCGTTTTGGTCTTGCCTTCGAACTCGCTCGCGAGCGCCTTGTCAGTGTCGCTCGCGGCCGCCAGCGTCCGGCCCGTGCCATCGTCGATGACCTGTGCGTAGATATGCGAAGCGCTCCGGAACACGTTCAGGCGCGGGCGCTGCTCGGTGCCGACCACGCGCTTGCGGACGCGAGCATGGCGCCGCTTGCGAGCGAGGATGCTCGTCGTCTGGCTCATTTACTTGCCCACCTTTCCGGTCTTGCCGGCCTTGCGCCGCACGCGTTCGCCTGAATAGCGAATGCCCTTGCCCTTGTAAGGCTCCGGGGGACGCAGCTTGCGAATGTTCGCCGCGACCTGGCCCACCTGTTCCTTGTCATTGCCCTGCACGTGGATGCGGGGGCCTTCCACAGCGAACGTGATGCCGGTTGGCGGCGCCACCACCACAGGGTGGGAGAAGCCAAGCGCGAGCTGCAGGCTGGTCCCCTGGATCTGCGCTCGATAGCCCACGCCCTGCACTTCCAGCGTCTTCGTAAACCCCGTCGTGACGCCCACCACCATGTTGTTGAGGAGCGTTCGGGAAAGCCCGTGCAGCGCCCGCTGCTTGCCCTCGTCGTTCGGGCGGCGCACCACCACCTGGCCATCTTCGCGTTCGAGGATGACCGTCGGTGGGAATTGGCGGCTGAGCGACCCTCGCGGGCCTTTCACCGTGACAGCATTGTCATCGCCGATGTTGATTTCGACGCCGCTTGCGACTGCGACTGGCTGGCGGCCGATACGTGACATCTCGTCCTCCTACCAGACGTAGCACAGGATCTCGCCGCCAACTTCCTGGCGGCGGGCTTCCTGCCCGGTCATGATGCCTTTCGGCGTGGAAAGAATGGCGATGCCCAGCCCGCCGTACACCCGCGGGATCTCCCGCCGCTGCACGTAGACCCGCAGGCCCGGCTTGCTGACCCGCTGCAGCCCGTTCAGGACTGGCTGCTTGCGGCCGCCATAGTTGAGCTCCACCTTCAGGTTCGGCTGAGCCTTGCCCTCTTCCTCCACGACGGCGAAGTCGCGGATGAAGCCCTCTTCCTTGAGGACCTGGGCGATGGCCACTTTCATCTTCGAAGCCGGCATCGTCACCGCTTCATGGCGCGAAGAAACCGCGTTGCGAAGCCGTGTGAGCATATCGGCGATGGGATCACTGACGTTCATAGCATTTCCCCTCTGGCGTTTGCTGCCGCACTTACCAGCTGGACTTGGTGACGCCGGGCAGCATGCCGCGGTGGGCAAGCTCCCGGAAGGTGATGCGCGAAAGACCGAACTTCCGGATATAGGCCTTTGGCCGGCCCGTGACGAAGTCGCGGTTATGGAGCCGCGTCGGGCTGCTGTTCAACGGCAGCTTCCGCAACTCCGCATACAACTGCGCCACCGTCTCCGGGTCCCCCCAGGCCTTCGTCAGTTCCTTCTTGAGTTCGGCCCTGCGCGGAGCGAACTTGTCGTGAAGCTCACGCCGGCGCAGGTCTCGGCCCACAATGCCTTTGGATGCCACGGCGTCCTCCTAATTCTTCCTGAACGGCATGCCCATCAATTCGAGGAGCTTCCGTCCTTCGTCGTCAGATTTCGCGGTGGTCACGATGGTGACCTGGAGCCCGCGAACCTTGTCGACCTTGTCGTAATCGATCTCCGGGAAGATCAGCTGCTCCCGGAGCCCGAGGCTGTAGTTCCCGCGTCCATCGAACGCGTTCGGGTTCAAACCCTGGAAGTCGCGGATGCGGGGGAGCGCCGCGCTCACCAGCCGGTCGAAGAATTCGTACATCCGCGCCCCGCGCAGCGTCGCGGTCACCCCGATGGGGTTGCCTTCGCGCAGGCGGAAGTTTGCGATGGAGCGCTTCGCCCGCGTGATCACCGGCTTCTGGCCCGTGATCGCGCTGACTTCGTCCGCCGCCTTGTCCAGCGCGTTCGCATCCGTGAGCGCTTCGCCCATGCCGATGTTCACCACGATCTTCGTCAGCTTCGGGATCTGCATCACGTTCGCGTAGTTGTACTGCTCCCGAAGCGCAGCGCTCACATCCTGGTCGTACTTCTCTCTCATTCGCGGAGGCATTTACTCGATGTCCTTTCCGCTTTTCTTGCCCACGCGCACGAGCGAACCATCCGCCCGTTCGCGGAAGGTGACTCGTGTCGGCTCGTCAGTCGAAGGATCGATGAGCATCACGTTGCTGATGTGCAGGGCCGCCTCACGGTCGACGATCTGCGACTGCTGTCCCTGCTGGCGCGCTCGCTGGTGCTTCCGAACCATGTTCACGCCTTCGACCACCACGCGGTCGTGCTTGGTGATCATCGCCCGCACCGTGCCGCGCTTGCCCTTGTCCTTGCCCGTGATGACCACTACCCGGTCACCACGCTTGATCTTCGCCGGCACTACAGCACCTCCGGAGCGAGCGAAACGATCTTCATGAAGTTCCGGTCGCGCAGCTCGCGCGCCACCGGACCGAAGATGCGCGTCCCTCGCGGGTTCTCACCGTCGTTCGCCAGCAATACCGCCGCGTTTTCGTCGAATCGGATGTACGAACCGTCCGGGCGGCCATATTCCTTGGTCACCCGCACGACGACTGCCTTCACGACATCGCCCTTTTTCACGTTCGAATTCGGCTGCGCCACCTTCACGCTGGCGACGATGATGTCTCCAGGGCGGGCATAGCGGCGGCGGCTCCCCCCGAGCACGCGGATGCACAGCAGCGAACGCGCCCCCGAGTTGTCAGCCACCTTCAGCCGGCTCTCCTGCTGAATCACTGCTGCACCTCGGCCTTCGGCGCCACCTGGGCGGTGCGCTCGATGTCCACGCCGATGCTCTCAGGAGCGACATCCGCCACATCGCCGCGGCTCACGATGTCGAGCACGCGCCAGCGCTTATCCTTCGACATCGGCCGCGATTCGATGATGTTCACCACGTCGCCGAGGCGGCAGGCGTTCGTCTCGTCGTGTGCCTTGTAACGCTGCGTGTTCGTCAACACCTTGTGGTACAGCCGGTGCTTGCGGCGGCGTTCGACGGTCACGACGATCGTCTTGTCCATCTTGTCGCTTACGACAGTTCCCTGAATGACGCGTTGCTGGCCCATCGTCACTCTCCTTCCACGACGGCGAGCTGCCGTTCGCGCTTGATGGTCCGCAGCCTGGCAATGCGCTTCTTGGCATCGCGCAGGGCGCGGTAGTTCTCCAATTGCCGGCTCGCATGCTGGAACCGGAGCGTGAACAGGGCGCGATACGCCTCGTTGATCTCCTTGTCCAGGTCCGGTTCCGAGAGGCGGCGGATCTCGCCAGCTTTCTGATACGCCATGGCTACATCCCCACCTCTTCGCGCTGGACGACCTTCGTCGGGACGGGCAGCTTGTGCGCCGCCAGGCGGAGGGCCTCCCGTGCTACCGCTTCCGGCACACCCGCGATCTCAAACATGATCCGGCTCGGCTTCACCACCGCGACCCACTTGTCGGGCGCGCCTTTGCCGGAACCCATGCGCGTTTCCGCCGGCTTCGCCGTCACCGGCTTGTCCGGGAAGATGCGAATCCACACCTTGCCACCGCGCTTCATCTCGTGCGTCATCGCGCGCCGGGCGCTTTCGATGTGGCGGGAATCGATCCACGCCGCACCCATCGCCTGCAGACCGAATTCGCCGAAGGCAACGTAGTTGCCCGTCAGCGCTTCGCCCGTGCGGCGCCCGCGATGCTGCTTCCTGTGCTTGACTCGCCGAGGTTGCAGCATGGCTAGTCGCTACCTTCCTCGGTGCCGCGCACCGCCGCCTGCTGCTCCATCGTGATCGCAGTGTGCGCAGGCCCACCCGGGACAGGTGCGGGCTCGGCCGGGCGCTCCACAGGCACAGGCGCTTCCACCACGTCTTCGACGCGGCGCTCCATCTTCGGCTCAGGGAGGATCTCACCCTTGTAGATCCAGACCTTCACCCCGATCCGCCCGAACGTCGTGTGCGCTTCCGCCAGCCCATAGTCGATGTCCGCGCGAAGCGTGTGGCGCGGCACCCGGCCCTGCGTCTCCGATTCCCGGCGCGACATTTCTGCACCGCCCAACCGCCCCGCGACAGCCACGCGCACGCCCTGGGCGCCACGCTGCATTGACCGCTGCACCGCCTGCTTGACCGCGCGGCGGAAAGCCACGCGCCGCTCCAGCTGGTCGGCCACCGAGCGGGCTACCAGGTACGCATCCAGTTCCGGCGTCCGGATCTCCTGGATGTTCACCCGCACCCGGCCCCCGCTATAGCGCTCGAGGCTGTTGCGAAGCTCTTCGACCTTCGCCCCGCCGCGTCCGATGACGATCCCCGGCTTGGCCGTGTGAATCGTCACCGTCACCAGGTTCGCGTTCCGGTCGATTTCGACACGGCTGATGCTGGCATCAGGGAGTTCCTGGAGCACGAAACGGCGCAGGTCCAGGTCCTGGTGGAGGCGGTGCGTGTAATCGCGCTCGGCAAACCACTTCGATTCCCACTCGTAGATGATCCCCAGGCGGAATCCGTGAGGGTGTATTTTCTGTCCCATTGCCTACCCCACTCGCTCGTCGAGGATGATCGTGATGTGGCTCGACCGGTGAAGGATCGGGCTGACGCGTCCGCGCGAACGCGGCTTGAAACGCCGCTGCGTCGGCCCCTCATCCGCAAACGCCCGCTTGATGACCAGGTCGTCGATGTCCAGGTCGAAGTTGTTTTCCGCGTTGGAAGCGGCCGAAAGCACTACCTTCGAGACGTTTCGCGCATGCGGCGACGTGGTGTAGCGCAGCAGGGCCAACGCCTGGTCCACGCTCAGGCCCGGGAGCCTGTCGAGGATGAGACGCACCTTGCGCGATGACATGCCCGCGTTGCGCGCGGTCGCTTTCACTTCCATTTAGCGCCTCACCTTGCTCTGGCGATCGCTCTTGGAGATGTGGCCGCGGAACGTCCGCGTGAGAGCGAATTCGCCCAGCTTGTGGCCGACCATGTTCTCCGTGCAGAACACCGGCACGTGCCGACGCCCATCGTGAACGGCAATCGTGAAGCCCAGCATGTCCGGGAGAATCGTCGAAGACCGCGACCATGTCTTGATGACCGGCTTCGGGCTGGCGTTCCGCAGCTGCAGGATCTTCTTTTCCAGCGAAGGGTGAACGTAGGGGCCCTTCTTGATCGAACGTGACATCGCCTGCTCCTACTACCTGCTTCGCCGTCGGGCGATGAACTTGTCTGTGCGCTTGTTGTTGCGCGTCCGGTAACCGAGGGTCGGCTTGCCCCAGGGCGTCTTGGGCCCCGGCATACCGATCGGCGCGCGGCCTTCGCCACCGCCGTGAGGATGGTCGCGCGGGTTCATGACCGAACCACGCACCTGCGGCCGCCGCCCGCGATGCCGCGTCCGTCCCGCCTTGCCCAGCTTCACGAGCGAATGCTCGATGTTCCCCACCTGCCCGATGGTCGCCATGCATTCGATCCGCACGCGCCGCATTTCGCCGCTCGGCAGGCGAAGCAGCGCGTATTCGCCTTCCTTCGCCATCAGCTGCGCCGAAACCCCCGCGCTCCGCACCATCTGGCCGCCCTTGCCCGGCGTCAGCTCAATGTTGTGGACCTGCGTGCCCGTCGGCAGATTCGCCAGCGGGAGCGTGTTCCCCACGCGAATCTCCGCGCCAGGCCCGCTCACCAGCGAAGCCCCCACCGCCAGCCCGTTCGGAGCCAGGATGTAGCGCTTCTCGCCGTCCGCATATTGCAGGAGCGCGATCCGCGCCGTGCGATTCGGGTCGTATTCGATCGCCACGACTTTCGCCGGGACACCGGCCTTTTCCCGCTTCCAGTCGATGATGCGGTAGAGCCGCTTGGACCCGCCGCCGCGGTGCCGCGCCGTGATGCGCCCCTGCCCGTTGCGGCCCGCGCTCTTCTTCCGCAGCGAAACCGTGAGCGACTTCTCCGGCTTGCTCTTCGTGATCTCCCGGAAAGAATGCCCGCTCGCATCGCGGCGGCCGGGGGATGTCGGCTTGAATTGCTTGATTGCCATTCCTAAATCCCCTCGAACAGTTCGATCTTCTCGCCTTCAGCGAGCGTCACGACCGCCTTCTTCCAGTCGGGCATCGGCGTAATCTTGCGGCCGAACCGCTTGCGCTTGCCCTTCATCTTCATTGTGTTCACCTCCACCACGCGCACGCTGAACGCGATCTGCACCGCTTCCTTGATCTGGTTCTTGTTGGCGCGAAGGTCGACTTCGAACACGTATTTGTCCTGCCCCGTCAGGAGCGTGGACTTCTCCGTGATGATCGGGCGCAGCAGCACACCGTAGGGATGGAGCTCTTTCGGCATTACACCGCCTCCAGCTTGCGGCCGCGTGCCGGCTTGATGTTGGTGCCGCCCCACAGCGACTCGATCTTGCGAACCGCGTCTTCGGTCATCACCAGGTGATGCGCGTTGAGCAGGTCCACCACGTTCAGGTTCTGCGCCGGCGTCGCCTTCGCCGAAGCGATGTTCCGCGCCGCTCGCTGCAGGTTCGGCTCGTGCTCACCGCTGATGACGAGCGCGGCGCGGGTCGCGCCGATCGCCTCGAGCGTCTCACGGACGACCCTGGTCTTCGGCTCGTCGGGTGTGAGACCTTCGACGACAGTGATGCTGCCTTCGGCCGCGTGGCTGCTGAGCGCCGAACGGAGCGCCAGGCGCTTCATCGTGCGCGGCAGATCCTTGCCGAAGCTGTGTGGATGCGGCCCGTGCGCCACCCCACCACCGACGTGGTGCGAAGCGCGCGAACCGCCCTGGCGTGAACGGCCGAGACCCTTCTGCTTGCGAATCTTGACCGTCGAACCCTCGACTTCGCCGCGGCGAAGAGTGTTCGCGCCGCCCGCACGCCGGTTCGCCATCTGAGCCACATACGCCTGGTGCAGCACCGAACGGTTCGGTTCGATGCCGAACACTTCGTCGGCGACATCGATCTCACGCAATTGCTTGCCCGCGGTATCGACAACTGTCAGTTTCATTTCGACACCTTCCGCGAGCGGCGAATGCGCACCAGGCCGCCCGTAGGCCCGGGAACCGAACCCGCGATGAAAATCACGCCGCGGTCGTCATTGCGCGCGACCACGTCGAGGTTCCGCACCGTCGTCTGAATCGCGCCCATGTGCCCCGCCATACGCGTACCCTTGTAGACACGGCCGGGAGTCGTGCCGGAACCGATGGAACCGGGGGCGCGATGGCGGTCGCTCTGGCCGTGCGTCTTCGGGCCGCCGCTGAAGTTGTGCCGCCGAACGCCACCCTGGAAGCCTCGGCCCTTGGAATCCGCCGTCACGTCGACAGCCGTTCCCGGGTCGAAGAGTTCCGCCCCGAGCCTGTCGCCGAGCGCATACGAATCACCGCCCCCATCGAACTCCGCCAGGTGGCGCAGTTTGAGGTTGCCGGCCGGGCGAAGGTGCCCCGCCTCGGGCTTGTTGATGCCCTTGTAGTCGTCGAAGCCGATCTGCACGGCGGTGTAGCCGTCTTTCTCGGGAGTCTTGATCTGCGTGACGAAGCACGGGCCCACTTCGACGGCGGTCACGCCGCGAAGGCGGCCCCGCGCATCGAACACCTGTGTGGTGCCCAGCTTCCGTCCAAGAAGTCCTTCAATCGTCATGGCTAAAGCTTGATCTCGATGTCGACGCCGCTCGGCAG
>CAYYSD010000119.1:0-9513 GCA_964474285.1 uncultured Anaerolineaceae bacterium | reverse complement strand
CGCCTCAACGGGCCTGCCGCCGCGCCTCCGGGCCATCCTCACTCACGTGGACCTCGTGGTGCTGAACCCCGCTGCCGCCACACCGGCCGATCTGGAAGCTCTCCAATCCCACGGGCTCACCCCATCCGAAATCGTCACGGTCTCGCAGATCATCGCGTTCGTGAGCTACCTGGTGCGCGTCTACGTCGGTCTGGCGCTTCTCCGCGGCGACGACCGAATCCCGCCGCCGTGCAACCTGGGCCCGGTCACCACGCGCGAAACGGGCTTCACGCAGGAGCACCTCCAGTGGAAGCCATGGCTCCCGCCCGTCGAAATCGCTGACGTCAACGAGGAACAGCGAGCCGTGCTCCCCGGGACGCGGCTGGAATCGCCCTATTTCCGCCTCCTCGCCCTCGACCCCAGGGTGCTCGGTGAACGTACTGCAACCGACCAGGGCATTTTCTACACCGACGAAGGCCTCGTCCGTGCCGAACGCGAACTCGCAGCGGCCGTCACATCGCGCGTCAACGGCTGCCTCTACTGCGCATCGGTCCACAGCCGTTCGGCATCGCAGCTGAGCGGACGGGCCGCAGACGTGCAACGCGTGCTCGACGATGGCATTGGAGCGGAACTCGACGAACGTTGGCGCGCCGTGACGGATTTCGCCGCCGCCCTCGCGGTCACGCCGCCCGCCGCCACCCAATGGCACCTCGAACAACTGCGAAACCTCGGAGTCGAAGACCTGGAGATCCTCGATGCCGCGCAGGCTTCGGCGTTCTTTGGATGGGCGAACCGGCTGATGCTCACGCTCGGGGAGCCCGTCCTTTAGCGAGCTTTTTGAAGGCTCAGCCCCGGCGCACGTGCCAACGCCCAAATTTTTTCCTTCGCCCGTCACCTTCTCCGCGGCCCGGCCCATTTGTTGCCTGAGAGCCGCAGACCGGCTCAAAAGAGGGGAGAGGACAAGACAATGCTTCGCACGCGCATCCTGGTTGCAGCTTCAGCCATCGCACTCGCCTCCTTCGCCGCCGTGGAGACCGGCAGCGCGAATGCCGCCGCTGCCCCGCGTCCTGCGGTCATCAGCGTCGACGTCTGGGAGCACGCCGCCGTGCAGACCGCGCCCGATGGCGATGTGGACGGCGCCGACTTCCTGGTCTGGCGCCGCAGGTAGGCGAACAGCCCGCTCGCTCCCTAACACGGCACGCCGGCCGTTCGTTCCTTCTCTCACAATCTGGTAGATTGACGGACGCATCCGGGCCCCGGGCGGGCCCATGTTCCGGCTATCGCACGGGGCGAAGGGAATGTCATGGCGAGCATCACCGTCGATGGGAAGTCTATCGAAGCAGCGCCCGGAGCGCCGCTGGTCGAAGTCCTCAAGAACAACGGCGTGTACGTTTCCAGCCTTTGTTACATCGATGGGTTGAAACCTTACGCCGGCTGCCGTTCGTGCCTCGTCGATATCGAAGGCCCTCCCGGCCTCCAGTTGAGTTGCACCGCCGTCGTCCAGGACGGCATGAAGGTCACCACGACGAGCGAAGAGGTCAGGGAGGCCCGCAAGGCGGTCGTCTCGATCATCCTGGCGAACCACAGCGACCGCTGCCTGACCTGCCACCGCCGCGAACACTGCCACCCGGGCGATATCTGCCTGCGCGACGACGTCGTCACGCACCGCTGCCTCACCTGCTCGAAGAACTACCGTTGCGAACTCCAGGCCACCTGCGAAATGGTCGGCATGTCGGGTTACGAGCCCTGGGTCGGTGAGGAGCGCTCGTTCTACCAGCACCCCCAGCCGCCGGCCGACCGCGCGAACCCCTTCATGGAATTCGACCCCCAGATGTGCATCATCTGCACTCGCTGCCAGCGGGCATGTGAGGAGAAGCGTCACACGAGCGCCATCACTCTCAGCGGCCGCGGTTGGGAGACGCAGATCGCGTTCGGCGCGGGCGGAGCGATTGACGAAAGCAACTGCGACTTCAGCGGCGCCTGCATCGACGTCTGCCCCACGGCCGCGCTCATGGAGCATCCGAACAAGTGGGTCGCCAAGCCCGACACCTGGACCAGCACCACCTGCGATTCCTGCGCTGTCGGCTGCAGCATCAGCCTCGGTTCCAAGGATGGCCGCGGCGTCATCGTTCGCCCGGGAACGGGCAACGCATTCAGCGGCGACCAGATCTGCGTGCGCGGCCGCTATCACTACGACTCCCTGAAGCCGCGCGAACGCCTTTCGCGCCACCTCCTCCGCCGCGGCGCGATCCAGGCTCCTGCCGGCTTCGAAGACGCGATCGCGGAAGCTGTGAACGCGCTCAAAGCGGCGGCCGCGCGCGGCAAGGTCGGCGTTCTCGTCGGGCCGACCGTCACCAACGAAGAAGCCTTCGCGGCAAGATCGATCGCGAAGGCTCTCAACGCACAGGCCGATAGCTCCCTTGGTCCGGTGATGCGAGCCGTCCGAACCGCCCTCGAAACCCGCCTCGGCACCTGGCGCATGGCCACGAACATGGAGTCACTTCCGAAGGCAAGCACCATCGTCGTCGTCGCCGATGACCTTGAAGAGAGCCACAACGTTGCCAGCGTCCGCATCAAGGACGCGGTGGTACACCAGAAGGCACATCTCGTCGTCGTCGGCGCGCTCCGCAGCGAACTCGTGGACTTCGCCTCTGCCTGGGTTCGCACCGCGGCCGGCGAAGAAGGTCAGGCAGCCGGGAAGCTCGCCGACGCCATCGCCGGCAAGCCTTCGGGCGATGCGGACATCGATTCCGCCGCCGCCGGCCTCAGGAACATCGACCGCGATGGCGCATACGTTGTTTGCGCCCCGAACCCGCTCAGCCCGGCCAGGGCCGGCGCGATGGCCGGCGGCGCCGCGAACCTCGCGGCGGCCCTCTTCGGCCCAGCCGCGAGCGAGCACCTCGTCGTCCTCCCTGCGGAAGTCAACGTCCACGGCCTCCAGGACCTGGGCATCGGCGCAAACGGCGGCGAGAACCCGCTCGAAGGCCTCGCCGGCGTCCTGCTCGTCCGCGACGACCCCACGATGCGCCTGGCCGGCGCAGCGGGCGCGCTCAGCGCCACCGGTGCAGTGGTCGTCATCGACGGAGTCCTGAGCGACGCCGCGAAGCGCGCGTCCGTGGTCATCGCCGAAGGCCGCGCCTACGCATCAGAGGGAACGTACACACAGGGCGACTTCCGCGTCCAGCGCCTCAGCGCCGCCGTGAAGCCTGAGGGCGACGCCGTGTCCTGTTTCGACGCACTCCAGGCGCTGGCCGCCGGGCTGGGCGTTGACCTGCCGGCAACCCCCGAAGCGACACTCCTGGCCATCGCGCGCGAGCTTCCCCAGTACCAGGGGGCAGCCGACATGATCGTCGGCGAAGGCATCCGCATGAACATCGGCCCCAGCGGCAAAGCCACGATCGTGCCCGTGCCCGCTGCCGAAGAGGGCGCCGGCCTTGGTGTTATCACCGGCCGCGACCTCTACACGGCAGCCGACGCGGCCAGCCTCCGCCACCCGGAAGCCGAGAAGCTCCACCGCTACGACCGCATCCAGGTTTCGGAGCAGGACGGTGCACGCCTGGGCCTGAACACGGGCGATGAACTTGAACTCGCCGCGGCCGGCGTGCCGCTCAAGGCGCAGGTCACCGTCACGGACCGGGTGCCCCAGGGAGCCGTCTACGTATCGAACATGATGCAGGGCGGCGCCGTCGCATCGTGGCTCACGGGAGGAAACATTTCGCGAGTACAGACGCCGCGGGCGTCTGCTGCAGCGTCCGCCGCGCATGCCCCGGTGGAGATCGCGCCCCCGGCGGCCCCGGTCGAGATCGCGCCCCCGGCGCCGACCGCAGAACTCGCCGCCGGCCACGAACTCAACCCTGTGTGCAACATTGCTGGAGTTGGCCCTGCATACGAAGCGCAGTTGGAAGCCGAAGGCATCATCACCCCTGCCGATCTGCTTCGCGCCGCCGGGGCTCCCGAAGGCCGGAGCGCGCTCGCGGGCAAGCTCGGCCTTCCGGCACGCACCGTCCTCGAGTGGGTGAATCGTGCCGACCTCCTCCGCATCGACGGCGTCACTTTCGCCCTGGCCGATCTGCTCGAAAACGCCGGCGTCGACACCGTGAAGGAACTCGCCACGCGACGCCCCGGCAATCTCGTCGCGCGCCTCAACGAGGTGGCGGCCGGCAGCGGCGCCTCCGCGCCGTCGGCCGCGGATGTCGAAGCCTGGGTCGCGCAGGCGAACACCCTCGAACCGGCCGTCAGCCATTAGCCGAAGGCTGATGTCCCGGCGCACGCGTTTTCGTCTGGCCATCGCCGCGTATACTCCCGTGCTCATCGGGCATGGTGCAGTCAGAGACATCCGCGTCCACCCAGAACGCCTGGCGCCTTGAACTCGCCACTGGCATCTTGCTCGGCCTCGCGGCAGTGGTCGCAGCGTGGGCGTCTTACCAGTCCGCCCTCTGGTCCGGTGACCAGCAGTTTGCCTACGGGGCCGCGAACCTCCGGTTTTCGCGCGCCAACGCACTCCTCTCCGAAGGCGATCGCGCCTACCTCCAGGACCTCCAGACTCTGTTGGCGTATATCGAAGCTGGATCGAACGGCAACACGGAGGTGGCGAAGTCCATCCGCGAGGAACTCATGTCCGGCCGGGTCAAGGCTTCGCTCGCGGCCTACGAACGAGCGCCGCAGGGCTCGCGCGACAATCCCGTCTCGCTCAGCAACCCCGTCTACGATCTGGATAGCTTCGACCAGGCACGGGCGGTCATGGGCGAGGTCGATGACCTGCTCGACCGCGCGAATGAGAGCGGAACCATCGCCGACCGCCTCAACTTCATCACGGTGCTCCTGGCCGGTGCTCTCTTCATCCTGGGGGTTTCGGCCAGCTTCAACTTCTGGCGGCTCCAGGTTTTCGCGTTGGGTATCGGGGCCTCGCTCCTCGTCTTCTCAACGATCTGGATGCTGTCCCTCGGGACGCGCAACCCCTTCGTCTAAGTGCCCTAAGCCTCCCGGAAATGCGAAAGACTCGCCGGCCAGAGCGAGTCTTTCAGGGTTTGGCTTCGTTAAGGACGGAGAGGAAGAGGCGAAGCCATCAAAGACCGGGTTATGACGGGAAGACCGGCCGGTGTACGGACCGCGGCAGGGAAGTGAGCGATTTGTGTCACCGGCCTGTTGGTCAACCGCGTCTGTGCCTACTCTAGGGCGCCTCTGTCAACGCCATTCCCGAGTTACGTAAACAGTGTGCAAAAAGGCCGAACCGGCGGGGATGCGTTCCGTTCGCCTGGTGACAGCGCCGCGAAGCCATGCACAATCTGTCACCGTCGTGTCACCGGCATGACCCTTGCAGGAGCGCGAACTTGAGGTAAAGGCGGAACGAAGGGCTCAGGCCGCGCGCGCGTAGAGCGAGTACGAGGAGACGGCGAACGGCGTGTCGCGGCGGATCTCGCCGGCCAGGCGGCGGGCGCGGATCCGTGCCGGAATCGATGCAGCAGGCCGTTCGCGCTGAACGTACCGGCTCGAGCGGAGGTGTGAGGCGAGCGACGGTGAGATCTGCTGGGGCATTCCGGTTCTCCTTCCTGCATACCTATCGACCGCCTCCCCAGGGTTCAACAAGAGCGATTTTAGCCCTGTCCCGATCGTTCACCCGATTGGCACTACGGAGTGTGTCCACGTTGCTCGAAAAAGGCGCGCGCTTCCCCTCGAGTCCCGTCGTTGCGCCACCGAGCCTCTACCCGCGACGAACCCGGCGGCGGCCAGCTGAGAGTGCGAGCGCACCAGCCCCCGCGGCAACCAGTGCGAACGGCAACCAGGCGACCTCGGAATCTCCAGCCTCCGGCTGCCGCCCGTTCCCCGTCGCCGGTGCACCCGGAACTTCGTTTCCAGACGATGGCGGCGGCCACGTCACCTGGAGTCCGACGGCATAGCCCGGCCTCACCGAGGCGAGGCTTAGCAATGTGGTCCCCGGCCGCCCAACAGCAACCGTCGTCTCACCCTCCGGGCATGCTCCATGCGCCACCGCAACGATGAGGTCGCCGGCGGCGTTGCGCGCTGGCTGGCCCGCGCGCGTGCAGACGGCACCCGCCGCGTTTCGGAGCACGATCGGCGTGAAGTGCTTGTAGGGGTCCTTTTCGGGTTCGTCGGGAAGGATCGGATAGCCCGTGATCGCCCGAGCGGGGATGACGACGACGCTCCCTCCGTTCGCTTGAATGCCGAGAGCACTGGCCTCAGGACTGCCGAGCCGGACGCCCACACGGACTTCCGCGAGGAGGCGCTGCTTCCCGGTCGTCACACAGTCGCCTTCCAGCGCCACAAAGCCAATCCACGCGCCGGGAACGCAGCGGGCGCGGGCAACACCACTGAGAACCCCCCGCTGGCATCGACGGCTGTCCGCTGAGGACTGACCCTCGGCGCGGAATCGAACGGGTTCGAACCGGTCGCAGGTCCCCCGAGCAGGGGAAAGATCAGGCTCACCGTAACCTCACGCCCGGCGCAGGTTGTGTACCCCTCGCCGTGAACGGACGTTGGCTCAATTCCGCCAACCAGGGTGTCGTTGCTTGAGAGGGTGGTCCTCCCGTCATCAGATGCACCGGCCGCGGCGAATCCGCTTGCGAGCAGCGCGGCAACCGCCACGAGCAGTGCTGATGTAACCAGTGGTAGGGACCCCGCCGTTCGGTGAGGTCGTGCGATCGGGTGTGAATAGTCTGTCGGCATTTCGCTCCTCCAACAGTGTCCGCAGAGACCATAGCCGAGTGAAAGTCCGGTCTCAAAGCGAGCCTTCCCGATCTCGAATCGGCTGGCCGCGCCGCAAAGGCGGCGCCGGCGGTCATTGAACCGGCTGCGCTGCTCCCGGGCCGTGGATAAGATCCGCTGCCGCCATAATCGCCTCGTCCCAATTTTGCCGCTTCGCCCGGCCCGACGAGGCCCGCGGCGAAAGCTCGTGGTCCCCATCTTCGAGCCAGTGCAAGCGGATGGCGGGCGAGAGCGCGTAACCCGCGACATCGTCAGGCGTCCCGAACGGGTCTCGGGTGCCCTGGAGAATGAGTGCAGGCGTCGTCAGCGCCTCGAGATGCGCCGTCCGAGGCCTGTCCGGCCGGCCCGGCGCGTGGAACGGATATCCGAAGCATACGAGCGCACGCACGCCCAGTTCGTCCGCCACCATGCTCGCCATGCGCCCGCCCATGGACTTGCCGCCGATGGCCACCTTCGCCCCGCCACCCAACTCCGCGACGACGCTCCGCCACATCCCCAGCAGCACCGCCTCGCGGTCCGGAGGCCGGCGCCCGGGTGGAGTCGCCCTTCGCCCGGCCATGTACGGGAACTCGAACCGCGCCACGCGAACACCGTGCGCTGCCAGTCCGGCCGCGAACGTGTTCATCCAGGCGCTGTCCATGGGCGCCCCCGCCCCGTGGGCGAACGCGAACACGGGCCCAATCTCGGGTCCATCGAACAACATCGCGGTCACGAGCGTAGTCCTCAGATCACCGTTGGTGGGTTGTACTCGCCGAAGACTTCGCGCATCGCGCCGCAGATTTCGCCCAACGTCGCGTAGGCACGGACCGCCTCGAGGATCGGCGGCATGAGGTTGCTCGTGCCTCGCGCGACGGTCTTGAGATCCTCGAGCGTGGCCGTCACGCGTGCCATTTCGCGCTCCTTGCGGTGGTGTTCCAGCCGCTTGAGCTGGTGGTCCACCAGCCGTCGATCCACGCTGAAAATCGACGGACGCTGATCGCCGCCTTCGATATAGTCGTTGACGCCGACGATGATTTCGCGCTTCTCGTCGATGTCCTGCTGGTACTTCCAACTGGCTTCGGCGATCTGGGCCTGCATCCACCCCTTCTCGATGGCCGCCACCGAGCCCCCTGCGTCCTCCACCTGGCGCATGTAGTCGCGCGCCTGCTGTTCGAGCTCATTCGTGAGGTGCTCAACGAAGTAGCTCCCGGCCAGCGGGTCGATCGTGTCCGCCACGCCCGTCTCGTGGGCGATGATCTGCTGCGTGCGGAGGGCGAGGCGCTGGGCCTCGTCCGTGGGAAGGGCCAGGGCTTCGTCGAAGCAGCTCAGGGCCACACTCTGAACGCCGCCGATGACCGCCGCCAGGTTCTGAATTGCCGCGCGGACGATGTTGTTCTCAGGCTGCTGGGCCATGAGCGTGCTGCCGCCGGTCTGCGTGTGCGTGCGCAGCATCATCGAGCGCGGGTCCTTCGCGCCGTACTTCTCTTTGAGAATGCGGGCCCAGAGCCGGCGCAGCGTGCGGTACTTCGCGATCTCTTCGAAGAAGTTGTTGTGGGTGTTGAAGATCCAGCTGATTCGCGGCGCGAACTCGTCGATTGCGAGGCCGCGTTCGAGCGCCGCGTCCATATAGGCGCAGGCGTTCGCGAAGGTGAAGCCGATCTCCTGGGCGGCCGTGCTGCCCGCATCGCGCATGTGGTAACCGCTCACGCTGATCGTGTTCCACTGGGGCACGTTCCGCGCGCAATAGGCCATGATGTCGGCCGCGAGGCGGACGCTCGGCGCCGGCGGATAGATGTACGTCCCTCGAGCCACGTACTCCTTGAGCACGTCGTTCTGGACAGTGCCGTTGAGCTTCTCCGGCGCGACGCCCTGCTTCTCCCCCGCCGCGATGTACATCGCCAGCATCACCGCCGCAGGCGCGTTGATCGTCATGCTGGTCGAAACCTTCTCGAGCGGAATGTCCGCGAACAGCGTCTCCATGTCGTAGAGCGAATCGATCGCCACGCCCACCTGCCCGACTTCCGCGATCGCCATCGGGTGGTCAGAGTCGTAGCCAAGCTGAGAGGGAAGGTCGAACGCGACGGAAAGACCCGTCTGCCCCTGGCCCAGGAGGTAGCGGAACTTCTGGTTCGACTCCTCAGCCGTGCCAAAGCCGGCGTACTGCCGCATCGTCCAGTAGCGGCCCCGGTACATCGTCGGCTGGACGCCGCGCGTGAAGGGGTATTCGCCGGGGAAGCCAAGGTCGCGCTCGTAGTCGAGGTCCGCGATGTCGAGGGGCGTGTAGAGGCGCTGAACCGGCTGGCTGCTGGTCGCGAACGCCTCATCGCGTTCAGGCTGACGCTGAAGCGTCTTCGCGAGCGGACCCTCCTCCCACGCGTGTACCGCCCGGGAAAGCGTGGCGAGCGCCTCGGGCGAGAAGAGGGTGGGCTGCGATCCGTTGTTCTGCGACATGGGGCCTCCGAAGGTCGTTCCAGTGTAAGTGAGTGATGAGTGATGAGTCCTCAGTACTGAGTGGCGGCGTTGGGCAAACCACAGCCCCCCGGCGTCGCCCGGCACTCAGCACTCAGCACCCAGCACTCAGAACTCCGTCTAAACCTGGCTGTAGCCGCTGCCCTTGCGGTCGATGCCCGTGCCCTTGCCGTTGGTGATCCAGCCGAATTCCTGCAGGATCTCCTGGCTATAGGTCACGCGGCCGGCGACCTTCTCCTTTGGCTCGGTCGCCAGGAGCAATGCGGCCTTCGCCATGAGTTCGGGCGATTCGCCGCGAGGGTCGGTCATGCTCTCAACCAGGTGGTGATGGAGCGTCCCCGGCGTCGGGACCACCTGGGAGGG
>CAYYSD010000118.1:0-9793 GCA_964474285.1 uncultured Anaerolineaceae bacterium | reverse complement strand
GACAAGCGCGGTCAGAAGCCATATGCCTTGCTCGTGAACGCGATGAAGGAAGCCAACAAGATCGCGATCGGGCGGGTGGTCTTGCGCGGCAAGCAGTATCTGACCGCGGTGCGCCCGGCGGAGGGCGGAGCCCTGGCGATGTCAACGCTCTACTTCCCGGACGAAGTCGTGCAAGTGGCGGACCTGGACGGCATGCCGGAGGCAGAGCAGGATTTCGACAAGCGCGAGTTGGCAATGGCGCGCCAGCTCATCGAGGTGCTGGCGGCCGATTTCGACCCCACCAGGTACCGGGACGAGTACCGCGAGCAACTGCTCGAACTCATCGACCGCAAGGCGGCCGGCGAGACGATTTCGACGCCGGCCAGGGAAGAAGAAGCGCCGCGCGTCGTGGACCTCATGGCTGCGCTCGAAGCCAGCATCGCCCAGGCGAAGGCCGACCGTGGAGAACGGGCCAAGCAATCGGCATGAGCTCCGCGCGGGTTGAGGTCGAAGGTCGCGAGCTTTCGCTGTCCAACCTCGAAAAGGTGCTCTATCCGTCCACGGGCTTCACGAAGGGCGAGGTCATCCAGTTTTACTCGCGGATAGCGCCTGCGATTCTGCCGCACATCCAGGGTCGGCCGATGACGCTGAAGCGCTACCCCAACGGGGTGGACGCGCAGTTCTTCTATGAAAAGCAGTGTCCTTCGCACCGGCCTCCGTGGGTCCACACGACGCCCGTGTGGAGCGGTTCGACCAGCCGTACCATCAACTTCTGCCTGGTCGACGATGTTCCCACCCTGGTCTGGTTGGCGAACCTCGCGAGCCTGGAACTGCACGTCTCTCTGAGCAAGGCGAGCGACCTTGCCTGCCCCACGAGCGTTGTCTTCGACCTGGACCCCGGTCCTCCGGCGACGGCCATCGAATGCTGCCGCGTCGCGCTGGCGCTGCGCGAAACGCTGGATCACCTGGGGCTGCGCTCCTTCGTGAAGACGTCGGGCTCGAAGGGGATGCAACTCTACGTGCCCCTGAACAGTACGGTGACGTACGACCAGACGAAGGCGTTCTCGCTGACCCTGGCGCGCCTCCTGGAGCGGCAACTCCCGGACCTCGTGGTTTCGAAGATGCCGAAAGATTTGCGGCACGGCAAGGTGTTCATCGACTGGAGCCAGAACGACGAGCACAAGACGACGGTGAGCGTGTATTCGCTGCGTGCTCGCGAACGCCCGACGGTCTCGGCGCCGCTGCACTGGGGCGAAGTGGAGGCGGCAACGGTTTCAGAAGACCTGGAGAGCGTCACCTTCCAGGCGAACGACGTGGCCGCGCGGTATGAGCGAGACGGGGATCTGTTCGCGGAGATGGAAACGCTCGTACAGGCGCTGCCTCCGGTTTTCGCGGAGGCGGTCGTGCCTACGGAATCCGCAGAACCTGCCCGATCTGCAGGTCGCAGTTCTGCGTCAAGCCGTTGGCGGAAATGAGTGCTGCGACCGTGACCGCATAGCTCGCGGCGACATCGGCACAGGTATCGCCGGATTTCACGGTGTAGGTGCGGCCCGATCCGGGGCGAGGGGTGGCGGTCGCCAGGGTCCCGCTTCCGCCGCCGGCCGTGGGCGTTCCCGCGCCGGGAATGCGGAGGATGTCTCCCACGTTCAGGTTCGTGCAGTTCGTATCGATGGTGCGGTTGACGCGGCGGAGTTCTTCGAGCGTTATGCCGTACTTCGCGGCGATCCCGCCGCAGGTGTCGCCGGAAACGACGGTGTGGTTGCGGCCGCTCGCTCCGCCTCCGGAGACCGGGGTCACGGTTGCGATGCCGCCCGACGTGGAGACCACGTCGCCCTGGATGTGGTAGAGCGTTGCGTTCTGGAGCGGCGTGGCTGTACGGACGCGGGCAGGATCGGTCACGGGGATGCCGTCGCCGCCGGGGGTTTCTTCGCCGCCCCCGCACGCGGCGAGCACGCTGGCGAAGCAGAACAGCAGCAGGGCAAGGGTTCGCGGAGAGGGCACGTTTGTCATGCTAGGGAGGGCGCTACCCCCGGGCAACCCGGGCGAGGAGCTCGCCGATAAACGCGAAGGCAAGATCCCCGATGTCTTCGACCAGCTTCGCATTGACGACGCTCACGTTGTCATTCGGCGTGTGGATCATCGAGTAGTCATCGCCGGCGAAGAAGATTACCGGCACACCGGCCTCGCGGAAGCTGGCGTGGTCGCTGCTGGTGTTCGGCGCTTCACCGGTCGTGCGGCTGTCAAAGCCCATGTTGTCCGCCATCGTCTTGGCGCGGGTCTGGAGTTCACGGTCGCCGATGAGTTCGATGACCTTTCCGGTGGCAGTCACGTCGAGGTTCACCATGTATCGCGGGAGGGAGTTGGCATCGTCGAGCTTTTGGGCGAGGGCGCGTGATCCATGGAGACCTGACTCTTCGCCGCCGAAGGTGGCGAAGCAGAGCCCGCGATCGAGCCCGTCGGTGGCAAAGGCGCGAGCGAGTTCGAGGACGGTTGCCGTGCCGCTGGCGTTGTCGGTCGCGCCGGGCGCTGCGGGAACGGTGTCGTGGTGGCCCCCCACGATAATGTCACAGGTCGCGTTGGCCGCCGGCCTGGCAATCACGTTGAGACCCTTGCTCCTGGCGCCCACCTCGATCGATACGGTGGCGCCGCTGTTCGCGATGGTGCGCAGCCGCTCGCGCTCCTCGCCGGCGACGCCGACCACCGGGATCTCCGCGATGCGGGTGAGGTTGCCCGGGAACAGGCCCGGTTCGTTGTTAATGACGATGAGGCCGACAGCCCCGGCATTCTTCACGTTCGTGTACTTCACGCTGAAGTTGAGGGTGCCACGGTCAGCAACGGCGATGGCGCCCTTGAGGTCCTTTCCTGCAATGCCGGTCTCGTCCGCGAGGCCGACGTAGACCGTGCGCGCACTGACGTTGCCGGCGGCGCTGCCGGACATCACGAGCGCATTCAGGGACGCGCCGTTGAGCTTCACGCTGCCCCCACGGAAGGGGTTGTCTTCGAACTCGAACTCCATGGTCTCGACGTCGTAGCCGCTCGCGCGAAACTGCGCCGCGATGTAGTCCGCCGCTTCGCGTTCGCCGCTGGTGCCGGAGACGCGCTCGCCGATATCGCCTGCCAGCTTTTGGATGTGCGCGACCGTGTTCGCGCCAACGTGCTCGTGGGGACCGCTGGCGGCGCCTGACGGGACGGTTGGCGTAGCGATCGCGGCGCGCGGCGTCGAAGCGGTGCGCGTTGCCGAAGGCACAGCGTCGTCAGCGGTGGGCTCGATCTCGACGCGGTTGGAATCAACGCAGGCCGCGGCGAGGAAGAGGATTGGGGCGAGCAGGGACAGGAAGCGCATGGCACCGAGGGTAGCCTGTGTGCCGTAAAGGGGGGTGGAATTCGCCGTCCTCGTTCGCAGCGATTGAGCGGACAATGTTGCACCTTCCTTTACCGTCTACCGCGCCGACCGGGTAAGGTGGAAACCTGCCCGGTGCGCCGCCTGCGTTGCCGGAGCTCCACATAAGGACCCACGTTCGTGCCCGCACCCGACCTCGAAACGATCGTCTCGCTCGCCAAGCGCCGCGGCTTCATCTTCCCATCCGCCGAGATCTATGGCGGTTTCGCCAACACCTATGACTACGGCCCGCTGGGCGTGGAACTGAAGCGCAACATCCGCGAGGCCTGGTGGCGCGCGATGGTGCGCGAGCGCGACGACGTTGTCGGCCTCGATGCGGCCCTCATTTCGAACCCGCGTGTGTGGGTCGCTTCCGGCCACGTCGCGAACTTCAGCGACCCCCTGGTGGACTGCAAGAAGTGTCAGCAGCGCTTCCGCGCGGACCACCTGGAAGAGGGCGCCTACGGCGAGATCAAGCGTGACGCCGCCGGCCGGATCGTTTGCCCGAACGATGGTGGCGAACTGACCGAACCGCGCCAGTTCAACATGATGTTCACGACGCAGGTTGGCCCTGTCGCCCACGCGGACGACATCGACCCCGTGACCCAGCTGCCGGCGAACACCGCGTTCCTGCCGCCGGAGACGGCCCAGGGCATCTTCATCAACTTCGAAAACGTGGTCGGATCGATGCGGCGCAAGCTGCCGTTCGGGATCGCACAGAGCCGCGTGAGTTTCCGCAACGAGATCACACCTGGCCGCTTCGTGTTCCGCACGCTCGAGTTTGAGCAGATGGAGATGGAGTACTTCTGCAAGCCGCCCCGGGACCGCTCGAACCCGGCTGAGTACCTCGCGCTGCACCGCGCGTGGATCGATGAGCGCCTCCGCTGGTACACCGATGTCGTGGGCATCGACGCGTCGCGCCTCAGGTTGCGCGACCACGACAAGGAAGAACTTTCTCACTACAGCGCGGGCACAACGGACATCGAGTACCTGTTCCCCTGGGGCTGGGGTGAACTCGAAGGCATCGCGGCCCGTACTGATTTCGACCTCAAGTCCCACGGCGATACGAGCGGCCATCCGCTGACGTACTTCGATGAAGAGACGAACGAGCACGTGGTGCCGTGGGTGATCGAGCCGGCCGCGGGCCTGACACGCACCCTGGCGGTGACGTTGCTCGAGTGCTACAACGAGGAGCCCGACGAAAAGGGCGAGAAACGCATCGTCCTCAAGTTCAAGCCGAACATCGCGCCGGTGAAGGTGGCGGTGTTGCCCCTTTCGAAGAACGAAAAGCTGCAACCCACCGCAAGGCGTGTGTACGACCTTCTGCGGCCCAACTTCATGACCCAGTTCGACGAGACGCAGTCCATCGGGCGGCGCTACCGGCGGCAGGACGAGATCGGCACGCCGCTCTGCGTAACCATCGACTTCAAGACGGTCGGCGAAGGCGGCGAGGCGGGAGATGACGCCGTGACCGTCCGCGACCGGGACACGCAGGAACAGGTGCGGGTGCCGATCGGCAATCTCGTGGCGATGATCCGGGACCGGCTCCCGGGCTGTTAGCGAAGGAGGGACGACAGTGGGTCTCTTCGCATGGGCTCTGCTCGGGCTGATTGCCGGCTGGTTGGCGAAGTTCGTGGTCAAGGACGGATCGAAAGAGCGGGGCTGCACCGGCCTGGTCGTGACGATGGTCATCGGGATCGTGGGCGCGGCCATCGGCGGGTGGATCGGCACCCAGCTGGGCTGGGGTACGGTGAACGATTTCGACATCCGCAGCATCGGACTGGCGTTCATCGGCGCGGTGATTGTGCTGCTGGTGCTCCGAGCGATCCGTTCGGGCCGGTAACAGCGCACGCTCCGGCCATGGCGCCTGTACAATCGGCAGGGGTCTGACGAGTTGGCCCCGGGGGTGAACACATGGCCGCTGTCCTCAGCCGGACGATTGGTGGGCTCTCTACGGAGCGCCTCAAGAACATCGACCGGCATCTCTCCGAGAAGTACATCGACACGGGCAAGATAGCCGGCGCGCTCACCCTGGTTGCTCGGCGCGGTGAGATCGCGCACCTCTCCCCTCTCGGCCAGATGGACGCCGAACGCGGCAAGCCGACGGGTGAGGACACGATCTTCCGGATCTACTCGATGTCGAAGCCGATTACATCGGTTGCACTGATGTCGCTCTACGAAGAAGGCCGGTTCCAGCTGAACCAGCCGGTCTCTGACTTCATTCCATCGTGGAAAGACCTCTCCGTGTGGGTCACGGGGCACTACCCGGCCTTCCTGACACGGCGGCCATTGAGAGCGATGACGGTGCGGGATCTGCTCACTCACCAATCAGGACTGACATACCACATCCAGTACAACAACCCGGTGGACGCGGCATACCGTCAGCTGGACGTGGTGGGACGGGCAGGGACCTTTGGCCTCGCCGAGAACACGCTTGCTGAGACCGCCGAGAAGGTGGCGCAGTTGCCGCTGATCTTCGACCCGGGAACGCGCTGGAACTACTCAATCGCGACCGACATGTGCGGCTACCTCGTGGAAGTCATCTCGGGGATGCCATTCGACCGGTTCCTGCAGGAGCGGATATTCACGCCCCTGGGGATGCCGGAGACTGGGTTCCACGTACCCGAAGAGCGCCAGGACCGCTTCGCGGCCTGCTATTCCGTGACTCCGACGGGCGGACGCGTCCTTTCCGACGACCCCGCCACCAGCGACTATCTCAAGGTGCCCAAGTTGCTGAGTGGCGGCGGAGGGCTGGTTTCAACCGCACACGACTACTTCCGTTTTGCCCAGATGCTGTGCAACGGTGGCGAACTGGACGGCCATCGCGTGTTGAGCCGCAAGACCCTCCGCCTGATGACGATGAACCACCTGCCTGGCGATCAGGACATTACCGCGCTTGCGCCCCCGGGCCAGTTCTCCGAGGTCGCCTACGAGGGCGTCGGATTCGGCCTCGGATTCTCGGTGCTGCAAGACCTCGCGCGCGCCCAGCTGCCGGGCTCACCGGGCCAGTTCGCCTGGGGCGGCGCCGCAAGCACGGCGTTTTGGGTGGATCCTGTGGAAGAGCTGGTTGTGGTGTTCATGACCCAGCTCCTGCCTTCGAGTTTCTATCCGTTCCGGAGGGAATTGCAGGTTCTCGTCAACGGCAGTTACGCGGACTGACCACGGCGGCTACCAAAGGGCACCCGAGGCAGCTGCTTCTTCGATTTCCGCGGGCGTCATGCCCAGGAACGAATTGAGGACGAAGCCTGTGTGCTGACCAAGGACAGGCCCGGGCCCGCGTAGCATTTCGCGGCGAGCGGAGAAGCGCGTCGCGAAGCCGTCGTATGGCGTCGGGCCCATTTCCGCGTGGTTGAGACCGACGAAGAATCCGCGTTCGCGCAGCTGCGGATCGCGATAAAGGTCCGTTGGGCGTTCGACCACGGAGCAGGGCACGCCCGCCGCGATGAGGGTCTTTTCGAGTGCCCACGGGTCCTGTGGGCGGATCCATTCGCGCAGGCAGGCATCGATCTCTTCGCGAGCCTTGAGCCGCCCTTCGAGACTGTCGTCGACTGTGGCGAATTGGCCCCGTTGGAGGAGCGCGCGGAGAGCCTGCCACTGCGCGGAGGTCTCCACCGCGATGGCGATATAACGCTCGATGCCGGCCGCCTGGTAGACACCGTGCGGGCATGCGGTGAGCGAGTCGTGGCCGGCGGGCATCGCCAGGTGACCATTGACGGACTGGTCGAGCACCAGTGGCTCGATGAAGTGGACGGCGGCTTCCACCTGTGAGACATCGATGTGCTGGCCAAGGCCGCTCCGGCGGCGTTCGAGCACGGCGGCAGCCAGCGCCGCGACGGTGTAGCGCGGTGCGATGACATCGGTATACGGACCGGAAGGCCCCGCAGGCGGCCGGTCCGGCCAGCCGGTGATGTAATGGAGACCGGCGAGGGCGGCGCCGTGGCCTCCGAAGCCGCCGTAGCTAGCCCATGGTCCTGTCTGGCCGAGCAGGCAGGTGCTCAGCATGATCAGGTCCGGGCGCTCCTCTTTGAGTGTCTCGTAGTCGAAACCCCACCTGGCCATCGTGCCCGGGGTGAAGCTTTCCACGACGACGTCGGCCCAATCGATGAGGCGCTTCGCGATGGCGCGGCCTTCTGGCGTGCCGAGGTTGAGGCTAAGGCCGAGCTTCGAAGTGTTCATGTTGGCGAACCACTGGCTGCGGTTCACATCCGGGATGTTGTCCTTGAAAGCGCCCAGCCCCCGGAGTACATCGAGGCGCGTCCCCGATTCGACCCGAACGACGGTCGCGCCGTGGTCGGCGAACGCTTTGGCCGTGAGCGGGCCCACGGCCACCCAGCTGAAGTCGGCGATGCGAAGGTCCTGGAAGGCGAGACCCGTGCGCGCGCCGGCCGTCGCGGTGATGCGCGTGGGGACCGGCTCCGCAAGGAAGCCCTCCAGCATGGCCTGGTGCTGGCCGGGGGTGCGCGGCGCCGGGCGGAGCTGCGCCGGGGTTCGCGAAAGCCGGGCGCCCACACCCGGGTGGATGAAGCCATCGACCAGTTGCCAGTATTCGCGCGCCGCGAACTGGGGGCTGTTCAGCAGGTCCTCAGTCGTGTTCACGGGCGCCAGGCGAACATCCTGGGCGACGGCGAGCTCCATCAGGTGGGCCTTCGAATAGGGCGTGAGGACGACATCGCCCGCACGGCCGTTCATGTAGCCGTCGGCGCAGGGGATGGAGCGTTGCAACACAGGCGCATGGGCGCGGTCGTCGCCGCCCCCGACGGGGTCGCCGCCGGTGTTGGGCGGATAGCCGGTGGCGTCCATCAGCGTCCAGATCATGGCCTCCTGCATGGAGAGGTCCAGGCGTTGTCCGAGACCGGAGACCTCGCGTTCGTTGAGCGCGATGATGATGTCGCAGGCGGCCTGGGCGCCGGAGTGGAACGCGGCCTGTGGATAGCCGATGGGCAGCGGAGGACGGTCGCGGTCGCCCTGGAGGGCCATTCGTCCGCAGGCCGCTTCAATCGTGAGTTCGGTCGCGGGCCAGTTCGCCTTGGGACCAGTCTGGCCATAGGGCGTCACCGACATGTAGACCAGGCGCGGGTTGATGGCATGAAGGTTGCCGTAGCCCAGGCCCAGGCTGTCCATATAGCCCGGGTCGAAGGATTCGATGAGGACATCGAACCGTGAAGCGAGCCGGCGAAGCTGCTCACGCCCTTCCAGGCTGGTGATGTCAAGGGTCACGCTGAGTTTGCCCATGCCGACGGCGGCCCAGTAAAGCGAAATGCCGCCGGGTCCGTGATGTTCGTCGAACGGGGGCACCGTGCGCGAGTCACAACCGCCGGGCGGCTCGATCTTGAGCACGACGGCGCCGAGCTCCGCCAACGACCTTCCCGCGAGCTCTGCGCGCCGCGTCGTGAGGTCGAGGACGTGAACACCGTGGAGCGGGCCGTACGCTTCGTCCACCATTGGAGCGGCTTATAGGCCGCTGGCGACGCACCGTCAATCGGCCGGCCTTGTTGCCTTCAGGGAGTACATGAGCGGGAGCATGTCGCGCTGTGCTTCCGGCAGGCGCCAGGCCGTCCGCCGCTGATGGCGATGGCCGGGCGGGGCACCTTCGACAGTCTCCATCCATGGCAGGGCCTGCCACGCCATGTCACGGTGCTCGTGCAGGAAGTCCAGGCGCAAGCCGGCATCGATCAGCGCCGTCACGATTTCCCCAATGCCGTGGTTCCACTCGTAGGTGCGCGTGTTCTTCAGGGGAGGACCATCGACGTAGGTGGTGGTGTTCTCCCACTCGCTCGGCGCCGTTCGTTCGAAATACGGGTAGCGCAGCGCGATTTCGTGATCTTCTCGTTCATCGTCGGCGGCCCAGAGGACGGGATGTCCTTCGTAGACGTAGAGGAAGCCGCCGGGCTTCACGAATCCGGCGGCGATTCGCGCCCACTCGCGGATATCGTGGAGCCAGCAGAGCGCCCCGATGCCGGTGTAGACGACATCGAAGGTCTCGTGGAGAACCTGTTCCGCTTTGTAGAGGTCGGATTCGACGAAGCGGGCGCTGGTGTCGCCGATCTGTTCTGCGAGGGAGCGCGCCCGGGCAACCGCCTGCGCCGAGAAGTCGAGCCCGGTGACGGTCGCGCCCAGCCTGGCCCAGTTCAAAGTGTCGATGCCGAAGTGGCACTGCAGGTGGAGGAGTGATTTGCCATGCACATCGCCCACCTCCTCGATCTCAACGGCGTAGAGCGATTTCTCGCCGCGCAGGAAGCCGGCGACGTCGTAGCCTTCGGAGGCAGCATGGATCGCGACAGATTCGTCCCAGCGTGCGCGGTTGGCTTCGTAGAAGGGGGTGTTGTCGGGGGAGGTGTCAGTCATGGTGTGCGAATTCTAACCGGGATACCGTCTCCTTCGGCCCGAAGTCGCCGCTCTGGTAGACTACGGGCGCCGCTCTTTGCCGAGCACACT
>CAYYSD010000117.1:0-9843 GCA_964474285.1 uncultured Anaerolineaceae bacterium | reverse complement strand
TCCCCGGTCCGCATACGGGAGACCCCTTATCGTCCTGCCCCGCGCTCCGGAGTGACACTGGCCCCAGCGAGTCGCACCCCGGGTGAGAGACATGGCTGACACTGGTACCCAATCCCCAAAGCGGGGCGCTTCCAATACTGCGCGAACCATCGATGCCTTGCCTCCGTTGCCGGCCGTTGCGCTCAAGGTCATGCAGGTCGCCCAGGATCCAAAGTCCAGCGCCACCGACCTTGCCATGGTCGTCAGCGCCGACCCCGGCCTCAGCGCCCGCATCCTCCGCATCGTGAATTCCGCCGCCTATCGCCGCGCCCAGGAAGTGACGTCCGTCCAGCAGGCCCTCGTCGTCCTCGGCTTCGTCCAGGCCCGCAACGTCGCCATCTCCAGCGCGATCACCAGCGCCTACGGCCCGGACTGCCTCAACGTTCTCTTCCGCATTTCCGAATTCTGGCGCCATTCCCTCGCCGTCGGCTTCTATGCCGGCGAACTCGCCCAACGCGCCCGCACCGCGGATGTCCCCAGCGCCTTCACGGCCGGCGTCCTTCACAACATGGGCCGCCTCGCGATGTTCTATGCCGACCCGGCCGGTCTCGACCAGGCCGTCGCCTGCGCCATGGCCGAAGGCCGCTCCCTCGAAGATGTCGAACGGCAGCTTCTCGGCTATGACCACGCCGAACTCGGAGGTCTCCTCGCCGAGCGTTGGCACCTTCCGGCCGAGATCCGCGAGGCCATCACCGGCCATCACACTGCCGATCCCTACGGTTCGTCGCTCGCGGGCGTGATCGCCGCGGCCGATGCGTTCTGGCTAGCGGAGGGCATTCGGCCCGGCTTCGTCCTTCCCGAAGAGACCGTCGAGCCCCGCGAACACTCCCCGCAAGGCGCCCGCCTCCTCCGCCAGGTCGATACGCTCATGGAACTCGTCTCCGGTACCTCTCCCGGCGTCCGCATGGTCGCCTGAACCCGGATGTTCGCGCGTTTTCCCCGGAACCGGGCTGCGTGCTAGGCTCAAAAGAGCCCGGGGCAGCATGCTCGGGACCCTCATACCGGACTAATCGATGACCAGAGTCGGCATCATGGAGACGGCCATCCGCGATGGCCACCAGTCGCTGTTGGCGACGCGCATGCGCACCGAGGACATGATCCCTGCGCTCGAAGAGATGGACGCCATCGGCTACCACAGCATCGAATGCTGGGGCGGCGCCACCTTCGATACCTGCATGCGATTCCTCAAGGAAGACCCCTGGGAGCGCCTCCGCGAGATCAAGAAGCGCCTCAAGAACACCCCCACCCAGATGCTTCTTCGCGGACAGAATGCCGTCGGGTACCGCCACTATGCCGATGACGTTGTGCGCGCCTTCTGCGACCGCTCGGTCCAGAACGGCATGGACATCTTCCGCATCTTCGACGCGCTGAACGACACCAGGAACCTGGAGACCGCCTTCGACGCGGTCAAGCGCGCCGGCGGCCACGTCCAGGGCACCATCTGCTACACCATCAGCCCCGTCCACACCGTCGACAAGTTCGCCGAGATGGCCGACCGCATGGTCGAAATGGGCGCGGATTCGCTCTGCCTCAAGGATATGGCCGGTCTCCTGAGTCCCATGATGGCCCGGGCACTGGTCACCCGCCTCAAGCACGACCACCCGGACAAGCTCGTCCAGATGCACTGCCACGACACCTCGGGCTATTCCGAAATGGCCTACCTCATGGGTGTCCAGGCGGGCGCCGACGTCATCGACTGCGCCGTCAGCAGCCTCGCCGGCGGCACGTCACAGCCCGCGACCGAGACGCTCGTCGCCGCGCTGGCGGAAGACCCCGACCACGCCACCGGCCTCGACCTGGAGCGCCTCGGCAAGCTCGCGGCCTACTTCAAAGACGTCCGCAAGAGGTACTGGAAGTTCGAAAGCAACCTCCTCGGCATCGATGCCGGGGTGCTCAGCCACCAGGTGCCGGGAGGCATGATCTCGAACCTCGTCGGGCAGCTGCGCGACCAGGGCGCCGAATCCCGCCTGCCCGAGGTGCTCGCCGAAAACGCACGGGTCCGCGCCGACCTCGGCTACCCGCCGCTCGTCACCCCGAGCTCCCAGATCGTTGGCACCCAGGCGGTATTCAACGTGCTCACCGGCAAGCGCTACGCGACCGTCACCCGCGAAACGCGCAACCTCGCCCGCGGCCTCTACGGGCAAACCGCCACCCCCATCGCGCCGGACGTCCTGCACACGCTCCTCGGCGACGAACAACCCGTCACCCATCGGCCGGCGGACGACCTCGCTCCCGAGCTCGAAACGGCCACAGCGGAAATCGGCGACCTGGCACGCGACATCGACGACGTGCTGGGCTACGTGATGTTCCCCCAGCCGGCGAAGGACTTTCTCCAGTGGCGAAAGGAAGGCGGTGGCCCCGAGCGGGAACTCGTGGCCGCAGTCGTCGGTGCACTGTTCGTTCGCGAAAAGGCCGTGGCCCCCACGCCCGCCGCGCCCGCCCCTTCCGGTAACGGCGCCGTCGAATCGTGGCGCAACTTCGGCCGCATAAGGCAGATGAGGTAGTCAACATGGCGACAGTGACGATTGGCGGACGGACATACCAGGTTGAGGTCAGGGGCCAGACGGTGTCGGTCGATGGCCACGAATACCACATCAAACAGAGGGAAGAACTCGGCTACACCGTCGTGACCGCCGGCCACACGTCCTACCGCATCGAGCTGCCCCCCGAGCCCGCCCGTCAGATCGGTATGCGCATCCACGTCGACCACCGCCCGATGTCAGTCGAATACGAAGGACGTTTCAGCACAGGCCCCGCCCCGCGCCAACCCCGGGCGGCCGCCCCCGCCGCGGCCCCGGTCCGCGCCGGTGTCAAAGGCGGAGTCTCCGCCCAGATCGCTGGCCGCGTCCTGAAGCTCAAGGTCGCCGTCGGCGATGCGGTCAAGCAAGGCGATGTCGTCCTCCTCCTCGAAGCCATGAAAATGGAGAACGAGATCAAAGCTCCCGCCGGGGGCACCGTCTCCGAAATCCTCGTCAAAGAAGGCGACCGCGTCATGGAAGGCCAAACCCTCCTCGTCGTCAGCTGACCAACCTGGCGCCGCCGGAGCAGAGCCCATCGCTGTCGGCACTGGCCACGAGATCAACGCCAACGTTGCCCGCAAACCACCGGCCCTCGAGAGCCACGCTCGCCGCCTCTGCTATCCTCCACCTCATGGTCCGTATCAATCGCGTCTACACCCGCACCGGCGACGATGGCACCACCGGCCTCGGCGGCGGTCAGCGCATCCCCAAAGATAGCCTCCGCATCGAGGCCTATGGCACCGTCGACGAACTCAACAGCGTCCTCGGGGTCGCGGTGGCCGCCGGCCTCCACGAGTCCATGCGCCCCACGTTCTTTGTCATCCAGCAGGTGCTCTTCAACGTCGGCTCCGATCTCTGCATGCTCGAAGAAGACAAGAAGCGCTGGCCCGTCCCCCAGATCGAAGAGCGCCACGTCACTCAGCTTGAAGAGTGGATCGACGCGTGGAACGACGACCTCGAACCGCTCAAGAGCTTCATCCTGCCCGGCGGCGACCCGGCCTCCGCACAGCTCCATGTCGCCCGCACAGTCTGCCGCCGCGCTGAGCGCATCACCATCGCCCTTGGCCGGGAAGAGCCCGTGGGCAGGCAGGTCATCCCCTACCTCAACCGCCTCAGCGACCTGCTCTTCGTCGCCTCGCGCTACCAGGCGAAGCTCTCCGGCGTGGGCGACATCCTCTGGGACAGCCGCGGCTACTGAGAGAGTGATCAGTGATGAGGCCTGAGCACTTAGAACTCATCACTCATCACGCTCCTCACCGCCTCAACCGTACGATCGGCCCCTCCGAAAACACGCTGCCCACATTGAAGCCCAGCTGCTCGTGGACCCTGCGTGGCAGCCCGAGGTCGCACAGGAACATCTCCCCCACGAAGGACTTGCACTGCACGTGGAGCGTCCCAACCTTGGGCAGGTCCATCGCCAGCGTTGTGATCGCTCGCACCGCAGGGCTGCTCACGTCGCCCGTCGTGGAGTTGACGCCTGTCGGCAGGTCGAGGGCAAGGATCGGACGGCGGGATTGGACGGCAAGCTCCGTCACCGCCGCCGTGATGCCCATCGGCGGACCTTCCAACCCATACCCAACGAGCGCGTCAATCACCAGGTCCGCCCGGCTGAGGTGCTCTTCCACGGTGATCTCGCTTGTCTCCAGGTCGTGGGGCTCGACAATGCCCGCTTCCTTCAACACCAGCCATTGCCGCCGCGCGAAGAACGAAAGCTCCGTCTCCATCTCCCCGAGCACCGGCTCGACCAGGAAGCCGTAGTTCACGAGATGCCGCGCCGCGCAGAGGCCCGTCGCACCCTTGTTCCCCCCGCCGGCCAGCACCACGATTCGCTGGCCCCTTCCGCGTCCCCCGAGCATCGCCAGCGCCAGCATCGCTGCCGCCCGGCCGCCGTTCTCTGTGATCTGCAGGATGTCGAGCCCGAAGTCTTCCTGCGCCGCCCGCTGGATTTCGCGCATCTGGGCCCCCGTCACCGAGGGCACCTCTGAAAGCTTGCGCTGAGGGAACCCGCCCGGGTCTGCCTTGATGGTCATGCCTGTCTCCTCGGCGCATGCGCCACCCGGGGCGCCGGCCGGTAGTCGAGTCTAGGACCGCGCACGGTTCGGGTCACGCCACGTCGCTCCCACGTTCCCACCTGGCCGTCACCACCGCGCCAATGCCTCCCCGGATGTTGAATTCCCCTTCAACCGTCACGCTTCGCGGCGCAACCGCCTGCACGATGTCGTCACAGATGTGGTTGACGACGTTCTCATAGAACACACCTTCGTTGCGGTAGGTAAACAGGTAGAACTTGAAGCTCCGAAGCTCGATGCAGCGCTGGTCTGGGACATATGTGATGCGCAGCTTCCCGAAATCAGGCTGCCCCGTCATCGGGCACACGCTCGTGAATTCGTGTGCCACGAAGGTGACCGAATAGTCGCGCTGTGCGTAGTCATTGGGGAACGAATCGATGGTGCCGTCGGTACGAAAAGTGTTGTCGGACATGCGAGCAGGTTCGTACCACCCGCACTTCAACGCAACATCATTCCCAGACAGCCACCGGATTGAAGTCGATCCCCCTGTCGTAAGCGTCGAGGCCCTCCCACCGCTTGAGCGCCGTCACGACGCCATAGGTGAACGGGGTCGCCAGCACTTCGAAACCGACCTTGAACACCCACGTCTCCCAGATGAGCACGTGCAGGTTCGGGATGCCTGTCCCGGTGAACGCGATGAGCACAAACAGCACCGTGTCCAGCCCTTCGCCCACCAGTGTCGAACTGATGGTTCGCAGCCAGAGGTATCGCCCGTTCGTGGCCACTTTCAGCCGGGCCAGCGCCACGCTGTTCGCGAACTCCCCCGCAAGGAACGCCACGAAGCTCGCTGCCACGATTCGCCACGTCTGTCCCAGGATCGCGTCATACGAGGCCTGGTCGCTCCAAAACGGCGCTGCGGGCAGTTCACCGGCCCCGACAATCGCCAGCACGCAAAGGGCGTTCGCAAAGAACGCCGACCAGATCACGCGTCGCGCCGTCCGGAAGCCATACACCTCTGTGAGGATGTCGCCAAAAATGTAGCTGATTGGGAAGACGATGTTCGCGCTGTCGAGGTAGTGTCCGCCGAAGTCGCTGATCTTCACCGCCACGATGTTCGAGACGATCAGCGCTCCGGTGAAAACAGCCGTGATAGGAACAATGAAGCGCGGACTTGCGGGCGGCGACGAGTTGGTCACTGCCGGAGTGTCCCTGCTGTTCAGTCGATGAGCAAGGCGCTTAGCCCTGGCTCGTCCCGTTCACCTCGGCGAGGATTTCGAGCGCCTTTCCCGGATGCGACGCGAAATCGCGCCCTTCGGAATACACACCCCGCACGATCCCCTGCGCGTCGATGACCACCGTCGTCCGCGAGTTCGTGCCGAACTGCTCATTGAACGTCCCGTAGTCGCGCCCGGCCTGGTTCTTCGGGAAATCGCTCACCAGCGGGAACCCGGTCACCAGCTTCTCCTCGAATTCACCGGCCGAGGCCCACGAATCGCAGCTCACGCCCAGCACCTGCGCGTTCGCTTCTTCGAACAGGTAGTTCTGGTCCCGGAACGCCTGCATCTCGTTGGTGCAGCCGCCGGTGAAGGCCAGCGGATAGAAGGCGAGGACGATGTTCTTGCCGGGGAAGGATTCGTTCGTGACTTCCTCCCTGGCCTTGTTGCGAAGCTTGAACGGTGGGGCAGGTTGACCGACTTCGATACTCATGCCGCCGATTCTACAGGTTCGCGCCCCAACCCATCGATCAGAAAATTTCTGCGCACCACGGAGTGATCTCGCCAACGAACATCGCGTCGAGACGCTCGATCGCGCCCTCCTCTCCGTGCAACCGGCCCGCCGTCGCCAGTGCCCGTGGCCGTACCCCGCCGAGATAGAGCGCGCCCAGTTCGCCGATGCTCATTGACACGTCGGGCGTGGCCGTCGCCGGTTTGCTGGTTGCGCGACCGCCCGAGACATCGAGTTCGAACCTGCCGCTCGCCCACGGACAAAAGGCGTCCGCGATATCCAGCACCATCCTCCCGTCGCGCCGATAGGTCCGCGCGGTCAGTGCCCCGGGAACGTCGACGATTCGCACCCACAGGCCGTCCCGAGGCCGCACCATCAACCGGCGCGGGTCTGCCAGCATCCACGGCAGCCCTTCGTTTCCCGGGCGCTCGCCCGCCTCAATGGTGGACATAAGGTCAACGCCGAGCACATGTGCCCACAGAGCTCCATACGCCGCCGGCGTGAGCGCGATCAGCTCGATCACGTGGAGCTTCCCATCGGGCAGTCCCTCCTGCCACTCTCCCTTTGCCCGGTAGCGCACCGTTCCGAGGGGCGTTCCGCCCTCTTCGTAGACCGCGATCCGCTGCGCCGTGAACCCTCCGCGCCAGGCCGGCGGATCGCCGAAGACCCGTTGCTTCCACCAGCCCTCGGACCGCGAAACAAAGCCGGGGCGGCGCGCCCGCTCCTTTTCGAAGACCACCGGCAGGAGCTCCGCCGCTTCCTCGACCTGGATCAGCCTCACACGGCCGCTTGCCTCAACGCCATGGCTGAGCCCGGCGTGTGCGCGGTCAATGGTGAAATTGTGGGACTCCGCCGCCATCCCGTATCCAAATCGTCCGTAGATTCCGCTCTCCGAGGCCCACAGCGACGCCGCCAGCTCTCCCCGGTCCCGGATGTCCTCGAGCTGGCGCCGCATCACGCTCGTCAGGATGCCCTTCCGGCGATGGCTCGCAGCCACCGTCACGGCCGATACTCCCCCTGCCTTGATCGCCGCGCCGCCGGGAACGGTCAACTCGTGGCTGAAGGCCGCGGCCGTCCCGACAATCTCCGGCCCGTCGAAGGTGGCCAGTGTGCGATCCAGTTCCGTGTAGTCCAGCCTGGTCGCCACACTCTCCGGTTCGAAGTCCCGGTTGAAGTTGAGCGAGTGGGCGCGCACGAAGGCTTCGTACTCGCCCGCCGTCACTGGTCGAATCTCGAACGCCATGGCTGCCTCCTCCCGCCGGGGGCGGTCCTAGAGCGGGATGTTGCCGTGCTTCTTCGGCGGGTTCCGGTCCGCCTTGTTCTGAAGCATCTCGAGCGCGCGGATGATCTTCATGCGCGTGTGCCGCGGATCGATGACGTCATCGATAAAGCCGCGCCCGGCGAGGATGTACGGGCTCGCGAACTTCGCGCGGTACTCGTCGATCAGCTCTTTGCGGCGCGCCTCCGGGTCTGGGGCGGCCTGGATCTCGTCGCGGTACACCACGTTCGCTGCTGCGTCCGGTCCGATCACCGCGACTTCCGCCGTCGGCCAGGCGAAGTTCATGTCGCCACGGAGGTGCTTGCTGGACATCACCAGGTACGCCCCTCCATATGACTTCCGCAGGATCACCGCCACCTTCGGCACTGTCGCTTCGCTATAGGCATAGAGCAGCTTCGCCCCGTGGGTGATGATGCCGCCGAATTCCTGCGCCGTGCCCGGCAAGAACCCGGGTGTGTCCACGAACGTCACGATCGGGATGTTGAACGCGTCGCAGAATCGAACGAACCGCGCCGACTTCCGCGCCGCATTGATGTCGAGCGACCCGGCGAGCTGCATCGGCTGGTTGCAGACGAACCCCACGGTCCGCCCTCCCATCCGCCCGAAACCGACGACAATGTTGGGCGCGAACAGTTCGTGCACTTCCATGAAGTCGCCGTCATCGACCACCCGGTGGACCACGTCGCGCACGTCGTAGGGCCGGTTCGGCTCGGAGGGCACGATGCTCAGCAGGTCCGGTTCCTCCCGGTCCATCTCATCGCCGGATTGCAGGAGCGGCGGGTCCTCGGCGTTGTTGGACGGCAGGAACGAAAGCAACCGCCGCACCTCCGCCAGCGTCTCTTCCTCTCCCGCCACGGCAAAGTGCGCCACGCCCGATCGCGAAGCGTGAGCGATCGCGCCGCCCAGCTCGTCGTGCGTCACTTCCTCGCCGGTCACCGTCTGGATGACGTCCGGCCCCGTGATGTACATCTGCCCGGTGCCTTCGGTCATGAAGATGAAGTCCGTAAGCGCCGGGCTATAGGCGCCGCCGCCCGCCGAAGGGCCCATGCTGACGCTGATCTGCGGGACCACGCCGCTCGCCAGCGTATTCATCGCGAAGATCTCGCCGAAACCGCGCAGGCTCTCCGGCCCGTCCTGGATGCGTGCCCCGCCCGAATCGATGATGCCGACCACCGGCGCGCCGGTTGTCATCGCAAGGTCCATCACCTTCAAGATCTTCTCCGCCACCGCTTCGCTCAGCGAACCGCCGACGATCGTGAAGTCGTAGGAGAACACGAACACCGGCCGCCCATCGACCTTGCCCCAGCCGGTGACCACAGCTTCCGGGCTGTCCGCCGCCGCCGCCCCGCGAGGCCGCACGAGCGGATCGATTTCGTCGAAGGAGCCCGGGTCCATGAGAAGGTGGATGCGTTCGCGAGCGGTTAGCTTGCCGCGCGCGTGCTGCGCTTCGATGCGCCTTTCGCCCCCGCCCAGGGCATAAGTCGCTTTCATCTGGAGGAGCTGATCCAGCTTCTGCTGGGTGGTGAGCTGTTCGGCCATGGGTGGGCATCTCCGGGGTTCGCGCGGCAGACCCGGCGAGGGATCGTTGGCGAAAAGAGAACCCGGCCACCTCTCCGGTGCGCCGGGGGAACGCGAAAGGTTCGCCAGCACCGCACTGTAGCATCGGCCAGCTTTCGAATCCACGTTTCTGCCCTCGGCTGTCTATCGAACGGGGGCCCCGTTCAGCCACGACGAGCGATTGTGATGACCTCAGGGCTCCCGTCCGAAAGTGGCTCTCCCCGCCAGTCCCCGAACTGCCGCTCGATCGCCAACCCCGCATCCGCCAGGAATCTCGTCAGCTGGCCCGCATCCACGAACCTCAGCGTCGAAAGGCTCACCCTCTGTCCAACCCAGAGAGGGCTCGAATAGAACGACCGAAAGCTGATCAGCTCGCCCTCGACGGCATCGACCTGGTGCGTCATGCGGACAGTCGTTCCATCAAACGCCGCTTCCACGACCCGGTCCGGCGTCCACCTCTCCCATGCCCGGACGAGCGGGTTGCGCGTCTCGAAGGCGAATCGCCCACCGTCCCTGAGCGCCGAACGGATCGCCGACAGCGCGGCCCGAATCTCGTCGTCCTCAAGCAGCACCTGGAACGCGTGGCCCGTCATCACGACCAGGTCGAACTCTCCGTGGAACTGCACTGTGGAAAGGTCGCCGAGAACCCACTCGATATCTGCTCTGCTCGCTGCCTGCGCCAGCATCCCCTCCGCCGGGTCCAGTCCACACAACC
>CAYYSD010000116.1:0-9922 GCA_964474285.1 uncultured Anaerolineaceae bacterium | reverse complement strand
ATCAAGCAGAAGTACGGCCGCAAGCTCTCCTGGGCGGACCTCATGGTCTTCGCCGGCACCGTCGCCCTCGAGTCGATGGGCTTCAAGACGTTCGGCTTCGGCGGCGGACGCGAAGACACCTGGGAGCCCCAGGAGATCAACTGGGGAACCGAAGACACCTGGCTTGGTGACAAACGCCATAGCGGCGACCGCGAGCTTGCGAATCCCCTCGCCGCCGTTCAGATGGGCCTCATCTACGTGAACCCCGAAGGGCCGAACGGCGTCCCGAGCGCGATTGCGGCGGCCCGCGACATCCGCGAGACCTTCCTCCGCATGGCCATGAACGACGAGGAGACGGTTGCCCTCATCGCCGGCGGTCACTCCTTCGGCAAGACCCATGGCGCGGCCGTCCCCATCGGCAATGTCGGCCCTGAACCCGAGGCTGCCCCGCTGCAGGAAATGGGCCTGGGCTGGAAGAGCAGTCATGGCACCGGCAGCGGTAGCGATACCATCACCAGCGGGCTGGAGGGCGCCTGGACGCCCACCCCAACCACCTGGGACAACAGCTTCTTTGAGACCCTCTTCGGCTACGAATGGGACCTCACCAGGAGCCCGGCCGGCGCATGGCAGTGGGTGCCGACAGACCCGGCGGCAGCATCGGCCGTGCCGGACGCTCACGATCCTTCGAAGCGCCACGCCCCCGTGATGCTCACGACAGACCTCGCCCTGCGGATGGACCCGATCTACGAGCCCATCTCCCGGCGCTTCTACGAACACCCCGATGAGTTCGCCGCGGCCTTCGCGAAGGCGTGGTTCAAACTCACCCATCGCGACATGGGTCCGATCGCTCGATATCTCGGCTCGCTCGTTCCGGCGGAGCCGCAGATCTGGCAGGACCCCGTGCCTCCGGTCACGCACGAACTGATCAGCGCGCAGGACATCGCCGGCCTCAAGGGCAAGATCCTCGCGTCCGGACTCTCCATCTCCCGCCTGGTCTCGACCGCCTGGGCCTCGGCCGCTACGTTCCGTGGCACCGACAAGCGCGGCGGAGCCAACGGGGCACGCATTCGCCTCGCTCCCCAGGACGGTTGGGAGGTCAACAACCCCGCCGAACTGGCGAAGGCGCTGCAGACCCTCAGTGGGATCCAGGCCGCGTTCAACAGCTCGCAGACCGGCGGGAAGCAGGTCTCGCTCGCCGACCTCATCGTGCTGGGCGGCTGCGCGGCCGTCGAACAGGCCGCGAAGAACGCTGGTGTGGAGCTGGCAGTCCCCTTCGCACCCGGCCGCACGGACGCCACCCAGGAGCAGACCGACGTAGAGTCCTTCGCCGTTCTGAAACCCGCCGCCGACGGGTTCCGCAACTATCTCGGCAAGGGCAACGAGCAACCGGCGGAGGCGCTTCTGGTCGATCGAGCGCGGATGCTCACGCTGACCGCTCCGGAGATGACCGTCCTGGTGGGCGGGATGCGTGCCCTGAACGCCAACTTCGATGGGTCCAATCTCGGCGTCCTCACCAGCCGGCCCGAGGCCTTGACCAACGACTTCTTCGTGAACCTGCTCGACCTGGGTACGACATGGCAGCCGGCGTCCGAAGAAGAGGCAACGTTCGAGGGCCGCGACCGTGCCACCGGGGAACTCAAGTGGACCGCCAGCCGCGTGGATCTCGTCTTCGGTTCGAATTCGCAGCTCCGCGCCCTCGCTGAGGTCTACGCGAGCGACGACTCACAGCCGAAGTTCGTGCGCGATTTCGTCGCAGCGTGGGACAAAGTCATGAATCTCGATCGCTTCGACCTGGCCTGATTCTGCGATTGGCCTTGGCGAGCGGCGCTTGCCGGGTGATTCATCAGCCGGCAAGCGTCCGGGTCGCCGTTGTCTCGAGTTCCTGACCGCTGCGCGCGGCCTCAGTCGAGGTTGCGTACCGGCTTCAGGAACGTCACCGCGAACACGCCGAGTGTGAGGAAGGTGATTCCGCTCGTCATAATCGCGACCTGTGGCCCAAAGGCCTTCGTTAGCGCCGCCGACTGAAGCACCCCCAGCGGCTGCCCCAGCGCGAACATCAGGTTGGACATGCTCATCACCCGGCCGAGCATCGGTCCCATCGCCTGCTCCTGCATCAACGGTGTGCCGTTGTTGATGAACAGCGCCGCGCTGAACCCGAGCAGCAGTTGGAACCCCAGCGCCACCCATACCATCTCTGTCGCTCCGTAGAGAAAAAACGCCAGTCCTCCGAGGATGGTCGAGACCCCGGACAGCAGGATCCCCCGGTGCCTCAGCCGGATCGTCGTCAGCGCCAGCGATGTGCAGAGCACGCCCAGTCCGAATGCACCGTTCACCAGCCCGATGAACCGGTCGCTCTCTTCGAATACGTCCCGCACCATGAAGACCGTCGTTTCGCGCATCGGGCCCATCAGGAACGTCGGCGGCAGCGTCATCATGAACAACAGGCCCAGGATCACGGGCGACCGCCGCGCGAAGCTGATGCCGTCCCGCAGGTCGCCAAACACGTTCTTGCCCGTTGGCACCGGTTTGTCGGACACCAGCCGCGTCGCCAGCAGTCCCGCGATTCCCAGCATGACCAACTCGGTGGCGAAGGCGAAGGTGAGCCCCGGCCCATCGGCGATGAACCCCGCGAGGCTGGGCCCAAGGAATTGGCCCGCCGTCATGAACGCCACTGTGCCCAGGATGATCCCGTTCTGGAGCTGCGCCCGGGGCAAAATCGCGGGCGCCATCGAGACACGCGCCGGCATGGAGAACGCGTCGGCCGAACCGATGATCGCAGCGAGAATGAAGACGGGCCATATCTGGCGGACATCGAACCCTGAAAGCACCAGGTACCCGGACGCAACCACCGCCGCGATGCTGTAGCAGCGGATGAGGATCGATCGCCGCTCCACGCGGTCCGCCACCACGCCTCCCACGAGCATCAGCGCGGCCGATGCGATCAGCTGCGAAAACAACGCCGCCGCCACGGCGAGCTCCTTGCGGTCCTCGCTCACCCGGTCGACGACGAACAGCGGGACCGTGACCCACTGGAGCCCCACCGCCATCGCGCCGCAGATGGTCGCCGCCCACCACCACCGGTAGTTGGGAGTAGCGAAGGGGTTGCGTGTCTCCGGGCGGTTCGCAGGCTTCGTGGCCTCGGATGGAGAACCGGGAACGGCCGCGGTAGCCACCTCGTGGCCTCCAGTTTCGTATCTTCGGGCTACCTTAGTGCCCGCGGCCACCGCTGTCATGCGCCGGGCGGCGACGCGCGCTCCAACAGTGTCTCGATCTATTTCGCAGTGTCCCTTTACCATACCCGCGCCTCGGCGGCGCCAACGCTGGCCACGCCTTCGTTGCCGGTGATTGGCACGCCAAACCCTGGCGTCAACCATCTCATCCAGATCGTCGTGAACTTCTTCGACTCCCACCTCTCTCTGGAGCCACTCGCCCGCCTCCAGCCTGGCCTTCCCCGCGGGGAGGGGCCACGGGTTGTGGGTTCACAGTCCGATGTGAGAGACGCGCCCAGCGTTTGCTAGACTCCTCGGCACTGGAGGCTGCAATGTTCGGAGTACCCGCGTTTCGACTGACACCTAACCGTGTCCGCGACCTGCTGATCGGTGCGACGCTTCTCTTTCTGATCGCGCAGAACGCGTTGCCCGCGGTCCGCGCGTTCGCCCAGGGAGCGACGGATGCCTCGTCGACCCGTGGCATCGCGCTCGCTACGGCGTTCACCTATCAGGGGAGGCTCGTTGAGGGAGCGAATCCCCCGTCGGGGACCTACGACTTTGAGTTCCGCCTGTTCGATGCGCCCGCCGCCGGGACACCGATCGGCGCCCTGGTGCCGGCGAACGGTGTCAACGTCGCCGACGGTCTCTTCAGCGTGCCGCTCGATTTCGGCGCGGTGTTCCAGGGCGAGCAGCGCTGGCTTGAAGTGCGCGTGAAGCCAACCGGAGGCAGCTTCGAGACCCTCACGCCCCGTCAAAACCTCACCGCCGTCCCGCAGGCGCTCTTCGCGCTCAACGTCCCATGGAGCGGCGTCACTGGGGTTCCCCTCGGTTTTCAGGACGGTGTTGACAACGACACGACGTACGGCGCCATCGCGCCGCTTACGCTGAACGCCGGCTCGTTCGGGCTCAGCGCGGCCGGTTGCGTCGCCGGCGAGGTGTGGAAGTACAACGGCGCCCAGTGGACCTGCGAACCCGATGCCGTGGGAGCGCCCGGAGCGCACGACCACTATGGCTCGGCCTGGTCCGGAAGCAGCGCCTACCGTGGACTCTCCGTCACCAACTCGAGTACAGACGTGGGTTCCAGCGGTCTCTACGGCAGCACCACTGCTGAGTTCGCAGCCGGAGTTGCCGGCGATGCCCTGGACGGTGGTGTCGGCGTGGCAGGATCATCTCGCGTCATCCTCAACGGGGGGGATCAGCGCGCCATTGGCGTTGTCGGTCGTGTCTGTGATCCCGGGCCAACGGGGCCCTGCTTCTTCGGCGATGGGGGTCCCAATCGTCGTTGGTCGGGTGTCTACGGCGAGTCGACACAGGGACACGGCGTTTCCGGGCTTGCCAACTGGGATGAGGGAGGGTCCGGTGTCTACGGCCGCAGTGATGGTTCACCCGGAAGCTTCAATAATTTCGTCGCTGGTGTGGTCGGGGAGGGTAACAAGACCGGAGTGATCGGCAGGGGCGATCGCATTGGCGTCTGGGGAGATGCAACAGGCCTCGTGGACTCCGCCGGCTTCCTGCCGCAGGCTGGCGTGGTGGGAGTGAACAGGGGCACGGGCTGCACAAACCACAATACATCAATTGATGAATATTGTGTTGGAGTATGGGGATGGGCCACCCAAGCGGCCGCAACCATCGGAGTGTACGGCGAAGGCCAAAGAGTGGGGGTGTTCGGTTCGGCACCCACCGCTACGGGATTCGCTGTTTACGCAAACGGGTATACCTACTCTACTGGCGGATACCAGACATCAGATGGCGGTCTCAAGACCGATCCAGCGGCTAGCGCCGGTCTCAAAGAGATCCTCGCCCTCCGGCCGCACTCCTACCGGTGGGCACGAGCGGAAATGGACGACGGCAAGCGGCACCAGGGACTCTTTGCTCAGGACGTCATGGAGGTCCTTCCCGACCTCGTGACCCTGGTCGACGGTCCCGGCGACGCCCACTACGCCCTCAACTACGTGGAGCTCATCCCCGTGCTCATCCGCGCCATCCAGGAGCAGCAGGCCGAGATCGAGTCGCTCAGAAGCGGCACCCCCGCTAGCGCCGCGAGCCTCGCGGAAGGGCAGGCAAATCCGCCGCCCTCGGCCGCGTCGCTGGCCAACCAGGGCACGTTCCCGGCCGGGGAAAGTTGGAGCCTCCCCGGGCTGGGGCTGCTCGGGCTCCTGGCCTGCGCTGCCGCGGTTCAGGCCGGGCGCAGGTCGAGGGGATACCGGTCGCGCCTCCCGCTCCCGTCCATCACCACCGGCTGAGCCGCGCGCGCCCGGGCAAGCAAGCCGTCCACGGCCCGCGACACCGTCGGCCCCGCTTGATTTGCATGCGCGCGCAAGCCGACTCGCCACCATGTCGCATGCGGATCCTTGTACTTGGCGGCAGTCTTCCTCGGGCGGCACATCGTCGATGCCGCCATCGTCCGCGGGCAAGTGCCGCCTGTTCAACCGTGGCTGCTCGAATCCCGGCCCACTCCCACACGTCGACAGGTTCATGGCCACGGTGACAATGGCATCGAACGCGCCCTCGCCGCCGGCCTGACACTTCGCCCTGTGTCTGAGACCGCCCCCCGACACCATCGAGTGGGCGCGCACCCGCCCGGCAGACTACGCCTGGCGCGCCGGCATCAGCCGCGAACGCGAGCGAGAACTCCTCGACCGCCTCCGCGTCCTCTGACTCCCGCGGACGCTTCACTGTTTCTCCGCGTAGAATGCCGCTCACTCAGGGAGGCAGATCATGGGCGCACTCGACGGCATTCGCGTAATCGATTTCGGGCAGTACATCGCGGGGCCGATGGCCGCCATGCTCCTCGCCGACCAGGGCGCAGACGTCATCCGCATCGACCCGCCCGGCGGCCCACGCTACGATACCCCGGCAAACGTCACCTGGAATCGCAACAAGCGCAGCATCGTCCTCGACCTAAAACAGCCTGCCGACCTCGAGACGGCGAAGCAGCTCATCGCGAGCGCCGACGTCCTCATCGAGAACTTTCGCTACGGCGTCATGGAGCGCCTCGGTCTGGGCCCGGGCGCGATGACGGCGGCGAATCCGCGCCTCATCTACTGCTCGATGCCCGGCTTCGCCTCCGATGATGAGCGTGCGGGCGTCGCCGCCTGGGAAGGCGTCGTCGCCGCGGCCACCGCCACCTACCGTCCCCACCCCGCCACGGGCCAGCCGGTCTACACCGCGCTCCCGTTCTCCTCGTCCTACGGCGCCTTCGTCGCGGCCGTGAGCGTTGCCGTGGCCCTCAACGCGCGCGAACGCGACGGCGTTGGCCAGGCCATCGAAGTCCCGCTCTTCGATGCCACCTTCCAGGCCATCGGCAGCCGCGGCCTGCGCGTCCACAACGCCCCCGCCGCCGGGCCCGATGCCCGCATGATGGGCTGGACCCGCCAGTTCCTCTGCAAGGATGGCCGCTGGTTCATGTTCCACGCCGGCAATCTCAACGCGCCCGACTTCATGAAGCGCACCGGTGCCAGCGAATGGCCCGAAGGCCTCGTCGGCCCGGAACTGGCCGAGCGCGCCGAGGCCCTCTTCCTTACGAAGACGGCCCAGGAATGGGAGGACTTCTGCCGTGACGTCGCCACTGAAGGCGCCATCTGCCGCACCAGCGCCGAATGGCTCCAGAACGAGCACGCCCTCTCTTCAGGCATCGTCGTCGACACCGCCGATGCGAAGCTCGGCACCGTGCGGGGTCCCGGCATCAACGTTCGCATGTCAGCCACGCCTGGCTCGATTCGCTTCGCCCGCCCGGCCCCGGATGCCGACCGGGGCGCAATCCTCGCCGAGCTTGCCTCCCGCTCCGCCCCGCCGGCGCCTGCTTCGATTCCCGAAATACGCGCGGCCCTCGCTGGCGTAAAGGTCATCGACCTCTGCATCGTTCTCGCCGGACCCACCTGCGGCCGCACCCTCGGCGAATTCGGAGCCGACGTCATCAAGATCGACAGCCCCCACCGGGCCGGTGTCGCCTTCCACAACGACATTAACCGCGCCAAGCGCAGCATCGTGGTCGACCTCAAGACCGAAGAAGGCCTGCGCGTTTTCTGGCGGCTCGTGGAAAGCGCCGACGTCGTCATCCAGAACTTCCGCAAGGGCGTGGCCGACCGCCTCGGCATCGGCTACGAAGCTGTCAAGGCCCGCCGCCCGGACATCGTCTACGGCTCCCTCAACACCTACGGACAGGTTGGTCCCTATGCCGGCCGCCCGGGCCACGAACAGATCGCCCAGGCGGCTTCCGGAATGCAAGAGCGCTACGGCGGCGACGGCCGTCCCGTCCTCGCCCCCTTCCCGGTGAACGACTACGGCACCGGCTTCATGGGCGCCTACGGCGTCGCGATGGCCCTCTACCACCGCAAGCGCACCGGCCAGGGCCAGCACATCGACACAGCCCTCGCCTACACCGCCACAATGCTCCAGTCGGCCCTCCTCCAGGATTTCGCGGGCAAGCAATGGGACGAACCTCGTGGCCAGAAAGCGCTCGGCAGCGGCCCCCTGAACCGCGCCTACGAAGCCAGCGACGGCTGGCTCTTCCTCGCCGCACGCCCCGGCGAAATCACCCGCCTCAAGGCGTTCGAAGACCTCCAGGGCAAGTCCGGTGCCGACCTCGAAGCCGAACTCGAGCGGCGTATCAAGGGTGCCCGCGTCTCCGGGTGGGTTTCGGCGCTCACCATGGCCGGGATCGGCGCCCACCGCGTCGTCCCCGACGTGCCTGAGCTTATGGATGACCCGTGGGTGAAGGCGCACGGCCTCAGCGTCACTCGCGACCACGAGGGCTTCGGCCCGATCACGACGAATGGCCCGTCCCGGCGTTTCTCGCGCACGCCTCCCACGGAGGGCCGCCCCGCGCCCCGTCCCGGCGCCGATGCCGCCAGCATCCTCGCGGACGCAGGCCTCGCCTCCGAAATGGACCGCCTCCTCGCCGACAAGGTTGTCGTCCTCAACGGGCCGAATGCCAGGTAGTCGAGGTCCGCGGACAGGTCGCGGCGGCGCGGGCCTCGATGTTCTACCATAGATGCGAACTATTTCCGCATTCGAGGCGTCCTATGGCGCGGCCGGTCAACGTCCAACTGAGCAGTGAACTGAGCGAACCCACCGACTTCGGGGCGGTCGACTACCCGTCGGCCCTGGTCAACGTCACGAACGTCTGCAACCTCTCATGCACGCATTGCTTCGTCTTCCGCGCCGACAATCCGAACAAGCCGCAGGACAAGATGGATGACGCCACCATGCTCCATCAGCTGGAGGTGCTTCGCGACCGGCATCACATCCGCTCCATGCTCTTCATGGGTGGCGAACCGATGATTCGCAAGAACCTGGTGATGAAGGCCATGCCCCTCTTCGAACGCTCTTCGATCGTCACGAACGGCACCTACGGCATCCCCAGCGTCCCTGGCCACGTCGTCACCGTCTCGCTCGATGGCCCCGAAGACCTCAGCGACGCCATTCGCGGTGAAGGCGTCTTCCAGAAGGTGAAGAAGGCCGTCTTCGAACGTGATCCCGACGACGGCACCACGGTCATCATCCAGATGACCATCACAAAGCAGAACGCGCCCGGCATCGAAGAGTTCGTCGAAACGGTGAAGGATTGGCCCATCACCGGCGTCGCCTTCACCTTCTATGTGCCCACGAAGAACGACACCAGCGGACTCGCGTGGCAGGATCTGCGCGAACGCGACGAGGTCGTTCGCCGCGTCATGGCCGTAAAGCGGAAGCACCCGTCCGTCGTGAAGTCCAACATCGGTGCTCTCGAACTCATGCTTTCGCAGAACTCCATGTCCGCAACGGGCGAACACGGAGAGAACTGCGGCCTGCGCAAGATGCTTCCGCTCTATATGGGCGAAGGCGGACAGTTCGAACGCACCTTCTGCTGCTATGGCAACGATGTCGATTGCACCCGTTGCGGAGCCTATGGCGTCTTCAACGGCGCCTACCACCGCCGCCGGGGAATCCCCGAACCCACCGCCTGACCCCCGGCTCGGCGGCAACCGCCCGCTCAGCCCCACGCAAACGGCCTCATGCTCCGACGAGCCTGATCCGCGCCTACTCCTTGACCAACTCCACCCTGGAGACCGACGCCCCCTCCGCGGCGATCCGCGTCACCAGCGAGCGTCCGGTCATTGCGTTCGCCGTAAGGCAATCCATCATCGCCGATGCAACCTGGCGTCCGTCGCCGTCGGGACAAATGGCTGCGATCGAAGAACCCGCGCCGCTCAACCAGGCGGCATGTGCGCCGGCTCCCCGTGCCGCAGCGAAAATGTCGAACATGGGCGGGAAGATAGCAGCGCGCTGCGGCTGGTGTACCCGATCCTGCGTTGCCTCATGCAGCGCGTCCATGCGGCCCCCGGCCATCGCGGCCACGAACAGGGCGGCCCGGCCGATGTTGTGGACCGTGTCCGCCTTGCTGTAGGCGTCCGGCAAGACTTTGCGGGCATCTTTGGTCGCCATCGTGTGGTCGGGGATGAGGATGGCCATCTGGACATCTCCCGGGTAGCTGCAACCCGCGCGCGTGTAATTGCCGTTGCCGCCAACGCACACCTGCATGCCTCCGAAGACCGCCGGGCAGGCGTTATCGCCGTGACCCTCGAGGTCGCTGGCGATGGCCATGACGCCCTCCATGTCGAGCGGGCGCCCTTCGAACTCGTTCGCAGCGAGCACACCGGCCACCCGGGCCACCGCGCTCGCCCCCAGTCCCCGCCCCAGGGGAATGGCCACGAGATAGTTCGCGCGCACGCTCGCCGGCATCGGCTTGCCGA
>CAYYSD010000115.1:8318-10109 GCA_964474285.1 uncultured Anaerolineaceae bacterium | reverse complement strand
CGCGAGATCATCGAACTCCACCGCGGAAATCTGGATGCGTCGGTTTCGGACGACGAGATCACGTTTACCGCAACACTCCCCGCCGTAACGGGCGCCACCGGGCATTAAAGCCAGGCTCCACCCGTTTGCCCCGCACCGTTGTTGGCGGCGTACGCGCTTCACGTCACCCCCTTTCGCGCCGATACCTATGGCAGCCTGAACGGGGAGGCCGCGCCTTGCAGCGTGTCCCTGATTTCCTTTCGCTGGTTTGGGATGCCGAACTCCTGCAACTGATGCTGCTCGCTTGCCCGGACGGCGTCATCGTGGCCGACACTGAAGGCCGGGTGATCCTGTACACGGGCGCGAGCGAGCGCATCTTCGGCTATTCGCCCATCGAAGTCCTGAACAAGGATGCCACGATGCTGTTCGGCGACCCGGCGGCATATCGCGCGTTCATCGCCCGGATCCAGGTCGAAGGAGCAATCGCGAACCTGGAGATCCCTGGACAGCACAAGGACACCGGACCGTTCGTGTCCGCCGTATCGGGCGCGCTCTGCCGCGACCGCTGGGGCGCCATCATCGGGTTCGTGCTCTACATCCGCGACCATTCCGGCATGCGCGCCATCGAAGACGCGCTGCGCGACAACAACGATCGCCTCAACGAATTGGTGGACAAACTGCACCATGTGGCCAACCACGATTCGCTCACGGGGCTTTTGAACCGGGGAAGCGCCTTCCAGGCGGCGGAGCGCGCCCTCTCGGTCAATCCCCGGGAACCCCTGGGCGTCGTGGTGTTGGACGTGGACCATTTCAAGCTGGTCAACGACACCTATGGCCATCTGAACGGCGATGACGTGCTGCGCTCCCTCGCCCTTGTGCTGCGCTCCGTCGCCCGCTCAAGCGATATCGTGGGCCGCTTTGGCGGCGAAGAGTTCGTCGCGTTCCTGCCGGGAGCGAACGTGGACGCCGCCAGGTTGTTCGCCGAGCGCGTCCGCGAAGCGGTGGCCACGGCGGCCGTTCAGGCGGGCGCCACGGAAATCCGGATCACCATCTCGGCGGGAGTGGCCGCGATTGCGCCGGGCAGCCGCGACCTCAACGACGCCCTGCGGGTGGCCGACGACCGGCTCTTCCTGGCCAAACGCGCCGGCCGGAACCGGGTGGTTTCCACCGATCTCGAACCTCAAAGGAATGCGGCATGAACGACCAGTACCAACCGGAAAACGAGGCACGGAACCGCCTTCGCATGATCGTGAACCGCACCACCGAGCTCACGCCCCTCAAGAGCGTGGCCACGCGGGCTATTCAGCTTGCCGAAGACGAGCGTTCCGCGACGATGGACCTCGCCGCCGTAATCAGCTCCGACCAGGCGCTCACCGCCAAGCTCCTGCGTCTTTCGAACTCCGCCTACTACGGCTATGCGCGCCGCATCAGCAACGTGCGCGAAGCCGTGATTCTGCTGGGCATGCGCACCGTCCGCTCGGTAGCGATTTCCTCGGCCATCATCGATGCCTTCAAGGTCCCCGATGTCGAAGGTTTCGAACAGGACCTGTTTTGGGCGCACAGTGTGTGCGTCGGGCTCGTCGCGGAAACCATCGCACGCGAATCGCGCGCGGCGCGGCCGGAAGACGCGTTCACGGCGGGCGTCCTCCACGATGTCGGCAAGCTGGCGATGATGCTCTGCGAGCCGGGGCCGTTCGCTGAAGCGGTGGACCTCGTGCAGCGCGAACGGATGACCTGGCACGAAGCGGAGAATCGCGTGTTCGGCGTCGGTCACCACATGATCGGGGCTCGGCTGGCGCAGCGCTGGAAGTT
>CAYYSD010000115.1:5049-8218 GCA_964474285.1 uncultured Anaerolineaceae bacterium | reverse complement strand
CTGCCGAATCTAGTTGTGAGGACACTATGACCGCCGAGCTGATCGCAGAGGAATCGCCTGAAGAACTGCCCACCCACACGGGTCGCCGCAGCGCCGTTCGCATCGGGAGCATTGTGCTCTGGGGCATCATCCTCGGCTACGAAGCCTGGGCGACGTGGAACCACCCCGGCGTCGCGAACATCATCACTGCGATCTGCTTCCTGCTCCTGTTTGTGGCTGTGAACCTGCAGATGTGGCTGCAGCGGTGGTCGGGCAACCAGAACTGGCACCGCGCTATGAGCCGGCTCCACGGCAGCGCCTACATCAGCGACGAACACAATCTCCCGAACCGCAACTACTTGCTCGCCGAGCTGCGCCGCGAAATGCCGCGCGCTCGGAGCGCCAACACGCCCTTCGTGCTGCTCCAGCTCTCCATCGACACGCTGGAGGAGGTGCGCATGCGCCGCGGCAACGACTTCGCGGACCGTTCCGTGACCGCCCTGGCCGAAGTGCTCAAGCGCATCACGCGCAACTCCGACTTTATCGCCCACCTCGGCGGACCGCGCTTCTGCGTCGTGTTGAACGAATGCTCGCGCGAACAGTCCTACAACTACCTGCAACGCGTGCCCGGCTTCGTTTCGGTAAGCGACGGCCGCCAGATGTTCGACGTTGCCATCGCCGCCCGCATCAGCCAGTACGACATGGAATCGCTCTACGCGACGGACGTCCTGCGCGAAGTGGAAGAGGCTGCGCCCCTGCGCCGCCGCGAAGAGCGCCGCGACTTCTCCCAGTCTGCCTGATTCAGCGGGTGTTCTCGCCTACACGAAGCGAATAGATCGTTCGTCCCATCGCGCAGAGCCTGCCCTGGTCATCCACGATGTTCACCTCGGTCACGATGAGCTGGCGCCCTTTTCGCACCACCGTCGCATCGGCATAGATGAACGGCGTCAGCGCCGGTCGCAGATAGGTGATGTTGAGGTCGGCTGTCCCGGCGGCGCGGTCCCCGGGCGCGAGAATCGGCATCTGGGCTTCCAGCATCGCAATATCGACGAGCGCGGCAAGCAATCCGCCGTGGACGCTGCCGCCAATGCCGCCGAGGGTGAAGCTGCTCGTGGCCATGCGGACGCGCGCGAAACCCGGCCTCACCTCGTCGAGCGTGAGCCCGAGGGCCTTGTAGAGCGGCGATTCTGCGAATGTGCGTGCCCGGTCCGGGCGTTCCTTGAAGTGCGGAAAGTCGTCTGGCATCCGCGGGATTGTGGCCCAGCACCCGCGGCAATGTCGAACCGCCTGGCCGGGTCTCGCCATCGAACCGCAAACGCGTCGTGTACAATCGCAGCATGTCGGCAAGTACGATTTCGATCCCAAAGAAAGAGCTTCTGGCCCTCCTGGATGCACTCCCTGATGACGTGGACATCGAAGAGTTGATCCACACGTTGTATCTGAGGGAAAAGCTCGAGGCTTCCGAACGCGATATCCGCGAAGGGGCTACCTTCTCCACGGACGAACTGCGGGCTCAGGCCGAAAGTTGGCTCGCCTGAGGTGGACAGCGCATGCCCGCGACGACCTCCAGAGCATCGCGGAACACATCCGGCGTGACTCGCCGCAAGCGGCGATGGCAACGGTCGAACGACTGCTGTCGTCCGCGAATCGCCTTGCCCTGTTTCCCGAAAGTGGCCGCGTCTGTCCCGAGTTCCGCGAAGGGCCATACCGCGAAGTCGTGTCTGGCCAGTACCGCGTCATCTACCGCCTGGACGGCGAGATTGTCTATGTGACGGCGGTAGTCCATGCGGCCCGTCAGCTCAGAACAGATCTGATGGAGTAGCGTTCTACCTGCCCAGACGGATGAAGTCGATCGTGTCAACGCCGCCGACCGAGTGACCAAGCATCGCGAGGCCCACGCATGCCTCCGCGCGGTGCTGCGTCGCGTGGTTCGATGCGTGCAGGAGCGTCTTCCACATCAGCGGGGCCTGGGGCTGGCCGTCACCACGTACGTAGTGCAACGCGCTGTCGAGATGCCGCTGGGTGAGCATGCGGAGAAGTGCCGCGCGCCGGGCCTGGACCGCGCGCCAGGCATCGTGCATCGCAGCTATCGAGGCGAAGTCGGCCGCCGCGCGGATGCCGGCCCGCTGGTTGCCCTCCCAGCGGCCGAGCCACTGCTCTTCCGAGCCCGCGATGTGGGCGAGCGCGGCGTGGAGCGAACCATCGCCCGGGCCTCCCGCGATGAGCCCGCCCCGGGCTGCGTCCTCCTGAGGGACTGCGCGGGCCGCCGCGAACACCGGTTCGCCCGCCCACGTGTGAAACGCGAAGAGCCAGCGAATCATCTCGACTGGGGGCGGGCCATCGGACATGGTCCGCATTCTAGCCGCCGGACGACGAAGGGCACGCCTCGACGCGCTACCGGGCTGGTGAAGCGGCCCGCGACAGTGCCTCGCGGTGGACGATGGGTGACGTTAGGCCGGGATGACCTCGCGGAGAGCGCTGCGCAATTCTTCGAGCATGAACGGCTTGTGGAGGAAGCCTTTGACCGCGCCGTCATTGGCCAGTGGGCCAACCTGCATCGCGTCGTACCCGCTCATCAGCACGACGGGCGTATCGGGGAAGGTGGCGTGGATAGCCCGGAGCGTCTCCTCCCCGCTCATGCCCGGCATCGTCAGGTCCAGGAGGATGGCGACGATCTCCGCTCCGCGGGTGGCGACCAGTTCAAGGCCGGCTTCGCCGGAGTCCGCCAGCAATGGGGCATAACCGAAACTCAACAGTGCCCTTGCCGTCACCGTGCGAACGGTGGGCTCATCATCAATGACGAGGACAAGTGCCTTCGGATCCGTCTGTCCTGGCAAGTGCATCTCCGCGCGCGGATGCTAGCACTTTTCGTGCGGCCGCACACAATGATTGAGCGGCGGCCGGCAGAAACCGGACGAGACACCGGCCAATGCCGTGCTTTCCGGCTGCATCCGGTGCCTCACTTCCAGATCTGGCCGGGGATTGGCAATGCAATCGATTGCCCCGGTTTTCCAAGGACTCAGCACGTTTCGCTATTGTTTCGGCCGATGGAAACCATCAGCCAAAGCCGTGGACTGTGGAACCATACATTGTATCAATCTTGTGAATTCCATCTCAAACCCCCTTACGCACGTTCACACACCTGCCGTATGGTCTAGAAGAAGCGAACGCAAACGGCCCGCAAACGGCC
>CAYYSD010000115.1:0-4949 GCA_964474285.1 uncultured Anaerolineaceae bacterium | reverse complement strand
CGCAAACGGCCCGCAAACGGCCTCAGAGATTCGATACGGTTGCCAGGAGAACATCATGAACCCTGTATATATCCCCGGACGCGGCATTGTCAGCCTTGACGACGGCACCGCCAACCTCGCCCGCCAGCTGGTCTACCAGGTGGAAATGCGCCGCCGCGCGGGCGCGACGCTCGATGTCGAAATGACATCCCGCATCCTCTACCGCCTCATCGATGAGCGCGCCCAGATGATCGCCGCCGCGCCTTCCGCAGCACTCGCAGCGACCGCCTGAGACACCCGAGGGCAACCGACGACGGCTGCGATGCCGCCTGTCCCGGCTTGCCGGAGGGCATTCCGGAGACCGTGCGGCGTGGTTGATGCGCAGATGGCCGTGTGGGCATACCCTTGCAAGCCATGGCTGAAAACCGGCCCGGTTCCCATCGCCCGGTGGGCGGCTCCAGGAGAGTAAGCACCTACCGGGTGGAACGGCCCCAGTCGGGAATTCTCCCCCTCGGCGGCTCCCACTTCGAAGCAACCGAATTCGCAGACGCCCGCACAGGATGGCGCGGGCGTTTTCTCAATTTCAAGGACGCGGTTATCGGCACAAGTATGTCGAGCGCGCGCCTTGGCGAGCAGCGGCTGAGCAAGCGCATCGCTCTCGCCATCTTCTCTTCCGATGCCCTTTCATCCACCGCCTATGCCTCCCAGGAAATTCTCCTCATCCTGGTCCTGGCTGGCGCCGGCGCAATCACCTACAGCCTGCCCATCGCCTTCGCCATCACGGTGCTCCTCGGCATCGTCGTGCTCTCCTACAGGCAGACCATACGCGCCTACCCGGCCGGTGGCGGCGCCTATACGGTGGCGCACGAAAACCTCGGGCAGGTCGCCGGAATCACCGCGGCCGCCTCGCTCCTGATCGACTACATCCTGACCGTCTCCGTGAGTATCGCCGCCTGTGTGGAAGCCATCTACTCCGCCGCGCCCGCGATGCATGATTACGCTGTCCCGCTGGCGGTGAGTCTCGTCGCCCTGATTGCGCTCGGTAACCTGCGCGGCATTCGGGAATCCGGCACGCTGTTCGCCATCCCCACCTATGGGTTCGTGGTCATCCTCGGAAGCACGCTCGTCTACGGGATGTTCAAGGTGTTCACCTCGGATTCCCCGAACATCCTGCAGGCCGGCGATCCGTCGCGTGACCTTCACGCCGAACAGACCCTGACCCTTTTCCTGATTCTGCGCGCATTCTCCGCGGGCTGTACCGCGCTCACCGGCGTCGAGGCCATTTCGAACGGCGTGAGCGCGTTCAAACCGCCCGAGTGGAAGAACGCGGCCACCACGCTCACTGCGATGGCGCTCATTCTTGGCGCGCTGTTCCTCGGCACCACCCTGCTCGCCCGCCACTTCGGCATCGCTTATGCCCATGGCGATCGGGAGACCGTCATGTCGCAAATCGGGCGGGAGGTCTTCGGCAGCAACATCCTCTACTACTCGCTCCAGGCGTTCACCGCGGGCATCCTCTTCCTGGCGGCGAATACCGCCTACAACGGGTTCCCGCTGCTCGGCGCCATCCTCGCCCGCGATGGCTACCTCCCCCGAGTCTTCCATCAGCGCGGCAACCGCCTCGTCTTCAGCTACGGCATCGCGGCATTGACGTTTTTCGCCATCCTGTTGCTCATCGTCTTCAACGCGAGCACAACGAATCTCATCCCGCTCTACGCGCTCGGCGTGTTCCTCTCGTTCACCCTCGCCCAGAGCGGCATGGTTCGCCGCTGGTTCAAACGAAAGGAGCCGGGGTGGAAGCGATCGGCCTTCATCAGCGGCCTGGGTGCGACCGCGACCTGCGTCGTGTTCTTCGTCATCCTGATCACGAAGTTTGCCGAAGGCGGGTGGATGGTGGTCCTGCTCATTCCCATCATCTCGTTCTGGCTTTGGCGAATCGGCGGTTTCTATAAGCGTCTCAACCGCACGGTCTTCGTCAGCGAACACCAGGTGTTCGAACTTCGACCGCGAGAGGGCGGCGGCCCCATCCCCGTGCTCGTGCCGGTCGATGAAATCAACCTGCCTTCAGTGGTCGCACTGGACGCGGCCTGCCAGCGGTCGAGCGATGTGACCGCCGTCCACGTTAACTTCGACCCCGAGGATGGAGACCTGTTGCAACGGCGCTGGGTCCACCAGTTCCCGCACATCCCGCTGGTTGTGATCGAATCGCCCTACCGCACCGCTGCGGAGCCCCTGAGCTGGTACATCGGCGACCGCCTGCGGGAGTTCCCCCACGAGGTCGTGATTATCATTCCCGATATCCAGGTGCGCAGATGGTACCAGCGTCCGCTGGTGAACCAGAGCCTGAAGCGCCTCAAGAAGATCCTCGGGCGGCGTCGCGTCGAAATCGCCCACCAGCCCTACATTCTCAGCTGAACCGCTGGCCCGGAGAGAGTCAGGCCGGCTTCGCGTGCGCTTTCAGCCACTCCAGCACCTGTTCGCCATGAGCGTCGGGCTTCACCGAGGGCCAGACTTTGGCAACCCTGCCTTCGGGGTCGATGATGAACGTCGAGCGGATGACGCCTTCGTACTCGCGGCCGTAGTTCTTCTTGAGACCCCACGCGCCATAGGCCTTCGCGGCCGCGTGGCCGGCATCGACGAGCAACGGAAAGGGGAGGTCGTACTTCTCGGCGAACTTCGCGTGGGACGCTTCGGAATCACCGCTGACCCCGACAACCGTGGCGCCGGCGTCCTGGATGGCGCTGTAGTTGTCGCGGAAGTTGCAGGCTTCCTTCGTGCAGCCGGGCGTATCGTCCCGTGGGTAGAAGTAGAGGGCGACCCATTTGCCTTGAAAGGCGTCCAGGCGCAGGTCGGCGCCTGACTGATCCTTTCCTGCGAATGGAGGGGCGGGTTGTCCGGCGGAGACCATGTCTGCCATGAGGGTGAACTCCAGGGTCTGTCCGCAAGCGCGAACGAAATGACGGGATCATACCGCCACGCTACCCGGGATGTGGAGCGGCTACTTCCAACGGACGATGAGGGGCTGGCCCGCGAGGTCCATCGCTTCGATCCGCAGGTTCAGCGACTCGCCGCGGTGCTGAACCCGACCGGTGACCTTCGTGACTTTGCCATCGCCGCTGAACTCGGCGACCTGTTCCCCGCCCGCGAGCACTCGAGCCTTGCCCTGCAATTCGAAGCTGAAGGAATAGTCGCCGGGCTCCACATTCAGGTTCACTTCGGCGACGATGCCCCAGTTCCCGTCCCGGTAGTCGGCGAAGGGCTGCGTGTTCTCCACGACCTCCAGCTTGTCGAAGAAGCGTCCCAGCTCCTTTTCGCCGGTGGCCGGGTTGCCGCGCACGAAGGAGACCACCCAGCCCTCCGGCACCTTCATCGTGCGACCCGGCAGAGGCGTAGGCGTCGACGTCGGTGTGAGCGTGGGCTCGACGCGGGTGCCGGACGCTGCCACTGCCGGCGTCTCGTCGCCGGAACCCGGCGAAACGTTGTCCCCGGACCGGTTGTCGTTGTAGGTGAAGAACGAAAGGCCGATGGCGATCGCCACCACGAGGAGGCCGAGCCCAACCCATTCGCGCGTCCCAAGCTGCTTGCCCATATGTTTCAGGGTACCCGCGCGGCGAGAACAGGGAACCCTGTTGCGAAAACACCGCTTTCCCCGGCCGAGGCTATATCCCCGCCAGTGCCATCAGTTCTTCCGCTAGGGCCCGGCCCAGGCCGGGAGCGGTCTCGGCAGGCCCGGCCATCTTCGAACGCACGATCCGATTGCCGGGGGCGATGAGCCCGTGAAGTTTGATTGTGCTCCCGAATCGTTCGGCATAGGCGCCAGCGGGGAAGCTGCAGCCTGCCTCCAATCGTGCGAGGAAAGTCCTCTCCGCCGCGACGATCTGGCGCAGGTCGCCGTCGTCGATGGCGGAGAGCCTGTCCCGCGTTGCAGTGTCGTCGCTGCGGCATTCGACCGCGAGCGCACCCTGCGCCGGGGCGGGCAACATCTCCTCGTAGCCGAAGAGCGACGTTGCGCGGCGTTCGAGCCCGAGACGCACGAGCCCCGCGTTCGCGACCACGATGGCGTCGTAGTCGCCGCCGTCGAGCTTCGCCAGGCGCGTTTCCACGTTCCCGCGAATGGTCCGGACTTCCACATCGGGCCGGATGCCCAGGACCTGGGCGGTGCGGCGCGGCGAAGACGTGCCGATGATCGCGCCGGGCGCGAGACGGCGCAGGTCCTTCGCTGTGCGGCCCACAAAGGCATCGCGGGGGTCGGCGCGCATGGGGATGGCGGCGATGGTTAGCCCCGGTGGGCGCTTTGTGGGCAGGTCCTTGTAGCTGTGGACGGCAAGGTCGATCTCGCGGCGAACAAGCGCCTCCTGGATGGCCGTGGTGAACCAGCCGGTGCTCGAACCCGATGAAAGCGCCGAGTCCTGGTCACGGTCTCCCGCGGTCTTGATGACGATCGTCTCGAGTTCGATGCCCTGGTGCGCCTGCCGCAGGCTCGCGGCCACCAGCTCGGTCTGGAGCAGAGCGAGCGCGCTTCCGCGTGTGCCGATACGGAGGGCTGTCATCGCCCATTCCGGTGGCCGGGCAGTCCCGCGGTTTCGCGCATGGCTTCATGGGCAGCCTTCACCGTCATATCGATCTCAGCCTCACTGTGAGCGGCCGACACGAACCACGTCTCAAACTGCGACGGCGGCAGCATCACGCCGCGAACACGCATGCCGCGATGGAAGCGTCCAAACGCCTCGGTGTCGCACTCGCGTGCCTCGGCGTAATCCCGGGGTGCCTCTTTCCGGAAGAAGACCGTGAGCATCGAACCCATCCGCGCAACGCTCGCGTCGGTCTCCGCGCGCTTGATCGCCGCGGAGATGCCGTTCTCCAGGTGGCGTGCCAGCGATTCCGCGCGTTCGTAGGCTCGGCCATCGCACAGAGCGTCGAGCATGGCGACGCCTGCCGCCATCACCAGCGGGTTGCCGCTCAGCGTGCCC
>CAYYSD010000114.1:0-10242 GCA_964474285.1 uncultured Anaerolineaceae bacterium | reverse complement strand
GGCAGCCAGACGTGGAAGGGAACCTGGGCGCTCTTGCCCATGCATCCCAGGAAGACGCAAAGGGAAGCAATGAAAAGCGTGGCGCTGCCGATGTGGCCCGCTTCAGCTGCGTGGATGATCTCCTGGATGTTGAAGGTCCCGGTCGCCTTCCAGAAAAGGATGATGCCGATGAGCAGGCCGACGTCGCCGATGCGGGTCGTGATGAACGCCTTCTTGGCAGCCTCCGTCGCGCTGCGCTTCTCCCAGTAGAAGCCGATGAGCAGGAACGAACAGACGCCGACCAGCTCCCACGAGATGTAGACGAGGAGGAGGTTGTCCGCCATCACCAGCAAGAGCATCGACGCGACGAACGACTGCAGGACCGCAAAGAACCAGAAGTAGCGCGGCTCGTTCTTCATGTAGCCGATGGAGAAGATGTTCACCATGAGCGCGACCGTCGTCACGACAGCGAACATCGTGATCGTGATCGGGTCGACGTAGGTGCCCATGCGCAGGCTGAACGTGCCGACTTCGGACCATTCGATCGACTTCGTGACCGCCAGGTGATGCGCGTCTGCATCGAAGAAGTCGAGGAAGTCGACGAGGACGGGGAAGAAGAGCACGAAGGAGGCGCCCGTCGCAAGCACGGCGAGGTAGTCGCCGCCGCGCGGAAGTCCACGGCCAAACAACGCGAGCACGAGGAACATGCCGCCCGGGATAGCGGCCAGCAGCCATGCCTGTTCAGCGCCCATTAGCGTGCTCCGCCGTCAGAATTCATCGCAAACGGCCGGGCGGCCGCGCGCATCACCATCGGAGCGTCGCCGCCTCATCAACGTTCGACGTACCGCGGCTGCGATAGAGGCGAATGACGATGGCCAGCGCCAGTCCGACTTCGGCGGCGGCCACGGTGATGACGAAGACGGCGAAGATCGCGCCCGCGATGCGGCCGGGATCGAGGTAGGCCGCGAACGCGATGAAGTTCAGACTCACAGCGTTGAGCATCAGCTCGACGCCCATGAGGACGAGGACGGCATTTCGCCGCGCAAGCACGCCATATGTGCCGAGCGCGAACACGATCGCACTCAGGACAAGGTAGTTTTCCAACGGCACCATGGGCTAGTCGGCGTCCTCCTGCCGAGCGAGGATGATGGCCCCAACCAGGGCTACCAGCAAGAGCACGGAGGCGATCACGAAGGGCGGCCCGAAGTCGATGAAGAGCTTCTCGCTGATGATTTCAATAGGAACATTGACAGGTTCATCACTGACATCGCCGGGCCACGAAGTTGCCACCGCTACTCCGATCAGGATTGCCATGAGCAGGCCGGCGACGAATGCGCCCCAGGGCGCCTGCGGGCCGTTGACCTGCACCTTTTCGCCCGGCGCTGCCTGCCGGGTGAGCATCAGCGCAAGCAGGATGAGCACCGTCACCGCGCCGCCGTAGATGAGGAGCTGCACCAGGGCCAGGAATTCGACCGTCAGCAGGACGTACATCGCGCCCACGCCCGAAAGGCTGAGGATGAGAAAGATGGCGGAATGGATGACCGAACCGGAGACAACCACGCCAAGGGAAGCGCCAACGATGGCCGCGGCGAAAACCCACCAGATCACTTCCGTGGCCATGACTGTCCTCCTCGTGGATTGACGCGCCGCAGGGCGCGGGAGTTGGCGTGAGCCGGCATTACGCAGCCCCCGGCACTTCGCCGCCGAGTTCCTTGATCGTCGCGACCACGTCGTCCGGGATGGCCTCGCCCGCCGCAAGCGACTCCTTCGCCTTGCGTTCGGCGCGCATGCGGCGCGCGCGAACCTTCTCGTAGGAATTCGGATCGCCCTTCGGACCGATGCCGATGCCCGGTGGGAACACCATCTTGCCGCCGGCGCTGCCAACGGCCACGGGTGCGGCATCTCCGCCGTCATCCGCGGCACCGCCGCCTTCGGCAGCCAGCTTCGCCCAGATCGTGCCGTTGGGAGCCATGTCGCTGCCGAGTTCGAACAGAGTCTGCGCGACGTCCTCCGGGATGGCTTCGCCCGCGGCCGTAAGTTCCTTGAACTTGCGCTCAGCGCGCATGCGACGCGCCTTCACTTTCTCCGGCGAGTTCGGATCGCCCTTCGGACCCGTCCCCACACCGGGCGGGAACACCATCGTCCCATCCGCCGCCACGCCCGACATCGGGATCGCGCCGCCGCCCGCGCGGCCTCCACCACCGGCACCGGCGGCGCCGGCAGGCTGGCCCGGCTTCATGTTGCGATACTTCTCGATGTCCGCGAGGACCTCCGGCGGAACCGGTTCGCCCTTCGCCTCGAGTTCGCGCGCCGTGCGTTCCGCACGCATCCGCTTGGCCCGGATCTTCGATTCGGAGAGGATCTCCACGTCTTCCCCGCCGCCGGCCGCGCCCGCTGCCTTCGCTGTGGCGGCCCCGGCCTTCGGGGGCTCCGGTTCTCGTTCGCGGATGCCTGCCGGCAGGCCCTGCGCGATGCGCTGGAGCTGGGCCTGGCGCGCCTGTGGGCGAGCGCCCAGCATCCGCGGCTCCGGGATCTCTTTGCCCTCGTTGATGGCGACGTTCGCGTCGAGGTCGTCCGCCGGGTGATACGGGTTCGTCAGCCGGCCGCTGCGGCTGCCTTCGAGCAGATCGTCCAGGTCCATGTGCAGATCGCGGCGGTCGTAAGCCGCGTGTTCGTGGCCGCTCCAGGTGTTGTCCATCACGATCGCTTCGAAGTTGCAGACCTCGACACAGATGTTGCAGCGCATGCAGCGGCCGTAGTCGATCCAGAACTTCTGGATGCCCTTGCGCCGGTTGCTTTCGCCCGAGGCGTACTTCGGGTTATCGCCCATGACCGCCGTCATGCAATCGACCGGGCAGTTACGGACGCAGACCATGCAGCCGGTGCAGAAGGGCTCGTCGTGGTCGAAATCCCACGTGAGCACCGGGAAGCTGCGCTGGCGCACCGGGAGCACGTGTTTGTCGTCGGGGTACTCGATCGTCACCGGCTTGCGCAGCGCCGTCGAGAGCGTGGTTCCGAGACCCTTGATCAGACCTTTCATCGGCTTGGCGCTCCTGCCTGGCGATAGGCGCCCACAAGACTCCGGGTTTGCTTCTTCGGGCGCCGGAAGGCGTGGAAGATAATGAACGCGATGAGACCGGCCGCACCAGCGCCGCTCGTCACGGTCAACAGGATGTCGGGCAGTTCATACACGCGGATGAAGCCGTTCATCACCAGCTGAAGCACGCTCATCGGGAGAAGCACCTTCCAGCAGAAGCTCATGAGCTGGTCGATGCGAAGGCGGGGCACGGTCGTGCGCACCCAGAAGATGGCGACGATGAAGAGCACGCTCTTGAGCATTGTCAGGAGGAGCTGGTAGCCCCACCCGATGTCGCTGCCGAAGGGGAACTCCCACCCGCCGAGGAAGACGATCGAGCCGAAGACACTGAAGGCCCACATGCTCGCGTATTCAGAGAGCTGGAACATGCTCCAGCGAATGCCCGAGTACTCGACGAAGTAGCCGCCGACGATTTCGGACTCGGCCACGGGGATGTCGAACGGCGCGCGGTGCAGTTCCGAAAGCATTGCTGTGAAGAAGATCAGGAAGGCGAGCGGCTGGAGGAGGATGAACGGGCGGTTCTCCTGGAGCAGGGCCAGTTCGTTCAGGTTCAAGGTGCCGTTGATCTCAACGCCATTGATGGTGCCGTGGGCCACCATGGCCACGCAGATGAGGCTGATGACCAGGGGGATTTCGTAGCTGATCATCTGGGCTGCCGCACGCACGCCGCCGAGAAGCGCGTATTTATTCCCGGACCCCAGACCGGCCATCATGATGCCGACGATGTTCAGGCCGAGGGCCGCGAACACGAAGAACATGCCCAGGGGAAGCGAACGCACACCCCACGTCTCGGCGAACGGCAGCGTCACCAGGACGAGCAACACCGGGATGAACGTCAGGTAGGGTGCGAATTCGAACACCCAGCGGTCCGCCTGGGCCGGCCGGATGTCTTCCTTCGTGACCAGCTTGAGGGCGTCGGCGAAACCCTGGAGGAGACCGGCAGGGCCGGTGCGGGTGGGCCCGAGCCGCTGCTGCAGGCGGGCGACCACCTTGCGTTCGCCATACGTCAGGTAGACCACCACCACCGTCATCGCCAGGACGATGAGAATCGTCCGCACGACGGCGTCGAGCCAGTTCCACATGCCGAAGAGCTCGTCACCCAATGCGGCGCCCCCATGCCAACGTCGAAGTATGCGTCACTTGTCCACCTCGCCAAGCACGATATCGAGCGAGCCGAGAATGATGATCGCGTCGGCCACATAGGAGCCGACGACCATTTCACGCAGCGCGGAGAGGTTGCAGAAGCTGGGCGAGCGGAGCTTCATTCGATAGGGCCGGTTTCCGCCCTTCGCCAGCGCATAGACGCCGTACTCCCCCTTGGTGCCCTCGGTGCGCACGTAGCATTCGCCTTTTTCGATGCGCAGGTTCTTGGGCAGGTTCGGGTTGAGGACAAGGCCTTTCGGGATCTGGTCGAGGCATTGCTCGATGATCTTCGTGCTCTGGTACATCTCCGAGATGCGCACGTGATACCGGTCGAACACATCGCCCTGCAGCCCGACCGGGATATCAAACTTCATGCGGTCGTAGATGCTGTAGGGCTCCGCCTTGCGCACATCCCAATCGAGACCGGTCGCCCGCAGCACCGGGCCGCTCAGGCCCAGGTTGATCGCGCGCTCCTGGGACATCGGGCCCAGGTCACGGCAGCGCTCGACGAAGATCTCGTTGCCCGTGAGCAACCCGTCGAAGTCCTCGATGCCCTGCTGGATGGACCCTAGCAGCCAGCGGATGCGCGATTCGTAGTTCTCGGGCAGGTCGAAGGCGACGCCGCCGGGCCGGAAGTAGGTCGGGAACATGCGGTCCCCGGCGACTTCTTCGAAGAAGTCATAGATGCGTTCGCGTTCGCGCCAGGCGTAGATGAAGCTCGTGCCGAACGACCCGACGTCCGCGCCGAAAGCCCCGAGGAACATGAAGTGCGAGTTGATGCGCGAAAGCTCCATCATCAGCACGCGGATGTATTCGGCCCGCTCCGGCACGTCGATGCCCGCGAGCTTTTCCACGGCCATGCAGTAGGCGCCTTCGCAGCACATCCCGGCGAGGTAGTCCGTCCGGTCCCAGAACCCCATGGCCTGGCGGTAGTCGTTGTTCTCGGTCAGCTTTTCGAGCCCGCGATGCAGGTACCCGATGTACGGTTCGCAATCGACAACGACTTCGCCATCGACGGTGAGGGCCATGCGGAACACGCCGTGCGTCGCGGGGTGCTGCGGCCCGACATTGATGGTCATGTCGACCGTGTTGAAGCCTTCCTCGTGGCCCGGGATTACGAGTTCATCAGGCCAAACGGTCATGCGGCCACCTCGGCGCTCTTGCTGTGCATTAGAACTTGAACCCCGGCACCGGCTCTTCGATGCCCTGGAGGATTTCGACCTTCTGAAGCGGATGCGCCTTGAGCAGGGGATGGATACGCAGATCCTCTTCGAGGAGGAGGTTCTTCAGGTTGGGGTGACCTTCGAAGTGGAGGCCGACCATCTCCGCCGCTTCCCGCTCGTGCCAATCCGCCGCCGAGAAGATCGACGTGATTGAGGGGATGGAGGGGTCACCCAACGGCGTGCGAACGGTGACCTGCACCGCGTGGCCGTGCTTGAAGGAATAGAACTGGTAGACCGCCGCCAGGCCCTCTTCTTCGTAATCCACGCCGCTCAGGTTGCGCAGGTAGTCGAAGTCGAGTTCCTTGCGTTCGTTCAACTCCTTCACGACGCGCAGGAAGTTCCCGGACGTGACAGAGACATCGACGTCCGTCGAGGTCTCGCCGTACGCGACGTCGATGCCCGTGAGCGCGCGCTTCAGCTTTTCCAGAAGCGCCGGCTGCGGCGCCTGCTTGAATGCGTGACGGGGAGCCGGTCGATCGCTCATCCGACCATCTTCTTTTCTTCCATGATCTTCTCCTGCAGGCGGATCAGACCATCGAGGAGCGATTCAGGACGCGGCGGGCAGCCCGGAACGTAGACATCCACCGGAATGATCTTGTCGACGCCCTGGAGCACGCGGTCATATTCGGTGTAGGGACCGCCGTTCGTGGCGCACGCGCCCATGGAAATGACGTACTTCGGGTTCGGCATCTGCTCATAGAGGAGCTTGATCGCGGGCGCCATCTTCTTCGTCACCGTTCCCGATACGATCATCACGTCGCTCTGGCGCGGGCTGGGGAAGGGGACGATGCCGAAGCGGTCGAGGTCGTGGTTCGACATGAACGAGCCGATCATCTCGATGGCGCAGCAAGCGAGGCCGAAGGTCATCGGCCAGAGGGAGGACTTGCGGCTCATGGCGATCACGGTGTCCGCGCCCGTCTGGATGACACCGGGGAGGACCATGCGATAGGCCGCGCGGGCAACGGGCAGGTCGACCGGGCGGAGCCGCTCCAGCTCAGCGCCGAAATCGGGCACATACGGCTTGATGGTCAGTTCAGCCACGGAACACCCCCACCTGGAACTCGCTCACTACCGCCATTCGAGCACACCCCTTCGCCACGCGTAGCCAAGCCCGCCGACGAGCACCGCGACGAAGATCAGCATTTCGTAGAAGACGTACTTCGGCAGGTCAACGAAGGTGACGGCCCACGGGAAGATGAACACTGTTTCCACGTCAAACATCAGGAAGAGGATGGCGATGAGGTAATAACGGACGTGGATCTGGGCCCAATTGCGGCCGATTGGAAGCATGCCGCACTCGTAGCTCACACCCTTGCCGCGTTCGTTCGCGAACGGGGCGAGCAGCCGGGCCGCGATGAGCGCCGTGAACACGAGAATGAAGCCGGCAATTGTGGCGATGAGCACGGCCGACCATGAGTCGTAGAAGCTCACTGCAGATCCTCCCCGGTGGCGGCACACGAAAACGCAGAGCCCAGACCCGCATATGAGAGCGGTTTTGGCTCTGCGATCATGATGGCGCCCATCCCCGTTTCGCTACGCTGCCACACCTGTGGCGGCAAGAACACCCAGAGCACGGAAGCGCACTCTGTGAGTTTGTGACGTTACGGACAAACTCTACGACGGAGGGGAGAGGGGGGCAAGCGGAAGGGGCTTGCGCATTGGAGGACGAAATGTGTACGTTTTTCACAATTCTTACACACCGGGGAGCAGCCGTGCGTACGAACATCGTGATCGACGACGACCTCATGCGCCGGGCGCAGGAAGCCTCAGGGCTGCCGACGAAGAAGGCGACCGTCGAACGGGCCCTGGAGCTGTTAATCGAAGTCGCCCGACAGTCGGACATCTTCGCGTTGGCCGGCAAAGTCGAGATGCAGCCGGACTACAACCACAGGGCGCTGAGGGAAGAACACGGTGACTACGACCCTCGTTGATTCCTCGGTCTGGATCGACCTCCTGCGCGGCAACCTGACTCCGGAGGTCGGGTACCTGCGCGAATTGGCGGCATCCACGCGGCTCGGCATTCCCGATGTCGTCATCCAGGAGGTGCTCCAGGGCGTGCGGACCGACATCGAAGCCGGCCGCGTCCTCCGGGACCTCCGGAAGTACGCGGTCCATAACCTCTGCGGCGAAGCGCTGGCGGTGAAGGCTGCCGCCAACTACAGGCGGCTCCGTGCGCAGGGCAGGACGGTGCGCTCGACCATCGACGCCCTCATCGCGACGTACTGCATCGAGAACGGCTACGGCCTGCTTCACGCGGACCGCGACTACGATGCGTTCGAGCAACTGGGATTGAGGGTGACCAGGGCGGATGAGTAGGCGGTCTCAAGCGCGCGCTACGTGCACGCCTGGATGATGAGCACTGGCAGAAGCACGATGCCGACGATGATGCCGAAAGCGAAAATGCCAATCTTTCCCATGCCCTGATGGTGCACACCCGCCCGTGACGTTTGGCCCGGGCAGCCCCTCCCAATCCTCACAGTCACATCGCAACGACGTGGAAGGCGTCACGTCCGCCCTTCACGTAGAATCGCCCCCGCCGTCCCCCATGCCACACCGGGACGGAGGAGGCGCGATGCTCAGCGATATCCGGGTTGTGGACCTGAGCACCGACGTTGCCGGGGCGTACGCTGCGAAACTCTTCGCCGCGCTCGGGGCGGACGTCATCAAGGTGGAAGCGCCAGGCGGCGATCCGACGCGCCGGCTGGCCAACGTGGAACCAGGCAACCCGGACGCCAGCGTGCTTTTCGCCTACCTCAACGCCGGCAAACGATCCGCCGTCCTCGACGCCTCCACGCCCGCCGGACGCGAAAGCCTCCTGCGTCTCCTTGAGTCCGCGGATGTCGTTTTCGAAAGCGGTGCGCCAGGCGAATGGACCGCAAGAGGCGTCGACTTCGCCGCAGTCATGGCGCGCCGGCCTCCCCTGGTTGTCTGCTCCGTCACGCCGTTCGGGCAGGACGGACCGCGGGCGCACTGGCGCGCGACGGCGCTCACGGCAATGGCCGCGGGCGGTCAGCTCATGATCACCGGGGAACCAGACCGCGATCCGCTCAAGACCGCGGGCCACCAGGCCTACTACCAGGCGGGCCTCCACGCCTTCTCGTCGTCGATGACCGCCCTCTATGCCTCCCGCCGCACCGGTCTCGGCGACCGCATCGACATCTCCATCCAGGAAGTTCAGGCCGTGAGCCTGGAAGCCGTCGGCCCCGGGGCGATCGTGCGCGGCTCGGAGGGCGGCCGCGCGGGTAACCAGGCGCGCGCCGTCTGGGGCATCTACCCCTGCGCTGATGGCTACGTCGGTCTCGCCTCCATGGCCCGCCAGACGCCTTCCGTCTATGAGTGTGTGGGCCACCCCGAACTCATCGGCGACCCCTCCTTCGCGAACCTCCTGCTCTACCCGGAGAACAACGAGCTCGTGGCCGCCCTCATCAGCGAATGGACGACCGTCCGAACGGCGCGCGAAATCTACGACGCCTCGGACGAGCACCGCGCCCCGTTCGCCATGATCCCGACGCCGCGGGAGATGCTCGAATGGCCCCCGCTCCGGGCCGCGGGCTTTTGGACCGAAGTCGAACATCCCGTGCTGGGGCGCCACTCGCTGCCCGCCGTGCCGTTCGCCCTCAACGGCGAGCGGGGCGCGGCCCGCCGTGCGCCACTGCTCGGCGAACACACCGCCGAAGTCCTCAGCGAACTCGGGGCATCGCCTGCCGCGACGCTCGTCGTCAGCAACGAGGGAGCGCCGCCACTGCTCCACGGCATCCGCGTGCTCGACATGACGCAGGTGTGGGCAGGACCCTATGCCGCCCGTTTTTTCGCGGATATGGGCGCGGACGTGGTCCACATCGAAGGGCCTGCCTTCCCCGACGCCGTGCGCGGGCTTGCCCGCCCGGCAGAGCCGCGGGCGTTCGACAAAGCTCCCTACTTCAATGAGTACAACCGCAACAAGCGCGGCCTGACGCTCGATCTGCACCACCCGGACGGCATCGCGGCCTTCAAACGCATGGTTGCGAACGCCGACGTGATGATCGAGAACTGGAGCGTCGGCGTCAGCGAGAGCCTGGGCATCGGTTATGAGGATCTGAAGGAGATCAACCCGCGCATCATCATGGTGCAGATGCCCGCGTTCGGGCGCGAAGGCGAAGAAGCCAACCGTGTTGGATTCGGACCGTGCATCGAACAGATGGGCGGCATCGTCGCGCTGCAGGGCTACGAGGGCGGCCCGCCCCAGAAGAGCGGCATTTCCTACGGCGACCCTGTGGGCGGCATCGCGGCAGCGGGAGCCGTCGCCCTTGCCCTGGTGCGCCGCGAAGCCACCGGCGAAGGCTCACACATCGTCATCTTCCAGCGCGACAACGTCACCGGGCTTGTCGGGGAGTTCATGCTCGCGGAATCGATCGGCAAGCCCCTGCCGATGCGCCAGGGCAACCGCGATATGGACTTCGCCCCGCACAACGTCTATCGCACCCGCGATACCGAGCCGCGCTACCAGCTCAACCCACAGGGCGAACGCGCGCTGGAATATCGCGACACGTGGGTCGCCATCGCCGTCGATTCGGACGAAGCGTGGAAGAGCCTGACCGCAGTGATTGGCGACTCTCGCCTCGCGAACGAGGCCTGGGCAACGTTTGCCGGCCGCAAGGCGGGCGAAGCGGAAATCGACGCCATCCTCGGCGATTGGGCTCGCGACCGCGACCCGGCACAGTGTGCGGAAGCGCTCCAGGGCGCAGGGGTGAGCGCCTGCCCCGTCCTCTCGCCACTCATGATCGTGACCGATGAGCACCTGCGGGCGCGCGGGTTCCTCCC
>CAYYSD010000113.1:0-10335 GCA_964474285.1 uncultured Anaerolineaceae bacterium | reverse complement strand
CAGCCGCTTGAGATGGAGCAGCACCCGTCCACCCGTGAGCATCCCGCTCGCTGACACGATGATGCGCGGCCCGCCCAGATCGCTGAGCGCCTTCGATTGTTCCACGGTCCGGTGAAGCCGCGCGCCGCGCGGCAAAATGCCGCCTTCTTCCATCCGATCCAGCTCGTCGCCCCCGATGTAGCGCCGGTAGATCTGCGTGGCATCAACCGCCATCGGGCTGTCGAGGTCCACCGGCACGTGCTTCAGCCGCCCTGAAGTCATCAGCTGGTTGAGCAGCAGCGTCACAATTTGCGCGCGTGCGACCGCGAACGCTGGGATGAGCACGATCCCGCCACGTTCCAGCGCCGGCACAATCGCTTCCAACAACTGATCCGCGAGCGGCTCGTGGACGTGCTCGCGGTCGCCATACGTGGACTCGAGCACCAGCGTGTCACAGGCCGTCAACGGCTCCGGGTCCTGGTGCAATGGCGCGGCGGGGCGCCCCATGTCGCCGCTGAACACGAGCCGCGTTTCCGGACCACCATCACGCACCGTCACCTCGATGAATGTCGAGCCAAGGATGTGACCCGCGCGGTGCAACTTCACTTCGAGCTGCTTGACGTGGAACGTCTTGCCCACTGCCTGTGGAGCCAGCAGCCGGATTGCCCGCTCGGCATCCCGCTCGTTGAAGTGTGGCAGCGCGGGCTTGTGCCGGCTGAACCCCTTGCGGTTCGCGAAGTCCGCGTCCTCCTCCTGGATCTTCGCCGCGTCGCGAAGAAGGATGGGAACGAGGTCCGCGGTCGCCGGTGAACAGAAGATCGGTCCGCGAAAGCCTTCGCGTGCAAAACGCGGCAGGTAGCCGGAGTGGTCGAGGTGAGCATGCGTCAGCAGCACGGCATCCACATTGCGCGGACTGAACAGGGGCGGGTCCCAGTTCATCAGCCGCAGCGGCTTGAGCCCCTGGAACATCCCGCAGTCGATAAGGACGGTCGCGCTTTCCGTCTCCAGGAGGATCTTCGAACCCGTGACGGTCTCTGCCCCGCCGTGAAAAGAAAGCCTCATCGCGCCCTCCAGGTTTCCGCTCTCCGGGCAGCGTCGCACAGCCGCGCGCTACCATCCGTCCACCGCCTGATCATTCGTAGAAGCGCGCGGCTGCTGCTTCGAGTTCGCGCTTCTCCGCCTCCTCCATCGGAACAAAGCTGGCGACCGTCGCAACATTGTCCGCGATGCGCGACGGGAAGCGCGCCCCCGGGATGGCAACCGACACACCAGGATTCGAGAGCACGTAGCGCAACAGGTTCTCAGGGGTGAGCACGCCCGCGTTTCCCGCCGCCATCGCGCTCCGCATGGTGCTCGTCCGCCCGGAGCCCCCCACGGGCCGCATGGCGATGACACCCACATCGTGTCGGTTTGCCAGTTCGATGAGCGGCGCCGTCTCCGGGAAGAACGCGGAGTACTCCAGCATGACGGTGTCGAACTCGCCGCACGTTATGAGTTCGCCCAGCAGATTCATGTTGTGCGACGAGACGCCGATGTGCCCGATGAGCCCGCGGTACTGCGCCACTTTGAGGCCGTCCAGCGCCCCGTTCTCCGCGCGCACTTCCTCCCAGGCTGCAGGCGTCGAAACATCATGGAGCTGGTAGATGTCGATCCGCGCCACACCCAGCACTTTGAGCGAGCGGTCCACGTCCCACTGCACTCCATCGCCGGTCCGGCGAAAGCTCTTCGAAGAGAGCACGAACGCCTTCCCACGACGTTCACGCATCACCTGGCCCAACAGGAATTCACTGCCTTCATATTCACGCGCGGTGTCGATGAAATCGATCCCGAGGTCGAGCGCCGCATGCACCGTCGCGGCTGCTTCGGGCGAATGCGGTGTGTCCATGGCACCGAGACCGAGTTCCGCCACCACCAACCCGGTGCGTCCGAGCCGCCGCCTGGCCATACTCCCGTTCACAGCGGCGGCGTAGCCTCGAAGGCGAGCGCGGCTTCAACGCGCGCGGCCAACGCCAGGAGCGCCTGGTCGCCGCCGGGATGTCCGACAAGCTGGATCGCCAGCGGCAAACCTTCCGCGCTCACTCCGCTCGGCAACGAAATGCTCGGCAGTCCCGTGAAGCTCGCCGGAGCGCAGAGCGACGAATCGCCGGTGAAGGCAAGCCCACGCGGCGCGGTTCCGGGCGCTACGGGGAGCAGCAGTGCGTCCCGGCCCTCCAGCACTGCCAGCGTTCGTTCCCGGAGGCCCCCAAGTGCTCGCTGACAGCGCACGTAGTCCGTTCCGGGCGTCGCGAGCCCGCTCTCCACAAGGCCACGGACGTTCGTGCGGTATTCCGGGCCGTGCGCGGCGAACATTTCGGCGTGGTACGTGGCCGCGTCCGTTGCGAGAACCGGCCGGCCCGCCGCCCACCACTCCTCAGGCACAGGAAACGCCACTTCGTTCACGTTCGCCGGCAAGGCCCGTCCGAGCATCGCCGCGCACGCATCGACGTGCGCACACAACTCCGCCGATGCGAGCTCCGCAAACAGCGTTCGCGGAATGCCGAGCCGGACCGTCTCTTCGGACAGAGCCGGCGCCTCCCCTCGTGATGCGGCCGTGGAGAACACGAGGCGCACGTCCCCCACACTTCGCGCGAAGATGCCCACGTGGTCGAAGCTCCAGGCGAGCGGTATCACGCCATACGTGCTGATTGCCCCGCGGGACGGCTTGAAGCCCACCACCCCGCAGAACGCGGCCGGCCGCAACACGGAGCCCACCGTTTGCGTCCCCAGCGCGACCGGCACCATCCCGGCCGCCACGGCCGCCGCGGAACCGCTCGAAGAGCCACCCGGAGTGTGTTCCAGGTTCCAGGGGTTGCAGGTGGGCGCCGGGTCCATGTACGCAAACTCGGTCGTGGCCGTCTTCCCGATGATGATCGCGCCGGCAGCGCGCAGGCGGGCAACCACGTTCGCATCGCGCTTCGCGAGGCGGTGCGCAAACGGGCCAGCTCCCGCCGTCGTCATCAATCCGGCGACATCGATGATGTCCTTAATACCCGCGGTCACGCCCGCAAGCGGTCCGGCAGGGACCAGGGGGGAATGCGCGGAGCTTCGCGCTCCCTCGGCGTCCACTGTCACCCAGGCGCCCACGCGGTCTTCGACGGCGGCGATCCGGGCGAGCGACTCGTCCACCTGGTCCAGCGCCTTCAGCGTTCCCTCGCGGACCCGTCGCGCGATTTCAGTTGCAGGGAGCATGCGATGAGTCTACGCCGTGCCCTCCGGCGGGACCAACGAAATCTCCATTCGCGCCGTGATCCCCGCGGACGACACCCGCTGACTCCGCCTGGTGCATGATGAACGCGCCGAGTCGAGCTCCTGGCAACGCGGAGGCTAACATCATGGAAGACTTTCTCTGGGGAATCTGGAACGGCCTGACGGCCTGGCCACTTCTCATCATCCACGTGTTCAACGCGTGGGACCGGTATCCCGTCTACAACGCCGGTCGTGACGGCGGCTGGTATCAGTTCGGCTTCCTCGTCGGGGCCGGGTCGCCCTTCCTCGGGATGGCCAACGCCGGCCGGAACGGGAACCGCGCATCCGGCCGCGACACGACCTGAACACCGAACCCTGGCGGCAGTCTCTCCTACGTGCGCAGGAACTCCCGGATGGCCCCAATGAACGCCTGCGGCTGGTGGAGGGGCACCTGGTGGCCGGCGCTCGCGATTTCCAGGCTCCGCCCGTGGGGAAGCCGGCGCACCATATCGGCCTGGATCTCGGGCGAAAGCACCTTGCTCTTCTCCGCACGCACCACCAGGGTCGGACAGGTGATGTGCTCCAGGCTCTCCCAGAGGTAGGGAATCTCGGCGAGCGCGCTCCTGCCCGTCGCCTCATGAATCGCCGGGTCGAACCGGAACACCAGGTTTCCGCTCTCTTCGTCGAGCTGCAGGGAAGCCGCCATCTGCCGCTGGTAAAACTCGCGAGGCTGGTCCGGGTACAGCGCTGTGAAATGCTCGATCGCTTCCGCCTCGGTGGAAAAGCCAGGCGTCTTGCGAGCCTCGCCGGTGCTTCGGCGGATGTTTCGCGCTCCCGTCTCGGCCATCTGTGGACCCATATCAACGAGGGCAAGGTGCTTGATGCGGTGACTGTGATCGCGCGCGTACGACATCGCCACGCGGCTTCCGATCGAGTGCGCGACAAGGTCGAACGCCTCGAAGTCCATCTCCTCAATGAACCCGCGAAGGTCCATGGCGAACGCCCACACGAGATACCCGCCCGGCGCATGTTCGCTCTCGCCGTGCCCGCGCAAGTCGGGCGCATACACCGCGTAGTCCTGCGCCAGTTCCGCGGCGATCGGCTCCCAATAGCGCGCGTTGTTCATCAGGCCGTGGAGCAGCACCACCGGGTCGTTCCCCGGGTCGCCCCAGCGGATGTAGTGGTGCCGCAATCCGTGGATCGTCAGGTACCCATCCTCCCCCGTGGAGGAATGTCCGCTCGTCGCAAATGGTTCGTCGTGTGCCATGCCGCCCAGTATACGGCCGGCCGCGGAGCCAATGTCGGGCCGCCTTTGGAGCTATCGAACCCTCTGGGCCCTACTCTTCGAAGAGCTGGAACAGCACCCCGCCGCTATCCCGCGGGTGAATGAACGTGTGCGGATGCCAGTCGCTCTGGATGATCCCGCCGAACGGCTCGATACCTTCCCGCTTCAACGCCTCGGCGGCCGCTTCCACGGACGCAACCTCGCAGCAGATGTGATGCATGCCCGGGCGCCGGCGCTCGAAAAAGCCCTTGAGGAAGCTGTTCTCCCGGTTCGGGGCGATGACTTCCATCTGCAACAGGCTGTTCGGGATGTCCATCGTCACACCGTCATAACCGAGGTCCTGGTCGCTCCAGCGTCCGTTGACCACCATCCCAAAGACGCGTTCCTGCCACTCGACCTGCCGGTCGAGGTCTTCGACAGCCATCGAGACGTGGTCGACCCGTTTCAGGCCGACCGCACCCGGGGTCGTGCTCCGATCGATGGGCTCCGGCACTTTTTTCGGAGTGAACAGCTGCCAGAGGATCCCGCCGCTGTCCTTCGGATGGATGTAAGTCAGCCGCCACTGCCCGTCGTCGCTGACGCCGCCGAACGGCGTGATCCCCATCCGCTGCAGCTCGGCCGCCGCTTCGTCGATGTCCGGAACCTCGATCGTTATGTGATGAAGACCGGGTCCCTGTTCGTCCAGGAACCTGCGCACGAAGCTGTTCCTCCCGAAGGGCTCGAGCACTTCGAATTCGATCTCCGTACCCGGGACCTGGCTGACGCAGCCGCCGAACCCGGCCGTGCTGGATGACCCGAAGGCGTGGAGGAATTTGAAACCGAGCAGCTTTTCCAGGAGTGCCGACTGCGTGCGCCAGTTCTCCGCGGCCATGCTGATGTGGTCGAGGTGCTTTACCGTGATCAAGGGGGCTCCGGGGAAGGAAGGATTGTGCCCGGTATGGTACGGTCGCCCACATGGCGCGGCAATCCGAAGGGGCTCCCCGGCGGGCTACGATCATCGCGAACCCGATCGCCCGTCGGGTCAGGAAGCGCTGGGATGGCGAGGCAGCCGCACGCTACATCGAGCGCCGCGGCTTTGTCGTCCGGCTGGAACATCCTGGTTCGGCGGCCGAAATGCGGGCAGCCGCCCGGGCATCCGCGGAGCGTGGCGACGACCTGCTCTTCGTGGCCGGGGGCGACGGGTCCCTGCGGGAGGCTGCAGCGGGTCTCGCTGGCTCGGACACCGCCCTGGCCGCGCTTCCGGGCGGCACGTCGAACGTCTGGGTCAAGGAAACGGGGATCCCTCGCGGCTTCCGCGCCGCCGTCGATGCCCACCTCGCGGGCCAAACGGTGCACATCGACCTGGGCCGGGCCAACGGTGAGCCGTTCCTCCTGATGGCCGGCATCGGCTGGGATGCGGCTATCGCCTCACGCGTGAATCCAGCCATCAAGCGTCGAACAGGCCCGCTCGCCTACGTGATCGAAGGAGCGCGCGAACTTCCCGGCCTTCACCCCCGGCCGCTGCGCTGGCGCTCGGGTGCGCTCATCGGCGAGGCTCCCGTCGCCGTGATGATCATCAGCAACACGCGGCTCTATGGGGGAGTGGTCCAGTTTTCGAAAGGCGCCAACGCCCGCGACGGTTTGCTCGACCTCGTCGCCCTCACGCCGCACACCCGCCGCGACGGCGCAGTGCTTGCCATCCGCCTTGCGCTGGGGCGCCTCCACGGCCACGCCCACGTCCTGGAAAGCCGGGTCAGCGAACTCGACGTCGAAACCGCCGGCATTCCCTACCAGCTCGACGGCGATCCCGTGGGAGTTTCCCCGATCCACTTCACCATCGAACCGCACGCGCTCCGAGTCAGCGTCCCGGCCGGGGAGTTGCCGCCAGTGCTCGGCCCGTGAGACAGGCGCTGACCCGGCGGCCTCAGATGGTGAAGAACGGGCCAGTCGATCCCTTGGGGCGCATCACTCGCGGCGCCGCCGCGAACGGGTTCTTCGGCCAGAGGTAGTTCGCCGGCGCACTCGCCGGGAGCATGCCCAGGGCCTGGTAGATGGGTGCCGGCGACTCGTCGCGCAGCTTCGCCGGCACCACCCACAGCAGCACGGCAGCCGCGCAAAACAGCGCGATGAGCCCGGCTACGCCGAGGATGTCGAGCACCACGGAATCCGGCCCTGACTGCGAAAAGAAGGCGTCGCCTTCGATGACGTAGACCAGGAAGTTCCAGCTGCCGTGGATGCTGATCGCCAGGAGGTATCCGAGCAGAAGCTTCGGACGGTGACGGAACAGCCCGTAGAACGCCAGCGCGGCGAACCCGGTCGCGGCCGCGTGCATGGTGCCCGCGCCGGCGCGCGCCAGCGCGAACAGCCACCACTGGCTGCCGATGGTGCGGTCCGCGACGACGTCAGGGCTCACCACGCTCAGGCTGTTCTGAAACGTCTCGATCAGGTTGAAGCCTGTGCCGGCCAGCACACCCCAGCAGAAGCAGCGCGCGGCGCCTCCCCTGCGGAAGAAGAACAGCGCCACAATCGCACCCTTCCAGAACTCCTCATTGATGGGCGCCACGATCGACAGTACGGAGATATCGAAGAAGATGCCCCACCCGCGTGGCAGCGTCGTCAGGCCATCGATGACGCCGCTCGAGTCATCACCCTTCGCTGCAACCAGGACCACCGCCATCGCCGCGAAGTACGTCGTGTTGATGACCGCGGCGATGGACGTGGCGCCCAACGCACCGTAGATGATGCCGCTCGTCCATTCGCGCCAGCTCATCGGCCACGAGAGCGGGTTCGTCCGCGCGTAGCGCCCCGCAACCGTCATCGCGGCAACAAGCGATGGAATGGCGACGATGCCAACGTTCACGAACGGGAACACCCACGGAAGGCGCTCCGGATTCGTCACCTGCAACTGCCCGAGGAGGACGAGCGAAGGGAAAGCAGCGAGCAGCGGCCATGGCAACCAGTGATGCATTGCCCGCGACATGGTCCCGCCGAGGGACGAAGCCGCCTGCCAGACCAGGAATCCCCCCAGGGTTAGCGCGACGACCGCAGTCCCTACCGCGACGTTGATACGGAACAGGCGCTCCTGGGGATCGGGTTCGAGATCGGTGAGCACCGTGAGGATGGCAAGGCCGCCAAGAAAATAGGCGCTGCCCAGGAGGAGCGCTCCCCCAACGATCAGATTCCGCCGCTTGCCGATGGGAGCTTACTCGCCTTCGAAACGGGTGAGCGTGCCTGCCACGACAACGAAGCGCCCGCTCGCCTTCGTCATCACATCGCGCACGCGATCCGGCTCCGCGGTCGTCACAATTGTCTGCTGGAAGGTGTCCAGGAATTCGAGTACGCCCTTGCGCCTGCGCGCGTCGAGTTCGCTCAAGACGTCATCGAGCAACAGCACAGGGTCGTCGCCGAGAGCCCTCCGCAGGTAACTTGCCTCCGCGATGCGCAGCGAAAGGGCTGCCGTGCGCTGCTGCGCCCGAGAGGCGAACGAATCCGCCGGCGCCTCATTGATCTCCACACTGAAGTCGTCCCGGTGCGGACCCACAAGCGTCGCACCAGCGCTGATCTCGCGAGAACGCATCGCCGTGAGCGCCTTGAGCATGCGCGCCGTCCACTCCGTCTCGTCGATGGGCGAATCCGTCTCGTTCTGCCCACCAATCGCCGGGCGGTAGAGAATGTCGAGCTGCTCCTGGCCGTCGCTCAGCCGATCCATGTGGAAGGCCGCCTGCGGGATGATGTGGCCCAACGCATCGGCCCGCGCCTGGAAGATGATGCCGCCCGCGTGTGCCAGTTCCTGGTCCCAGAAACTCAACTCGCTCGCCGACGCTTCCCGGTTCTGGACACGCTTCAGGAGGCTGTTCCGTTGCGGGAGCACGTGCGCGTACCGCTGCATCGCACGCAGATAGCCGCGATCCACCTGCGAGATCATCATGTCCAGGTAGCGCCTGCGCAGCAGCGGCGGACCAGCCACGATGTCGATGTCGAGCGTGGTGAAGAGCACGGCCGCGAGTTGGCCAACAGCGTCGGAGGCGCGCTTCGGCACCCCGTTCACGCGCACCCGCTTGCCCGCCCGGTGGCTCGAATCCGTCGTCCGCCCGACAACGGCTACTTCCAGATGGAGGTTGCCGGCGGACCGTTCCACCTGGCAGGTCAGCCGCCCGACCGGGAAATCCGATGGCAGCACATCACGCCGCACGAGGTCCGCATCGCTGCTGGCCCGGCTCGATCGCAGCGTAGACAGCAGATAGATAGCTTCGAGCAAATTGCTCTTGCCCTGCGCGTTGTCTCCGACGAACAGGTTCAAACCCTTGTCGAGGCGTACACTCGCGCGGACGTAATTGCGATAGTTGGCCATTTGCAGATCAAAGATGTACACGGTGAATCACCAGTATAAGGCAGGATGCTTAGCCACTGCCTCACTTTTTCGTAACAAACTAATCGTCAATTCGGTGTTTTCCCCGTCTTGACCAACCCGCTGAGCCCCGTCGCCCCACTGCTCGGCACCCTCGGTCGGGCAACAGGTGGACCCGGGGATCGGCTCGGTTGGACGTGCATCACCCCAGCACTGCCGGACAGGAGTGGGCAGGATGACGTTCGCCCTGAGGTTCCCCTCAATTGATTAGCCGCCTATGCGCTCTCCTTGTCCCCCTGCCGGAGGGACGCCTATAATCCCCACGGGTGGAGCACAATTGCTCAGGCGGGTAGACACATGAAAGTTCAAGTCCTCCAGGAAAATCTCCAGCGCGGGCTCAGCATCGTTGGGCGTGCTGTGGCCACGCGCTCTACCCTCCCGATTACCGCGAACGTCCTCCTCCAGACCGAGAACGGCCGGCTGAAGCTCGCCGCGACGGACCTCGACATCTCCATGAGCGCGTGGGTCGGGGCCAAGATCGACGATCCCGGCGCCACCACCGTCCCTTCGCGTCTGATCAGCGATTTCGTCACTTCCCTCCCACCCGGCACCGTGAACCTCGAGATCCCCGACCGCGCCCGCCAGCTCAAGCTCGAGTGCGCACGCAACGAGTCTTCGATCAACGCCATGGATGCCGAGGACTTCCCCCGCCTGCCCGGCTTCACCGACGGCATATCCCTCCAGCTCGACCCCAAAGCCCTCCGCCGCACTATCGAACGCGTCGAGTTCGCCGCCGCGAGCGACGACTCGCGCCCGGTGCTCACCGGTGTGCAGGTCAAGAGCGACGGCAAGGTCGTGACGTTCGCCTCTGCCGACGGCTTCCGCCTCGCCGTGGCGACCGTTGCCCTCGGCGCCGATGCCGAGCCCTTCGAAGTCATCGTACCCGCGCGCGCCCTCCGCGAGCTTTCACGCCTCGTCAACGATGCCAGCGAACCCGTCGAAATGCGCATCAACCCGCAGAAGACCCAGGTCATCTTTGCCATGACCGACGTCGAGCTCGTTGCCCAGCTCATCCAGGGGACATTCCCGAACTACGGCAACCTCATCCCCGCGAACTACAACACCCGCGCCACGGTCAACGTCGATGAATTCAAGCGCGAAGTCCGCATCGCTGCCATTTTTGCGCGCGATGGCTCCGGCATCATCCGGCTCCAGTTTCACCCCGGGAACGGAATGCCCGGCCGCCTCCTCATCAGCGCGAAGGCCGAAGAAGTCGGCGACAACCAGGGTGAGATCGACGCGGAACTCGAAGGCGACGAAGCCAAGATCGCCTTCAACAGCCGCTACCTCCAGGACGTCCTCAACGCCCTCAGCGGCGAAGTCGCCCTCGAAATGACCAGCGCAAGCGCCCAGGGCGTCTTCCGCCCCGTCGGCGACCCGGACTACGTCCACGTCGTCATGCCCATGTTCGTCCAGTGGTGACTAAAGAATCGCCTTTCGCGGCCTGAAAACCCCCTTC